>JAGBGU010000045.1 GCA_017935785.1 Bacteroidaceae bacterium
GACTGTAAAACAGAACCCCGATGAGGTGCTTGACCTTGCCGAGAAAATCGCACAGAAGAAGGGCCTCAAAATAGTGATTTGCGTTGATGAGTTCCAAAATATAGCAGAGTTTACCGATCCCGACTATTTCCAGAAGAAGCTACGTTCTCATTGGCAGCAGCATCAGAGTGTTGCTTACTGCTTGTATGGTAGCAAACGACATATGATGATGGAGGTATTTACCAACTCGTCTAAACCATTTTACAAGTTCGGCAATCTGATGTTCCTCAATAAGATTGACACGCCTTGCCTCGTGGAGTTCTTTAATAGTCGATTCTCGGATACAGGTAAGACAATTAATGAGGATGCTGCAAACTTAATTGTAAAGCTTGTTGATAATCACCCTTACTATGCACAGCAACTCGCACAACAATCATGGTTAAGGACAAAGGATGTGTGTACGAGTGAAATTGTACGCGAAGCACACGCTGCATTAGTTGAGCAGTTAAGTCTACTATTCGTAACAATTACAGAGACTTTGACAACACAGCAGTTGAACTACCTTAAAGCTCTTATTGCCGGCGAAAAGGCGATCAGTTCTACCGATGTGATGCACCGCTATAAAATATCATCTACGACCTCAATAGCACGCTCGAAGGCAGCACTTATCAAGAATGATATTTTGGACAATAAGGCTGGAGAAATCTCATTCCAAGATCCAATTTATGCCTACTGGTTAAAGACTGAGTATTTTGCGAAATAAAATACTATATACACCTGTTGGCGGAATCAATATAGTGCGTACTTGATTCCGCCAACAGGTTATTTCTTCCATTTTTCCCGCTAAAGGGAATTGACAAATTCGGTAAGCGCCTCAATCTCCTTGCGCGATACTTTGCGGTCTATGCCGTGGCGGTGGATGCTGAACACCTCGTGCATGGTGGCGGCGCGGCCGTCAAACAGATAGGGGGCCGTGCGCCAAACCTCGCGCAGCGTGGGGGTGTCCCATCCCTTCTCAAACTCCACGTCCTGGCCTATGCGGTGCATCTTGCGGTCGGTATAGTAGATTCCGCTGTGGCAATCGCCGCATTTCAGCTTCTCAAAGACCTTCTTCCCCTTGCGGGCCTTTTCGGAGAGTTCGCCATTGACCAGATAGGGGCTGGGCACGGCCTGGAGCGACTTCAGATAAGCGTCTACGCAGGCGGCGTCCTCCTCGGACACGTCGAAGAACTGTATAAAGCGGAACCCTGCCCGCACAGCCCATTCGGCGGTCTCGCGTATGCCCGATATCATGCTGGGCGGAGTGGGATGGCTGTACAGCAGGCTCTTGCAGTTCTTTGGGTTCCCCACCCCATCGTTCATCAGGTCCCAGTTCATGCCGTCCGAGCGCGCCCCTCCGGGATGGCATCCGTTGCAGCTCTGCCAGTTCTGGAAACAGCGCGAGGCGTCGTTGAAGAGGCGCTCGCCCTTTTGCGCGTCGGTCTCCTCGCGACCGGGATTCAGCGCAACGGCCGTAAGCTCGTTGGTCTCCACATCCAGTATGTTCAGCACATCGGCAAAGTAAGTGGGCACGTACAGCCTGCCGCCGTACAGCGCCATCGTGCGGGGCCCGTTGCCCTGCAGGGGAATGCGTCGGCGCAGTCCGTACAGGAAGTTCAGGTCGTATCCCAGAGCCTCCTTGTCGGGGCAGTCCAGCAGTTTCCGCAGCATGGCCTTGTGGTCAATCACGCTGATGTCGTGCGTTCCCGAGTGTGAGACATAGAGCTTCTCTCCGTTGCATACTATGCCCCAGATTCCGGCGGCGCCCCTTTCGGGCTCGTCAGCCACCACCGTCCCCAGACAGGCCAGCCGCTCCACGTCAATCACACTGAAGGCGCTGGTGTTCATCCATCCCTGGTACAGCTGCGAAGTGGGCACGGCATAGCGCCCCAGGTTGTGAGAGGCATAGACATACTTGCCGTCGGGCGTAATGCAGATGCCCCGCACGGCATTGCTGCCGTTGGCCAGCCGTATGTCCCTTATTTTGGTAAAACCCTTCATCTCTATGACAGATACGCTGGCTGCCACGTAGTCCGCATCGGCGCGCCGGTCGGGAAGGAAGTTGGCCACGAACAGATACTTGCCGTCCTTGCTGAAGACGGCCGAGCGGGGTTCGCGCAGCACCCTGACGGTACGTACCACCTGCATGGTGGCGGGGTCTACCTCTGACACGGTATTCTGGAACTGGTTGCACACATAGATACGGTCTCCCCCCGGGCCCGACAAGGGGGCGCAGGCGCCCGAGCCCGTGACCACCGAGGCTTCGGTCCGCCCCGTCTCCAGGGAAATGCGGTGAAGGCGGCCCACTGTGTCAAAGGTGGTGACGTATGCCTTTCCGCCCGCCGCCAAAAGGCCGGTAGGCGTTCCGTCCGTCGGGAAGGAACGCAGCACGGAACGTCCGTCGGGAGCAAACACGTCCACCCGCTTCACCCCTTTCTGCGCCATAATCAGTTCGCCCCCTTCCCCCAATGCCAGGTCTGCAGGGAAGAAAGGGGGATTCCCGGCGTATGAACAGCCTGTACCCAGGAAAAGGCACAAGGCCAGTAGCAACAAGTTTCTCTTTATGTTCATGCCAATCATATTATTTTTCTGCTTTACGCTGTATTCTTTTCGTCATCAACCGCCCGCCGCGTGGCATTCCTGCACAGGACCGTCTGCCACTTCATGCGTGAGAGGACGGCCAGGGCTGTCACAACGGCCAGTGCGCCATAAAGGTATGCGGACACGCCCTGTATGCCATCGTTCTGTCCGTAAGAATGCATGCCGCTCAGGAAATAATTTACGCCGAAGAAGGTCATCAGCACCGTGGCGAACGCCAGAACGGAGGACAGATTGAACAGCCAGGGACTGTACTGCCGTCTGAGCAGATGCAGATGCGTAACCGCCGCATAGCACACAACGGTAATGAGCGCCCAGGTCTCCTTGGGGTCCCATCCCCAGTATCTGCCCCACGACTCGTTGGCCCATACCGCTCCAAGGAAAGTGCCCACGGTCATGAAGGCCAGTCCCACCCACAGCGCCATCTCGTTCAGTATGCTCAGTTCCGCAATCCGCGCTTTCAGCACAACGGCATTCCGTCTGCCGGCAACAGCCATCAGCGACAGGTTGGTCAGCCCCAGCAGGCAGCCGATACCGAAGAATCCGTAAGCCGCCACAATGACCGCCACATGGAACATCAGCCACGGAGACTTCAGGACGGGCACAAGGGGCGTTATCTGCGGATCCATCCAGCTAAGGCCGGACACAAACAGCACTATGCCCCCCAGCAGCGTGGCCAATGCAAGCGTCATTACACTGCGCCGCGCAAAGAACAGACCGCCGCAGACGGTCGCCCATGCCACATAGACCATGGTCTCATACGAATTGCTCCAGGGGGCATATCCCCCGATATACCAGCGCATAGCCATGCCGGCCATGTGGAAATGGAACACCACCAGAACCCCGGCGCCCAATATCGCAACTGCCGCCCTGAGCCACCGGCTGCGGCGGAAAAGCATCACAAAGGAGCACAGCAGCAACAGGCCGCCCAGGGCCAGATAGCCGGTTTTGCAAGAGCGGAACACCTGCAGTCTGTTATATTTCAGTTCCGTCTGTATCCGCTCGGGACTGATGTCCGCTCCCCCACCCTTTGCCTGCTGGTAGGTGTGAATCATGCCGGCAATCTCGTCGGCCTTTGTCCAGTCTCCGCTCTTCATCCCATCCTCCACCTCTGACAGATACCAGTCCATGATGCGGGATACAAACATGGAATCCTTGCCCTCAAACACAGACAGGTCGTCGCCGGGGGCATACCATTTCTGGTCCGGGTCGCCCTCTCTCGGAAACAAGTTCAGCCTTTGGCGATGAATCAGCTGGCTGAAGAGGTTCATCTGCTCGTCCAGCTTCATCAGGTCTCTGTCAAAACGGGTTCGCAATGACGGCTCCCTTCCGTAGGCCTCTTCCAGTTTTTCCTGCAGTTTATAGTTGCCGCCCGCGTCAAAAGCCTCTATGTAGGCGCACGCCCCTGGCGTCAGGCCGTAACAACGTACCAGCTCGGCATTGGAAACGGCTATCAGCGGCACACGCATCCACATCTCAGGCATGGCCAACAGGCTTAACAGGAACTGGTCTGGGCTGAGACTGCCAAACTTGTCCGCCCGGTGGAGCTTGCGCAGAATCTCCGATGAAAGAGTATTGACCGGCATCATGCGCCCGCTACCGGACTGTACCGGCAATGCCCCGAACTTTTCCGCATGTTCGCGGCTTACCTTATATCTCTGGACGGTCTGAACCAGATAGGATGCATCCTCTTTGGCTTCGACAGAGAAGGGGGTTCCCGCTATCGCCAGCCACACGCAACCGGCCTTGGCCGCATTGCGCAACGCCTTCAGACGGAAGTGCAGACGCATAAAGCGGGATTCTCTGCCCAACATGCTGAAGACAAAACCGAGCAGCAACAAAGCGTAACCGGCATAGGTGATACGCCTCCCGGCCACATCCGAATTAACAGAAAGCACCGTTCCGCGTTCGTCCTGGTCATAAGAGGACTGGAAGAAACGGTAGCCCCGGACATCCAGCACATTGTTCATATAGATACGTTCCAGGCGTCTCTCCCCGTCCACATGCACAACCACCTGGCTTTCAAAAGAGGACGGACTGGAAGAACCCGGGTAACGGGTCAGCGTAAAATGCTTTAGTTCGACGGAAAAAGGCAACGTGTGAACGGCATCTCCACCTTCTCCCCGGACAAGAATCTGATTGCTTGTCTCGCCCTCCCGTAAGTGCATAATGCCCTCCAGCCCGAAAAGGAACGTCGTCAGGGCGCCTGTCAGAATTACGATGAGCGCAAAATGGGTCAGCAAAAATCCCCACTTCCCCTTCCTTATCCACCGGCGGCGTATGGCCGTAGCGACAAAATTGACGACCAACAGCATCTGCAGAAAGAAGAACAAGGGGGAATGGTAAAACAGAGACCTGGCAAGGGGCGTTCCCTGATACTTCTCAACAAAGGTGGCAACGGCCAGCCCTGCCGCATAAAGCAGCAACAGTACGACCGTTGTCACTGATGAAGAGAGTGTCTTTAGAATTCTGCCTTTCATTAAAAAAAATCAAAAAAAGCGCACCGAACAGGAACCAGCCACACACCGGCGCACTCTGTTTACGGGATTGTCAGTCTTCAATAATCATACGGAACCCCACATTAAATACTGGCTGGTAAGGATAATAGAACTTGCGGGTGTGCGACGTAGCGTATTTGGGGCGGTCAAAGAAAGAGCCTCCGCGAACCACTTTGTATTCCGACTGGCTTTTGTTCTTCTTCCTTCCCTTACCCGTATACGGGACGTAATCAGAACGTGTCCACTCCGCCACATTGCCGTGCATGTTATACAGGCCGAAGGGGTTGGCTTCATATACCTTGCCGCCCACCTGTACCAGACTTCCGTCATCCACACTTTCCTCTTTGGGCAGATAGGTATAATGCTTATACCAATAGTTAGACTTGTCCATCGGTTGCGGGTCTATGCCAATGACGGCAAACTGCAATGTGGTTTTATCCGCCAGATTTTCCTTCTTGCCGAAATCGGAGTGCATGCCGCCATACCAGAAGTCGTCGCCGCTGCCCGTACGACACGCCCATTCCCACTGGGCTTCTGTAGGAAGCGTGATGTGCAGGCCGGTTCTTTCACTCAGCTGTTTACAATATTCCATAGCCTGGTCATAGCTTACACGGATAACCGGCTGGTCCGGCCTGTTTGCCGGATAGCCGGGCACCACATGGTCCTTCCACTGCTGGTCCATGTGGCGGCTGTCATGTTCAGGGAATATGGCGTTGAACTGTTCGTTTGTCGTTTCCAGTTCTGCCATCCAGAATCCTTTCTTTATCTTCACTCTGGCAGTGGGATATGCATCCGGCTCGCCGCTGTAGCTGCCCATCACGAACTGGCCTGCAGGAATACGCACAAAGTTTACCTTTATCCCGGGTGCTATTTCCACTTCCTTGCGGGTCTGTCCTTCTTTTTCCAATAACGCCCTCGCTCCCGCTGCATCAAACGGCCAGTCTTTTGCCTTCACATCCTTTGGCTCCGCTTCCGCCCGTTTCTCCGGCATCACCGGAGTAATCGGTCCCTTGCCTTTCAGATAGGCTGCATAATCGGCAATTTCTTTCTGCCAGTCCACGCCTGCCCCGTTGGCATACTTGTCTGTCAATTCCTTACGGCGCCTGATTTGGTCGAATCCCTGATAAGGAAGTACATCCTTGCCCACTACATTGGCATTGAAGTAGCCCTTGTCCGGGGCGTTATAGTCAATCCAGTTATAAAGTTTCTTCCATTCTTCGTCTGTCAGTTCCACATTGTAATGACCTTTTTTCAACAGACGGACCAATTCGCTGGTATTCGGGTGGTATTCATACGGATACAGCACCTTCATATCACCCTCGCCACCCTGACGGTGCACATAGGGATGAATGTTAAGGTAAGAGGTTCCGTAGCCTTGTCCGTCCTTCTTGCCGCCTCGCAAGTCAAACGCCTTTCCCTCCCCATTGTGGCAAGCTATACAGGCACGGTCCAGAATGGGCTGTACTTCCAGGTCGAAGGTGAATGAACGCACTCCTCCTTCGGGCAATGTCAAAGAAGCCGGCTTTTTTTGAGAAGCAATCACGCGTTTGGGAATGACTACCTGGTTCTGACTCTCATGACAGCCGACACAAGAAACTATTTCGCCCGGCTGGCCTGTAACCCAACTGCGCATCCACTGAACAGCCACGCCATCCTTGTCTAACGGCTGGATGGAAATCGGGGTGTTGGCCGGAGCCTTGAACATAACGGAACCGTCTTCTTCCACAGGCACTGTGCCCAGGATACGCTTAATGTCCCAGCCAGACTGGATACCATGCCAGTTGTGGTCAGACGTTGTCTTTAAATAAGCATATTCATACGCATGCAGACGAAGCGCCTTGACCGTGCCGCGAGGTATGCCTTTCAAACCTTCGCCTTCATAAATGTCCTGGATAAAGAATGTAGCTTCTTTTTCATCCAGCTTAACACGATCCGGTATTGACGGGGGCGTCTTTGTCTTACGGACTACAATCGGACTGATATAGCCTTCTCCCTCGGCCTTCGTCAGACACGTGACATTGTCATACACATCAACCAGATAAAGTCCCCACAAATCATTAGGGGTCAATTTGGCGGAGACCAGAAAATACTTGTCGCTTAACGGCGTAGGCTTGATAAACTGGGGCCAAACGCCATTTACCAATTCATCCTTGACAAGTTCTGTCACCGGACGATTGCGATGAGGGATTTCCTGGATTATGCCGGCTGCGCCCTTGCGGTGCTTTGTCGGGTCAAACAGTATCAAACGACCGGAACGGGCCACGCCGTGGTGGCCGGAGATAATCCCCACGAAGGCGGAAGAATGGCCGGGCAAAGGCTGAATGTCAAATGTACTGTTCGGGAACATCGAGCCGCTTCCGTACAATGCCCTCTGCTCAGTTCCGTCGGGATTCATTGTCATGACGATACGGGTGTAATAATGCGTCAGGTCCGTATATTCCCAACGAGTGTACATTACCTTGCCGCTATGCGTGATTACGGGATTCCAGTTCGCGTCCTGGTCAAAAGTCAAACGACGCAGACTTTTATCCTTTGGGTCAAACAGCATCATATTTCCCACTGCATCCGAACCGCTTACACAAGGAACACCCTGGTATCCGATATTGGAAACTGCAATGACACGGCCGTCCGGCAAATATGTTCCGTCATAAAATTCGATATCAGGTTCCGGGCATTCTACCATCGGCCTCAATCCAGTTCCATCCAGTTTTACTTCAAAGACATTCCAATGTTTATTTTCCTCTGTTTGGGTAAACATCACGCGGTCTCCATCCCAATGCAACTTTAAGTCGGACACGGGAGAACCATTAGCAGGAGCATAGACAGACCGCACGCAGACATCGCCGCGCAAGTTGGTCAATTCCACAATATCAGCATTGAAACCGCTACGGGGAGCGGAAGATTGGTTGCTCCAGTTATTGGACTGGGTGCCCAATGAAGGGCTCATGGCACGACGTGCCTCGGCACCCAATTTATAACGGGATGCCACCACCCTATCAACATCCAACAAAGTATTACCCAAGAGAATGGCACGTTTGTTAGCCAACGCCTTCTGGGCATTGTCAATAGCCTTTTCGTCCCCAGAATAGATGCCGTCAAAACCTCTTTGGCTTAACAGAAGCAATTCATTGAACAACGGTTCATATTTGGCCACATCATATCCTGGCTGTTTTTTCATGTCGGCAAAAGCCAACTTTATGGCTTCAATATTCAGCCATTCCAAATCTTTCTGAATATCCAAAACAGCACGAACCGTGGCATACAGCCGAATGGCGTTGCGCAAACGCTCTTCTGCCGTGGCACCAGACAAGTTCTCTAACTCTTTTTTATAATACGAAGCATCTTTCAATTGAGAAAGGAGGGATGCAATCATCTGCGTTTCGGCTTCTTCTCCCTGTGCAAGCATCCACGATTCCAATCCATCGGCATCGGTTGCCAAAACTCCGATTTCGTGTGGATATTGTCTAAATAGTTCTTTTGCAGCTTGCTGCGGATAATTGTTAAGGATGCCAAAAGAAACAGAACCCTGTGTCAGTTTGTCCACTATGCCGACTTCCGTTTCGAAACGTACGAATTTCTTGTCGAGATTGTAAATTACCAGCGCGTCGGCGTGGCAGAAGATGCCATGGTCATACTTCTTGCCACCTATGACAAGTGGATTCCCAAACACACCTATGTTCTTATAAACTTGGTCGTATCCTGTTTTCTGATACGCCGGTTCCAATTCATCCAACCAAACGACAGAACCATCTTCCTTAATGAGACGGGCATTGACAAAAGCACTCCAGTCCTGAGCTGTCCCATCTGAGGTGCCAGAGGCGGTCAAGACGAGTTGGTCCCATCCCTTTATGTTGGCGGACATGGGGACTGCTTTTTCGTGGGAACGCATAACGGGTGAACTTATGGGCACTCCTGCTTTGGCAAGGTTTGCCCGTAAGTTCAACTTGGCTTCCAAAGAGGCCTCTATCCATGTTTTTTCCTTTTGAGCCAAAACGACTAAAGGAAAATACATGACGATTATTGCCAGGAATCTGAATGTGTTCATCATATAGACATAAGGGAGGTTGTCCTTACAATGCGGCTTCGGAATTCGTGAACCGCAAGCCCGCATTATCATGGAAACAAGCCCATTCGTCAACGATTGCGCCTTCGGGGCCAGCCATCATAAAGTGGAATGTCTCCATCTCCTTCAAGCGAAGTACATCTCCAACTTTCTGCACAACAAAGTTCTTGCTTTTTATTTCGCCATGTGTGGCCGGTATGGCGGGAGCATCAGGTGTCACATCGCCAACCTCAGAGAAATTGTATACCCATCCTTTGTTTACCATCCATGACTCATGCTTGGCCGGGAAATCTGTTGCTACGTGAGCGTGTTCAGGTATCATCTGGCCGGGCAACAAATATATTGCATGGGCAAAGTAGCCGTATTCCGCATCGTTAACCCAGAAGATTCCACCCATGCCTACGTTTTCAAAGTCACCCAAACCGAAATCTGTCACCCACATGTCTTTGGCCATAAGTTCTGTAAAAGGAATACCATAGAATGCAAACATGTCCTTCATGGCTTCAACTGCAACATCTTGCCGGAACTCGCCGTTCTTATAGAAATCGGCATTTGTATATTTCTTGGAATATTTCATACATTTTTTTTTACAGTTCGTTATTTTGCCTTTACCAAAAGAAAGACTTTATGATGTATGGGCAAGCCGGTTGGCTTGCCCATGGTTTTTCAGTTTAACTGCCTAAATTTATTGCTTTACTACACGAATAACCTTGCTGGAGAACAAACCGTTAAGGGCTATCTCCACTCCCTGCTGCATGAGGAACTTTCCGGTAAAGGTACGTCCTTCCCAATGGTCGGCTTTTCCATCACGGCAAATTTCGGTCAGCTTATAAGTGGCAGCCGGGTCAAGACCTGCAAAATGGAATCGGGGACGGAACTGGTTAACATAATGCTCGAACTTGTAGGCAAAGAAGATGGCCTCAGACTTGTCATCTGTAATGTAGAGTTCGGATGCATAACCGGTCTTCTCGTATGGCGAGATGATGCGGTACTGGTTGCCTTGCTGTATGATGGGGCGGATTTCCTTATAGGTGGCCACGGCATTCTTGGCGTATGCCAATTCCTTTTCAGTGAGGTCGCTGGGTTTCATTTCCATACCCAAACGTCCGGTCATGGCCACATCGAAGCGGAACTTCAGAGGAATCACACGGCGTGTCTGGTGGTTGGGCGATGCGCTGACGTGCTGTGCCATTGCGCAGGCAGGGAAGAACATACTGCTACCCCATTGGATGAACAGGCGCTGCTGGGCATCGGTGTTGTCGCTTACCCAGAACTCGTCAAAATAAGGCATCAGGCCATAATTGACACGGCCGCCACCACTGGCACAACACTGGATTACCAGGTCGGGATACTTGGCACGGATGCGTTCGAGCGTCTTGCGAAGGCCCAAATGATAGTCTACATAGAGGTGGCTCTGGTTGTCGCCGCTAAGATACTTGGAACCGAAATTCTGAATCTCGAAGTTGGCATCCCATTTAATATAATAGGTATTGGGGGTCTCCTTCATGATATTGTCAACTACGCCAAACACGAAATCCTGCACCTCGGGATTGCTCATGTCAAGAATAAGCTGTGTGCCGCCACGGCCGGTAATGGGTGTACGGTTGGGATGGCATACAACCCATTCGGGATGTTTTTCATAAAGTTCGCTCTTGGTATTGGTCATCTCGGGTTCAATCCATATACCCCACTTAAGGCCACGGCTGGCAGCCGCCTTTTCCAGGGCAGGCACACCATTGGGGAGCTTGCGGGTATCTGTTACCCAGTCGCCCAAAGCGCAATCGTCCACAGAACGCTGGTACTTGTCACCAAACCATCCGTCATCCATTACGAACAGTTCGCCGCCAAGTTCTTTGATGCCGTCCATCATCTTCTCCATTCCCTCCTGGCTTACACGCAGATACACGCCTTCCCAACTGTTGAGAAGAATCTTGCGCAGGGCTGTTCCGTTGTGTACCTTGTTATTAAGGCGCGCCCAGCGGTGATAGCTGCGGCTGACACCGCCCATACCTTCGTCGCTATAGGCAAAGGCCAGTTCGGGAGTAGTGAAACTCTCGCCCTTCTTCAATGTGTATTCAGAATTGGCTTCGCTGATACCGGCAATCAGATGGTGTTCCTTCTGATTACGGGTATCTATGGTAATGCGATAGGGACCGCTCCAGCACAGAACGGCACCGATTACCCTACCCTCGTTCTCACGGGGCTTGCCATCAAGGGAAATCATAATGTTGGGACGGTTTCTCATGGCATTTCGCGCACCGTTCACATCGTGTACCTCAAACGCGCCTGCCTGCAAAGGCTCTTCGTAAATATAGGATTCCGCGCCCCAGGAACCATGCTGGTGGCTGACCCAGGCATTACCCTGGCGGAAAGGCATATAACCGCTGGCATACTTGAGCAGAGTAATGGGCTTTTTCTCCTGATTGCGAATTACGCTCCAGGTCTCTATCACATCACTGTTGTTATAGGCACGATAACATACATCCACAAAAAAGTCGTATGCCTTGTCCTTCATGGTGATGGTATAGAGCGTAGAATTTGCCTCCGTCTTCTCCGTATCACTCTGGTAAACCAGTTCGGTACTCATGTTGCCGTCGGAATGCTTGACACTGAGCGCAGGTATCTCCTGGCATCCCGCACCAAATGCAGGATATGCATGCTCCCAAAGGCTGTAAGCATTGTAAACTTGATGGACATCCTCGATTCGCTCACCGTAATAGCTGATGTGAACGGGCTGGTTCTCGGAGGTTCTGAGCAACAAGGTTGTATTCGGCGTATTCACCAGAATATCCTTGGCTTGCAACGTCATGGCTACGGCAACGGCCATGGCAAGGAAACTAATTTTTTTCATTGTCTAATTTGATTTTATGGTTGATAAGTTGTGTTAAAAATTCATTAAAAACACTAATTATAAATGCAAAAATAAGTATTTTTTTGGATATTATCGTGCAAAAACATAATTTTGTGAACGATTTACCCTAAAACAATTTGTGTATGAAACGTTTGATTTTATCTGCAGGCTTACTATTTGCTCTTTCAAGCCTGCAACCGTCAATGGCTGCCACAGAAAACGTACAGCAGACGAATGAAAGTAGTATAGATGTGTTGCAAAGAACCGTGAACACTTTTAACACCAGTAAAGCGCCAACAGCGATGAGCAACGGTATGCAAATAACCAAAATGGAACTGACGTCAAAGGCTTTGGTCTATTATATCTGCGTGGACGGTTCAAAGGTTAACATAAAAACGCTGAAAGCCGGACGTAAGGCATTGAAGAAATCCTTACTCAAACAATATAGCCAAAGCAACGTGCAAGACCTTCGCTCGACAATACCATACTGCAGGGAGGCTGGAATAGGCGTAACTTATTATTACTATGATGCAAAAGGCAAGAATCTTGAGATTTCTTTTAAGCCTACAGAAATCTAAGTATTTTCGTATGCAGACATTCGGGTATTAGCGTATACAGATGTCTGCATATATAAATATTCGCATATTAGAAATAAATTTGCCGTTACTCTTATAGCGATAATTGCTTATTGAGTAACGGCAAATTGCAATGTTATACTAAACGTATTTATATATCAGCGTCTCGTAAGCTGTAAGAATATCTATTCCTTCACTATCCAGGCCTATTCCGTCAAGATAATGTTTCTTGATAAATTCGTGAAGTGCGGCGCGAACAACATTTTGTTTTTCAAACTTATTTCTAAAAGCTATGTAGTCAAGGGCATCTCGATCACCTTCTGTAGTGAAAAAACTGAAACCGCCAGTTTTCTCAATTGTACAAACGCGTTTAAGTGGTTTTGCGGGAACGGCTGTCTGCACTATTTGTTGACGTACCATTTCATTACTGGGCAAAGGCTTGGGTGAAACAAAGGATTCACCAGCATCATGAGCAACCTTTGCAATGTTCAAGACATTTCTGGATTTTTTAATTGCCATATACTTTTTTATTGTTGATTGTCTGTTATTTGTGTATTATATCTAAATAGGCAAGTGTTTACATATCCAAATATTTGCGTATCCACAAATGCGAATACATAATACATGTATTTTTATTCTCCTCTTTCTTGTATGAATATCCGGAAAGCAGAATTGGCCAACTGCCCCCATTTCATTGGCGTCCAAGTCTTTGGCCGTGCCTTACGTCCTATCATATGCTCTGCAATACGCATGTAATCATCAGCAGCTGTAGAATCCGGTGCATATTCAAAAAGACTCATTTCATGCGCAACCGATTCTGTACACCGCACGCATTCGCGGATGTGAACAGGGAACAACGGAGCTTTTACCTCCTCAGGGTTGCTGTAGTAAGCTTTTACTTCTTTGGAAATCTGTCTGTTAGCATTCCATCTTATCAGAAGATAGCCTAAAATGGAAACTTTACAACGCAGTTGCGTACGGACCTTATTGATGTACGCGAGCAAACGGGGCAGACCTTGTAGACTGTAAATTCCAGCTTCTGTGGGCACTATAACATAGTCACTTGCTACAAGCGCGTTAGTATTCATTAAAGTTTCACCTCCAGGAGCACAATCAATAAATATATAGTCATACATTTGTCGAATTGGAAGGTTGGTGTCCGGATCCACTATATCTAAAAAGTCAGACAACCTATGTTCTCTGCTATACATAAGCTGTAGCTCGGCATTGATGTTACTCATACTGTGACTACCCGGAATATAATCAAGCCCGTCATAGCGCGTGTATATAGGCAAGGGAAGATTAGCGCGAACGGAATCATCATGCAACCACTCATAGATAGTGGAATCCGCTTCTTTGTGAACTGTTTTGTCTACTGTATCGGTTAAATTACACTGCGGGTCTGTATCTACGAGCAAAACTTTTTTTCCAAGCAACCAGAGCGCAAAACCCAGGTTTACAACTGTTGTAGTCTTAGCACAACCTCCTTTGTCATGTAAAACTGCTATAACTTGTGACATAATAACGATTAAACGGGGATAAATTGTTAATTATGGTGCAAAAATAATAATTTTATATGAACGGACAAAGAAATATGCGTATATTTATAAATATTTGTGGGTATTTTTATATGCAAAAGCGTAACAATTCAAATATCTGTATATATTTAAATATGTATATTGCGTAAATTGCTAAGAATCTGCATACGCGTATTCAGGTATGCGTAAATACCCATATATGCACTACTTGCATTTCTGAATATATTGATATTCTCGTATGTGTATATTTGAATATATAGTATATACATATTTATATATATACGAATTTGGATATACACAAACTTAAGTAGTCACACACGGATGTATGAGAAGAGAAATAGTAAAGTAAGAAAAGCAGAGTGTTAGGATTCTTTATACCGTATTATAATAAAACATTGCTATAAGCTAACTAACTCTGGACTAAAAATACGGATTATCTTTACCATGTCTTCAGAAATATTTTACCAAGTATACTATATACTACTGAATATCTGAAACTTATGTTGCTTATATAATAATATATTATACTTAATATTGAATGATTTTATGATGATTAAATTTATAAGAAATAAATAATATAAGATACTTAAATATAGAATTACATATTTTATTGAAAATAAGAATATTAACGCGTATCAGGTAAAATAAAGTTGAACACTTTGTTTGTAAAAACCGAACAATATGTAATTGGATATCATACTTTTTGTAAGGATAAAACATATTTCTGGTAAATACTTTTTGAACATTATATATAATGTATAGGAAAACCGAACACTTATATTATGAAAGAGTTTTGATTTGCAGAAGTGATGAATCAGTAAATCCAGTTTAACAAGCAAAATACGATAAAAAAACACCCATTTCATCGTTTTTATGTGATAAAAATGAAAAATAACAAATAAAAATACAAAAATTTTTATGTTCGGAAATCCTTGACCAGGACGAGGCGGATGTTCATTTATTTTTTACCAAATCGTGCGAAGGTAAACAAAAATCGAACACTTGGTCAATGATTTATGAACACATTCGCAGTGGTGGTAAACGAAATATGAACACATTTGTGTATGCAGATATTTGAATACGAGGATAATCAGATATTTGTTACGGGAAAAATATTTTCAAAAAAATACTAAGAATCAGAATATTATTATATCTTTGCAACAAGAATTTTAAGTAAGATGAAAAAGAAGGTTGCGGAATTTAATCCCAAAAACGAGCTTGTACGAGAACTCAAAGACTCCGAGTTCGTGAAGAACCCTTTGGTCTATAGTCAAATCAGGGGAGACTTTACGCCAATGCAAACCAATGTGATGGTCGAGCTGGTCAATACCCTGCAAGATAAGATAAATGAATATCTCCAGCAGCGTAAACGAGCTGAGCATATAATGCCCACATTGTTCTCCCAAGAAGAAATGAGCGGTGGATCCGTCACTTTCACTATACCGATAAAGGAACTTGGTGTAAGTCCGAATTCATATAACGAGCTGGAGCAGGCATGTTATAAGCTTCTTAAACTGGATGTCGTTTATAGTACCAAGGACGATGAGACCGGTGAGGAAAGTATAGTGATGGCAAATATCTTCAGTAAGATAAAGTTTCCCACCAGTGACGTCAGCAAGGAAGGTATAAAATATAATTATGCAGGCGGAAAACGTAGAACGGGCCAATTGCAGATAAGCATGCTAAGCGAGAATGTAAGCCGAGTGTTCGACATGAGGCGGGGCTACGTCGAACATGTGCGCCATATTGTATCCTTCTGTCGCAAGAGACAGAGTCCGCGAGTATACATTTATCTTAGTAAATGGAAGCATGTGGGGCACAAGAGTGTAAACTATATTGAGTTCAAAGAATATCTCGGGCTGCTGCGTTATAACGCCAAGCGGACGGAGATTGTACAGAACAAGTATGAGAAGTTTGCCACATTCTGCAGTATGGTGCTTAATCCTATTCGTGACGAGTTGAACGAACTTGCGGCAGCAAACAAGATTGACTTTTCGTTTGACTATACTCCTAAGTATCCTCTCGGCAAAAGTAAGGGAGACCCTGACAGCATCGTCTTCAATATCCACTTGTCCGGAATGGGACAGGCGCGCAAAAAGCAGAGGCAGGGTTATGCCAGCCGTGCGGATTTGGAGCAGGTATTGCAGACGGAGTACGGACTTACACCCACAGACCTGATGAGTCTGCGTGAGCTGACAACAGACGCCATGCTTCCCGCCCTGCAGGCCGAAGTTAAGGAATTGAAAGAAAAAATAGAGAAGTTCAAACCCAGAGGAGTCCGGGCATACGTGGTTCAGTGTCTTAGGAATTTCTTGCGCCAACTGGCAACACAGATGCCTGTTGAAGAGGAAGTGGACGATGCCGATATTGTGGAAGATGTCAAACCGTCAAAGCCATTACTGACAGAGGACGACCTGAATATGTGGAACCTCTTTCTTCAGATGGTGCAGGACACGATTACGGAGGACCAGTATTTCAAATGGTTCAGCGAAACGAACATATACAGTTTTGAAAACAATTGTCTGACTATGACAGTGCCCACTCGTTTTGTCATGGAATACATTGAGCAGAACCTGCTGCCTCAGGTCAAGGATGCACTGGAGGCAGCTTTTGGCGATGGCTGCAACCTCCGTTACCGGCTTGCCGACTAAGAAACTGTTTAAATACCTGAGTTATGTCTTTGTCTTGTCGTTTGCAATCCATACGCCAAGGATAGTAAGAAACATACCGGTGAGAGACATCCAAGTGAGCGGTTCATCCAGAACGTAGTGCGCTACCAGTAAGGTGACGAGCGGATTGAAGTAGATAAGATTGTTGGCGTGTATGGCACCGATACGGCTGACCGCCACATTCCATCCGAAGAAGCAGAGCAAGGAAGCCACAATGCCCAGAAAAAGCAGATTGCCCCATACGACAGGCTGGGCGAAGGCGAGACTGGCATGGGAAAGAGAACTCTCCGCAAAGGCAAACGGAATTGCTGTTATAAAACCCCAGAAGAAGAGTTTGCGCGTGATAAGCAGAGCAGACCACTTTTGAGCCACATAGCAATAGGCAAGTGAGTAGAAGGACCAGCAAAGTCCGCTCAAAAGCGAAAGGAAATCGCCCAGCGGATTAAGTTCGAGCAGAATATGGCCGTTCATAACCACGCTGAACACTCCGATGACCGCCAGCAGGCTGCCGATTAGCATATGCGAGGACAGACGGGTAGACTTACGCTTAACCACTCTCATTAACAACATGGTATATAGGGGGGTAAGGCTGACAATAAGGCTGGCATTGGTGGTAAGTGTGTATTTGATGGCCGTGTTCTCTGTCAAGAAATAAAGCGATCCTCCGGTTATGCCCAGGAATATCATCCAGGCTTCGTCCTTCCATGAAGGCAGACGCAGATGTTTCCTGTAAAACGGAAGCAACAATAAGTATGCCATACCGAAGCGGAGAAGCAGAATGTCAACAGGCTGCAAGCCGGCCTGCAGCAGGATTTTTGAAGAGATGAAGGTGCATCCCCAGACAAAGACGCAACCCAAAGCCAGCAGATAATGAAGCAACATAATTGCAAAAGGGTGGGGTAGATTAGTTACTAAAAAACGGAGCTTGCTCCTGTAATTTGCGTGCAAAGGTATATAAATCTGTTGAAAAAGCGAATTAAAATCAAATCAGATTCTAAGAATCATGGCAAGTAGAATCAAGATTTTCATTCCGTGTGCGGATTGTGGTTAGTTGGAAGGTCTGCGTGCCGCGTCAACAGATACTGAAACAGAGAAACCCAATGCCGGAAAGAATCTTTACAAAACAATACGGTTGTCAATGCATCGAAATGAATGCAATAATAAGGAAATACCCAGTTGGTCGGAAAAAAGCGCCGAACTGGGAAAAAATATGTTTCCAGTTGGAGAATTTTTTCTTTCCAGTTAGAAACCCTGTTTTAGGGGGTTATAAGCATTTTATCGCTTTCCCTTCCATTTTTCCCCTTTCAAGGCATCCAAAAAACGGAGAAAGATAGAGTAAAAAGATTTTACATAATTTTGCCTTTCCTATGACATAGTGTTGCCATAGGGAAGACAATACTTTGATTCATCCAGGTTAAGGCATTGCAGTACCAACTTTGGTGTGTGATAACTGGTACTGCAGTACCAGCCAGTTGGTACTGAGGTGTCAGCATATTGGTATTGTAGTGTCAGTTAGCTGGTATGCAAAATGAAATTTGGACTAATCTCCGAATAGGTGCGGATGTGCATTTCCCTCTTCGAAAGTAGGCCCCTATTTACATACTATTTGCCAAAATTCATTATTTGTAAGCTAACATGGAAAGCCGCATTAAACGTTAACACACAACAAGATATGTTTACAATTCGGGTGTATTGAAATGTAAACGCATTTACCTTTAAGTGTAAACGGATTTACATAGTGAGGTAAATGCGTTTACATAGAAGAGTAAATCCATTTACATCTTGATGTAAAAATCGGCCGTCAGAACACCTGTTTTTTCCAGGTTTCAGAGTAGACGTTTTCTTGCTTCATTAGCTGAAAAGATTTACACCTTTTCATTAGCCCTACTGCCAATGTTTACGGTTTCTTCGATTACATACTACAATTGTAGACAAAAACAGGCGCCCCAAGTTCCTTTTTTTTATAATTGAATATCTTTCCTCAAAAAACATTGTCCGTATGCCAAAACTTTTATAAATTTGCAATGCCCTCATGCCGAATCGGGCCGGCTTGCCGGTAATTTCGGGTGGGGACAGACATAGATAAAGGCGTTTACTACGCTTTGATTTTGACGGTTAGAAATCCTGAGAAAATTTCAAATTGTCTGTCAAAAGCAAAGCAGCGTAGATGCCCCTTGGGTATGTTTATACATGCCCTTCATTTGCTGTACAGCCATAGGTGTATCCTTACGCCAATGGCTCCAGTACCGGCATTTGGAGGCGTATGATATACATATCGGCGTGGGGCTTCGGCGTTGCTCGTTTCGACAGACAGGGCAATTCTCAGGAGCCTCTAACCGTGAAGCGAGCGACCGTACAGGGCTT
Organism: Bacteroidaceae bacterium; assembly: GCA_017935785.1. Lineage (GTDB taxonomy): Bacteria > Bacteroidota > Bacteroidia > Bacteroidales > Bacteroidaceae > Physcousia. Next base: position 19,175 of record JAGBGU010000045.1, read on the forward strand.
CACGTCTTTTTTATGCCTGAAGATAGAATTTGTAAAACATTGGTTATCTGTAGCCCGATATCCAACAACGGCCGCCCTGGTTTGGCCATGGTAGTGGAATGGAACTGATAGACAATGTAAACAAAACTCTCAAGTCAGACTTGACAGAAGAATTGCGCAATGGCAGCAAGGTGTCCATTGCGGCTTCTTGTTTTTCCATTTATGCCTTCGACGAACTGAAAGCACAATTGAAGGACATAGAGGAACTGCGTTTCATCTTTACATCTCCCACATTCATTACCGAGAAAGCCAACAAGCAGAAACGTGAGTTCTATATTCCCCGCTTAAACCGCGAACGAAATCTGTATGGCTCCGAGTTTGAGGTCAAGCTTCGTAACGAACTCTCACAACGCGCCATAGCCAAAGAGTGTGCCGAGTGGATTAAGCAGAAGGCTTGTTTCAAGTCCAATCGTACCAATGAAAACATGATGGGCTTCATCAATGTGGATGATACCAATTATATGCCCATCAATGGTTTTACTACAGTTGATTTAGGTTGCGAAAGAGGCAACAATGCCTATTCCGTTGTCCAGAAAACGGAAGCTCCGTTGTCGCAACACTTCCTTGCGTTGTTCGAACAGTTATGGAACGATGAAAGCCGCATGCAGGTGGTTACTGAAGAAGTACTCGATAACATCACGAATGCGTATAAGGAGAATGCTCCTGATTTTCTGTATTTTGTTACCCTTTATAACATCTTCAAGGAATTTCTTGATGACATTTCCGAAGACGTGTTGCCAAACGAGGCTACCGGTTTCAAGGACAGCGTCATCTGGAACAAACTCTACAATTTCCAGAAGGATGCCTGCCTTGCCATCATCAACAAGTTGGAGAAGTACAATGGTTGCATCCTTGCCGACAGCGTAGGTTTAGGTAAGACATTTACCGCCCTTTCTGTCATTAAGTATTACGAGAACCGCAACAAGTCGGTGCTGGTGCTTTGCCCCAAGAAACTCAATGATAACTGGATCACTTATCGGAGCAACTACCTCAACAACCCCATTGTGGCTGACCGTCTGCGATACGATGTGCTTTACCACACTGATTTGTCGCGTAACAGCGGAGTAACAAACGGGCTCGACCTTACCCATATCAATTGGAGCACATACGACCTTGTGGTGATAGACGAAAGCCATAATTTCCGTAATGGAGGCAAGGTTACCACTGATGAGAATGATGAGAATCCTCGTGAGAACCGCTACCTGCAGTTGCTCAACAAGGTAATCCGTAAGGGGGTGAAGACAAAAGTGCTGATGCTTTCCGCCACACCCGTAAACAACCGCTTCAATGATTTGAAGAACCAGATAGCCCTGGCTTATGAGGGAAATTCAGAAAACATTGATGGCCTGCTCAATACAAGCAGCAGCATTGATGACATCTTCCGTCAGGCACAAACAGAGTATAACCGATGGGCAAAGCTCCCGTCGGAAGAACGTACCACAAAACGACTGTTGGAACGCCTCAGCTTCGACTTCTTCGAGGTGCTTGACTGCGTCACCATTGCCCGAAGCCGAAAGCATATAGAACAATATTATGATACGGCAGACATAGGCAAGTTCCCCACACGACTGACGCCCATCGCTCGTCGTCCACATCTTACCGACCTTGACAGTGCCATCAACTACAACGAGATATACATCCTGCTAAGTTCGCTGAATCTTGCCATATACACCCCGTCAGACTTCATTCTGCCAAGCAGATTGTCAAAGTATGTCAACATCACAAGCGAAGAGGAGTACTCGGGACTTACCATGAAGGGGCGTGAACGGGGTATCCGTAAGTTGATGAGCATCAACCTGCTTAAACGTCTTGAAAGTTCCGTCAATTCATTCCGCCTGTCTTTGAACCGCATCCTTGGCTTTATATCGGCTACGGTAGAGAAAATCAATTCTCTTGATGCCGGGCATGGTACTGCACGAACCACGGTAGATGAATATGACTTCTCTGCCGGACTTGACCTTGATGAACAGGAAGACATCTTCATCGGAGGCAAAAAGTCGCAGATTGCTCTTGAAGACATGGACTATATCGGCTGGAAGAAGTTCCTTGACAAGGACATTGAAACATTGAAGTTGCTGCTCCTTATGTTAGCGGACATTACGCCCGAGCATGACAGTAAGCTGTTACAACTTATGGATGACCTCCGGCATAAGTTTGAGCACCCCATAAACACAGGTAACAAGAAGGTAATCATCTTCACCGCCTTCAGTGACACGGCAGAATACCTCTATGATTGTCTGGCCGAACGCATTCAGGAAAAGTATGGCTTGCACACCGCCCTTGTTACGGGACAAGTGGAAGCACGCTCCACTTTTCGCCTTCCCCGTGGCGAAAAGTTGGACTTCAACAAGGTGCTCACCCTCTTTTCTCCCATTTCCAAAGAGGCACACGCCATTTATCCACATCTTTTTACCCCTTCCCATAGAGGGGAAGATTGGGACGGGGTCTCTGTATTGATTGCTACCGACTGCATCAGCGAGGGTCAGAACCTTCAGGATTGCGACTACCTCATCAACTACGATATCCACTGGAATCCTGTGCGTATCATCCAACGCTTTGGACGTATCGACCGTATAGGCTCTCGCAACGATGTTATCCAGCTTGTCAACTACTGGCCCGATATGGACTTGGATGAGTACATCGACCTGAAGGGAAGGGTAGAAGCCCGCATGAAAGTATCAGTAATGACCAGTACGGGCGATGACAACCCCATTTCTCCCGAAGAAAAGGGCGACTTGGAGTATCGTCGCGAGCAGCTTAAACGCCTGCAAAGCGAAGTGGTGGATATTGAAGAGATGAACACAGGCATCAGCATCATGGACTTGGGGCTGAACGAGTTCCGCCTCGATCTGCTTGCCTATATGCAGGATAATCCGAACATAGAGCATACTCCATTCGGCTTGCATGCCGTAGTTCCAGCTTCTGAGGGTTGTCCTCCTGGAGTGGTGTATGTACTGAAGAATCGTAACAACAATGTAAACATCGACCGCAAGAATCGCCTGCACCCATTCTATTTGGTGTATGTAAAGAATAATGAGGAATTAGGAGTTGGGAATGAGGAATTGGTTCATATTAACCACTTGCAGCCTAAAGAGTTATTGGACTGCATGAGATTCATGTGCAAAGGCAAGTCGGCTCCCGACATGGAACTGTGCAAGGAGTTCAACCGCATTACCCGAGACGGAAAGAATATGCAACACTATTCCGATTTGCTCGGCGACGCCATTGCCTCCATCATCACAGTAAAGGAAGAAAGCGACATAGACAGTTTCCTCGGTGGTGCCACAGGCTCATTGTTTACAAATGAAATTCAGGGACTTGACGACTTTGAATTAGTATGTTTTTTGGTAATAAGATAAGATGAAATCAATATTGTTTAACCTTTAATTCTTACAACTATGGGCTTTTTATTTGCAATTTGTGTAGTTATCTGGTTATGTGGAGACATCTTTAACCAAATGACAGGCAAAGGAGATTAACCATGTACGGCCTGCCTCATACAACAGAAGTTCGAAAACAGTTGCCTAAAAAGGCAATCTATGCAAAGTTCGATTTGAAGCCCTCACAGCGTGAGAGTTTCGATGCTGATATTGCCCGAATAGACATTGTGGCGGTTGTATCAACCTTCACTGTGCCAGCACTTAGTACTGGGACTGAGGTGAAAGAGTTTTATCTGCTTGCCGTACAACTGAAACGAAAAGAGTACGACTCTAAGAACATTGCCTTGCTTACCAAACTCATTCCGCAAAAGATGGTGTTGGCTTTGCACTACAACGATGAGGTGCAGTTTGCCGTGCACCACACCAAATTGATAACATCGGAATGGCAACTCCTAACTTCTAATTCCTCATTCCTAATTATCAAAGGGCTTACCCTTGACACCGTTTGGGAAAACATTGTGACTCATATCGGGCAGATAGAGGTTACAGAGGGCAACACACTTACCGAGCAAATTACAGCAAACGACCAACGAGCGAAAGTGCTTGCACAGATTGCTACACTTGAACGAAAAATGGCAAACGAAAAACAACCACGCCGTAAGCGAGAATTGTTTGAACAGATAAAAAGATTAAGATTAAGTATAAAATGAGCAAGGAATTATTTATCCTCGTAATGACCATAAGCGGTAAGCACGAGCACCACGACTTCCGTGTCATGAATCTCGTAAACCAGCCGATGCTTCTTGCTGATACGGCGACTCCATTGACCGACACGATTGCCGGAGAGAGGTTCGGGCTTACCTGTGCCAGTATGTGGATGCTCTTTCAATTCTGCTTCCAACTTCAAGAGCTTTTGAAATGCTTTAGGTTCTTCTTTTTTCAGTTTCTTGGCATCTTCAATGGCCTGCTTCTGATAAATAATCGTATAGCTCATTATTCTAAGCGTCTGATAAGGTCATCAATACTTTCCCCTTGCTTCAACTCATACGAAGGGCCTTCTTTTGCCTTGTCAATGCGGGCAAAAAACTCCTCTTTTGTAAAGAGGGTTGGATCTTCCTTCTCCGCAACGAGTTTACGAAGATATTTCGCAGCTCGTTTCAGCAAATGTTCATCTTCTGCAATGATACTCATATTGCGAAGAATCTCGGCATTCATCTGTATTGCTGTCATAACTTGTTGTTTTTTATTCCAACTGCAAAAATAAGAACTTATTCTGAAAGCACAAAATAATATGGAAAAATTAACCATGCAGAGCCACGATGTGATAGGCTCTAACACGCAAAAGATAGCGCAACTGTTCCCCAATTGCGTGACGGAGCGTTTGGGTAAAGACGGTAAACCTGAATTGGCAATCGACTTTGAGAAGTTGCAAGCAGAGTTATCCAACGAAATCATTACTGATGGCGAAGAACGCTATCAATTCACCTGGCCCGACAAGCGTGCTGCTGTCCGTTTGGCGAATACACCGACTACTATGACACTTCGTCCTTGCAGAGAAGAAAGTGTGGACTTTGACAATACACAGAATCTCTATATAGAAGGTGATAACTTGGATGTACTCAAAGTATTGCGTGAAACGTATTTGGGTAAGGTGAAGATGATATACATTGACCCTCCTTATAATACGGGTAAAGATTTTGTGTATAATGATGACTTTGTAGAAAGTTATACTGAATTTGTTGAATTGTGTAAAATTTATGACGAGGATGGTAATGTGCAATTTGATCCCAAGGTTAATGGCGAATCGAATGGCCGTTTTCATACCGATTGGTTAAACATGCTATATCCACGTTTAAGAGTTGCTAAAGATTTGCTTTCAGATGACGGAGTTATATTTATTTCAATAAGTGATAAAGAAGTTGATAATTTAAGAAGAATTTGTAACGAAATCTTTGGCGAAAATAATTTTGTAGCACAACAAGTTTGGACAAATAAGGAAGGTGGAGGAGGTTCAGATTCAAAGCACATTCGTATTAAGCATGAATACATTGTAACCTATTCCAAAAATATTGAATTGTGCCATATTAATGGAGTTGGCATAGAAAACGAAGAAAGATACACAAAAAGTGATGAGTATGTTGGTGTAAGAGGTAAATACTACTTGCAACAACTCTCAATGGGAAGTCTTGGCTATATAGATTCTCTTGATTTTCCAATTATAGCACCAGATGGAACATCTGTATATCCAAATAGAGATGATAAAAAAGTGAATAGATGGCGTTGGGGATATGATAAAGTGCAATGGGGATTAAGAAATGGTTATATAGAATTTAATAAAGATAAAAATGGATTTTGGGTAGTTTCAACAAAACAATATTTGAATGCAGATAATGAAGGAAATATAATTAATCGAACTAATAGACCTTTTGCTTTGATTGATAAATATTCAAGTACGTTAGCAAGTAAAAAATTACAAGAGCTGTTGTCGGGAAGAATATTTGATTATTCAAAACCTGTTGAATTATTGCATTATATTTCTTTTATAGCATCAAACAAAGACTCCATTATCCTCGATTTCTTCTCCGGCTCAGCAACAACCGCTCATGCCGTAATGAAACTCAATGCAGAAGATGGAGGTAATCGTAAGTTCATTATGGTGCAACTGCCCGAAAAGACAGACGAAAAGAGTGAGGCCTACAAAGCAGGTTACAAGAATATCTGCGAGATAGGCAAGGAACGTATCCGCAGAGCAGGAATTAAAATTAGGAATGAGGAATTAGGAAATAGGAATAAAAACAATTCCTCACTCCAAACTCCTAATTCCAAATTGGACATCGGTTTCCGAGTATTGAAACTCGACTCTTCCAATATGGAAGATGTCTATTACACTCCACAGGACTTTGACGCGCAATCGCTGTTCAATGAAAATGTAAAGCCCGACCGCACCAGTGAAGATTTGCTCTTCCAAGTGATGCTCGACCTCGGAATAGAACTTTCTGTTTCAATTAGAAATGAGGAGTTAGGAATTGGGAATGATATTACGGTGTTTAATGTAGATAATGGTTATCTTATGGCTACTTTCGCTAAAGATGTTGATGAGAAAACCATTACTGAAATAGCTAAACGCAAGCCTATCTACTTTGTTATGCGTGATGCCTCGGCAGCCAACGACAATGTGATAGACAACTTTGAGCAGATTTTCAAGCACTATTCGCCAGAAACGGTGTGTAGAATAATATAATTTAGGAATTAGGAGTGAGGAATTAGGAATTATGCTATCTTTGCACAAAAAAGACACATTATGGCTGAGAATATTATTAAGGATAAGAGTAGAGATTTTGCGATACGCATTATTCGTTTGTACAAATACTTATGTGAAGAGAAAAAGGAATATGTATTATCCAAACAACTTCTTCGTTCAGGAACAAGTATTGGTGCAAATGTAAGTGAAGCATTATGCGGAATCAGCAAAAAGGATTTTCTTGCCAAAATGTATATTGCTTATAAGGAGGCTGCTGAAAGTATGTATTGGTTGGACTTGTTGGTTGCAACCGAATATATCACTGAAAAGGAGTATAATTCCATAAATGGTGACTGTGAAGAGTTGAAAAAACTTTTAAGTAGCATAACGAAAACTACTCAGGATGCACTTAATTCCTAACTCCTAATTCATCATTCATAGTTGAATAAGATGAAATTCAAATTCAAAATCCAGCAGTACCAGACCGAGGCCGTGGAGAATACGGTGTCGGTATTTACCGGACAGCCATCGCACAGGGTGGCGGAGTATCGTCGTGATTTAGGCAAACGCACTCAACAGCAAATAGACTTTGATGGTGAAACAGGCTTCCGCAACCATCATATAGAATTGGACGGGCGGACATTGCTCAAGAACATCAATGCCATACAGAATTTGTATGATATAACTCCGTCTGCCACACTTGCCAAAGGTGTAGGTGCGGTGAACCTCGACATTGAAATGGAGACGGGTACAGGTAAGACTTACGTCTATATCAAGACGATGTTTGAACTGAACAAGCAGTATGGCTGGAGCAAGTTCATCATCGTAGTGCCAAGCATTGCCATTCGTGAGGGGGTGGCCAAGAGTTTCAAGATGTTGGAGGAACACTTTATGGAATACTACGGCAAGAAGGCGCGTTGGTTTATCTACAACAGCAGCAATCTGCAACAACTCGACAGTTTTTCTTCCGATTCGGGATTGAGTGTAATGATAATCAACACTCAGGCTTTTGCCGCCTCAATGAAGGAGGGCGGCAGGAGCAAAGAGAGCCGTATCATCTATTCCAAGCGTGATGAGTTTGGCAGCCGAAGACCTATAGATGTGATTGCAGCCAACCATCCCATTATCATTATGGACGAACCGCAGAAGATGGAGGGTGATGCCACACAAGCAGGTATCAAGCGATTTAATCCGCTCTTTGTGCTGAACTACTCGGCTACCCATAAAACCAAGCATGATACTATCTATGCACTCGATGCCCTGGATGCTTACCGTCAGAAGCTGGTGAAGCGTATCCACGTAAAAGGCTTTGAAGTGAAGAACCTTAGAGGAACCAGCAGTTACCTATATCTGGACAGCATTGTGCTTTCGCCCAAGCATCCGCCGATGGCGCGTATCGAAATAGAAACCAAGACGGCAGCAGGGACTATCACGCGCAAGATAAAGACATTTGGCATGGGGGACAGCTTGCGTGAAGAATCGGGATTGGCCCAATACGAAGGCTTCACTGTTTCGGAAATCAATGTGAACGGCTATGTGACGTTTCTCAACGGAACAACCATACGTCGTGGACAAGTAATAGGCGACACCAACGAACTGAACATGCAGCGAGTGCAGATAAGAGAGACCATCATGTCGCACTTTGAAAAGGAGCGCCAACTGTTCAAGCGAGGGATAAAGTGTCTGTCGCTCTTCTTCATTGATGAAGTGGCCAAGTACAAGAGTTATGATGCCGAGGGCAATGAGCAAAAGGGTGTGTTCCAAAAGATATTTGAAGAAGAGTATGCAAGGATTGTAGATAACGAATTCACATTCTTCGATGAGGAGTACAACAAATATCTGTATCGTTTTAATCCGCAAGATGTGCATAAGGGATATTTCTCTATAGACAAGAAGACGGGCAGAACGATAGATGGCAAGGTGGAGAAGAAGACGGGACTGTCGGACGATATTTCCGCCTACGAACTGATCTTAAAGAACAAGGAAAGATTGTTGAGTTTTGAGGAGCCTACACGCTTCATCTTCTCTCACTCGGCATTGCGCGAGGGTTGGGATAACCCAAATGTATTCCAGATATGTACGTTACGACATAGCAACTCCACTACAGCCAAGCGCCAAGAGGTGGGACGAGGACTTCGTATCTGTGTGGACAAACACGGCACACGAATGGATGCAGAGCTATTGGGGGATGACGTACATGAGGTAAACAAACTGACGGTGATAGCCAATGAAAGTTATGCAGATTTTACCACAGCCTTACAACGTGAAACCCGTGATGTGCTTCGTGAACGTACAACGAAAGCAACCGTTACCTATTTTACTGGCAAGCAAATCAAGATTGGCGAAGGAGTACACACCATCAGTGAAACCGAAGCAAGCCGTATCATCATCTATTTGGAGGACAACGGGTATATTGACGAGCAGAAGAACATTACTCCCAAATATCGTGAGGCTGTAGCTAACGGTACAGTTGCCTCATTGCCACAAAAGTTACAACCGATAGCAGAAGGCGTTACCCGGCTTGTCAACTCAATCTTCGACCCGAAAGCATTGGATGATATGGTAGTAGAGGAAAAGGCCACAACATCTGATAATAAGCTGAACAAGAACTTCGATAAGGATGAGTTCCAAACCTTATGGAATGAAATCAACCATCAGTATGTCTATCGGGTAAGCTATGACAGCAATGAGCTTATTGATAAAGCAGTTCTATATCTCAATAAGGATTTGGAGGTGAAGCAGCTTCGCTACGTAATGGTAGAGGGCACACAGGATGAAACTGAAGTGGCAGACTTTGGCAACACACGCTCGCAATCACGCGAATTGACAGATATATGTACCTCGACCGTCAAGTATGACTTGGTGGGCGATATTGCCAAAGGTGCAAGGCTTACCCGTCGTACAGTAGTGAAGATATTGCAGAAAATCAGACCAAGCAAGCTTTATCTTTTCAAGAACAATCCCGAGGAGTTTATCCGTAAGGTCATAAGCATCATCAAGGAACAGAAGTCTACGATGATTGTGGAGCATATTCACTATAACATCACTGAGGGCAAGTATGATAGCGACATCTTTACCGTCAAGAGCAAGATGGACTTTGACCGAGCTTATGCGGCCAAGAAACATGTGACCGATTATGTATTCAGCGACAGCAAAGGTGAACGCCAATTTGCCCACGACCTTGACGAAGCCAACGAAGTAATGGTATATGCCAAATTGCCTCGTTCCTTCCAAATACCAACCCCTGTAGGCAATTACGCTCCCGACTGGGCTATTGTATTTAAAGATGGAGATGTGAAACATGTATTCTTCATAGCAGAGACGAAGGGGTCGCTGGAATCTATGGAGTTGCGAGGTATAGAAAAAGCAAAAATTGCTTGCGCTCGCAAACTCTTCAGTGAAACTTCGTCGGGCAAAGTAAAATACAAGGCCGTGGCAAACTTTGAAGAATTAAGAGAAATTCTGATGGGGAAATAGATAATACTCATAACCAAGAAAAACGGACAGCTCGAATTTGACGGCTATTCATTCTCTGAGTTGAGTGAACTTCTGACAAAATAAGACATGAAGAAACTTTGTAGGATATGTGGTAAACCAATTATGGGTGATGTGCTTAAACATTATGCGGATAAGCATTTTAGTATATATGTTGCCAATAAAGCTAAAATAGAATCACACCCAGGAGCCTTTGTTGTAAGTGGGTGCAGCGAATTGTTGGCTGCACTATCCATAGTAAAGAATTGTGCACCACCTAAAAAGGCGCAAACCCCATCCCCAAAAATCGATAAAAAAAGAATGAAGGAAATAGCCAAGACTCTTGACAAAAGGCTTGGCGAACAAACTTATCGTGGGAATCAGCCTTTTATGTGTGATGGATGTCATAAGGAGTATAAATATGGCAAAGTAATTTATGGCAATGCACACAACTTCCATCTTTGTTATGAGTGTTATAAATACGCTAAAAAGAGTACTGACTCAAAACGTGGCAACAAACATGTCTTTATCAATACGCCAATGTAAGATTCCTACTTCTACTGACATTGTCACCACATAAGACAAAGCACTATGTTTCAAGAACGTGGCAATTACACAGATTCTCTGCGTTCAGAACAAAGTGAAAAGGCATCGTAAAAAGAGGAGTCCGATGCGGGATGAGGAGAGCTGACTGAAAAGGGAATAAGCGGGGGTATAATGATAAGGAGGGAGCGGATACAGGCCGTTTGCCCGCAACCGTTGTACAATCCTGATTGGGCGATAGCCTTCAGGGAAGGAAGTTTAAGCACGTCTATTTCGTAGCTGAATCCAAAGGTAATGACCTCCAGGGTTCTCAGCTCCGTGGCTCAGAAGAAAGCAAGATAGAATGTACCCGTCGTCATTTCAAAGCCATCAGCGATAACGGCTACATTTACGACGTTGCCAAGGACTGCAAATCTCTGTATGATATAGTATAAGAAAATACAAATAGGACTTCTTTTCTAATCACTTTAGATTCGCTTCAAATAGATTCTGGGGATATATTGTGTTTTATTTGTTATAATCAGAATAAAACTGCTTCACTGCTTCTATCACCTTGTCAAGTCCATTGTCAGAAACATAGTAATCATCATACATGTGTCTTCCGGTTTTTAGATATGATAACCACAAGTGCATACATAGTACATAGCTATCGTGAAGATCAGACAAATTGGAATCTTTTCCTACATACATATTTCCAGCACACCATGTTTCTTGGGATACCGGGTAAAGATTCCCTTGCTTGAACCCTTGAATGATATGTGCATACCCGTCTTCATCAATCACCAATTGATTGTTATTTTCGTCATCTGCATTACGCATTAAGTCTTCAATCTCGCTTTCTGTAAACAAATGGCTAGGTGTACCTTCTTTTTTAAGCTCAGCTTCAAATGAAATTCCTAATGAATATGTTTCTGTATCATACCCATTTGTATTACATGTCGCAATCACCTTCTGATACATCATATTTAAAAGCTCAATTACTTCGGTTCTATCCCATACATTTAGAATATCAACGTCAGTCTCCTTTGAGTTTCTGATATAACCATCACTACAGAGTACTTCTTCACCATTTTCCCCAAATAAATTCATTGCGACAAATGTTCCAATCTGTGTTTTAATCTTAAAACTGATTTTCCCATTCTTTTTGCGAACGATTTCATTTATTTCGTCTATGAAACAAAAACTTTTATAATTTGCCTTAACAAAATCATGAGGTGAAGGTTTATCGCTATGTTTAACTATGATTTCATGCCCTTTACGCATTATTCTTGATTCAAAATCTTCGATAAAATAAGTAATATCATCGAACAATGTTGTCAGATCTTCAAAGCGAACCGGATTTCCAGAATCATGTGATAGGTCATTTGCTATAGTAGTTATCTCATTAATTCTACTTCGCTCAATATCTTGTATGAAGATCGTCTTTTTCAATGGTTCTGCCAAATGTCCTAACATCGATAGATTGTAGTCACGTACCTTATAATTATATCCTTTTTGAGGTAGTTCCTTTTGATAGAAGCACACAATCAGTTTGAAGAGGCTTTCAGCTACAGTGCGCATCTCATGAGCCGAAGCTTTAATCTTCGTCCGTTGTTCTTGCGTACTTGCTTTTTTCAATTTTTTTGCCTTATTATAAGCGATTTTCAAATTGTTCTCACACTTCTCGACACCATACATGTAAAGCAACTTCTCCGAATCCTGTGGATGTATGTTCAGACGCTTTGGTATAATCCAAAATGAAGAAATAGGTGTATTCATAAAGCACCAATGCTGGAATACACCATTTTTCTCTCTTACTAAACTCGTAGAGAAGAAGCTAGATTTAGCATCCGTTGCTTTTACCTTCCAATTTCCATGTTTCGCGAATTTTTCAACATCTTTATTTTGAATGGTATATCCATTTACGGCAATCCCCAAACATATATTTCGTTTCCCTATCAAAAATCTCAAATTATCAAACTTCAGGCACATTCCATAATACCCTAAAGGGAATACCATCTTTCGTATCTCTTCTTCAAATGGATCACCGCTAGGTATCTGCCAATAGAACCATATCAGTCCGTTTTGTTTATCCACTTCAACTTTTCTGATGCAGTCCCAATTGTCCGTATCGAGGAAATCTACAATTACCCATCCTTTTGTCTGCTCAATAAAATCCTTGAAGAATCGCTCTGCTGTCTCAATATCGTTTATCGTATCACCATAGATGTCTGCGAATTCTTGAAAGAAATAGAGACCATGCTCTACAACTTCCCAGTTTTTGTGAAAATTTTTCCTGTACCAGCGACGTATAAGTCCCTTTATTCTTTTAAAATAGCGTATGTTCATATTAGTCTTTTCTTTTTTAAAAACACCTTATTGGCAATAGATCAAATCTATAAATCTTTTAATATCTCAATAAGCCTTCCTAGTTCTGAGTACGTATAATCTCTGCCACTCTTCAGTTTCTCTTCCACGGACCGATTGGCATTAGCCACAGCTTTTTCAAGACTACCACCATTGCGTTCAAAATAACTGTGCAATCCTTTGGTCTTAATGAAGAACTCTATTGTTTTGCGATATTCAACACATTGATTGAGGTCTTTGAGCAATGGCTCTTGTGTTTCGTATGGACGTGAGGTGTAGCGGAAATAATAGAGGAAGAATAATTCTGTGCAGCGGTGAGTTTCGAAGAACTCAACTTCACAGTAGATTCCTTTCTTGGGTTTGTTGATGGGCTTGGCATACTTGGTCTTTAGCTTCTGATATTGTGAACGCTCTGGCTCCTTGTCCTTCGTGTCCATATCGATGATGCAAAAGATATGGCTGTAACCCATTGCCACACCCTCCGCTATCTTGGCTTCCAGCTCCTTGATGTTGGTATGCTTCGGATAGTCCGGTTTGATGGTCAGACGCTTGAACACGTCGCATAGGGACTTGAAGTAGAAGAACTCCGTTGGGCCTTCACCCAAGATGAGTGCTGTCTGTCGTAGCTTTCCCATATCAGTCCTCCAGATTTATAAAGATACTACCCAGTTCAGGCTTGGCTCCCAATCGGCCAATGCGATATGAATTGTAAAGCGAGAGATTCTTGTGCAAGCCAAATGAGTCACCACGGGCATATTCGGATGAAGCCGTCTCTTTGTTCTTCTCAACAAACCACACCACACCTCTGTTTTCGTTAATCATATCCTGTGACAGAAGGGTGGTCTCCTGACTCGTGATAACCAGTTGCGACTTGTCGGAGTTAAAGATGAAGACATTGAGATAGTAGTACAACAGGTCGTTGTGCAGATCCTCGCCCAGTTCATCAAGATAGTACACGTGAGAACTCGTTATCAAGTCATATAATGCATCCAGTATGCGGATGTACTTCTGAGTACCCTTTGATTGCCATCTGAGGGGAATGTCGAAATCGCCATTGTCGGAATGGTTCAAGAAGGTGATGGAATCTATGGTTGGCTTCAAAAGCACATCTTTCATCTCCTCTGGGATATTTTCTTTCTGGATGCGCTCGCGGAAATCATTGGGTACAAATCGGTCTTCTACAACAGGACGATATTCCAGAATGTTTAAGTCGGCCTTCTGAAGCATCGTGTTATAGAACTTACGCTTTTTGGGATTATTGTAGGCTTCTTTTAAAATCTCAACAATGCCTTTGTCTCCATTACCATCTATCTCATGATAGTTGTCCATAATCCAAGCGTGGAGCGTGTTGAATGGTGCTATGTCTTCTTTCAAGGCGGCTTTTCTACAAACAGACAACACGCTGTGGTTGTTCAGTGTGTTTTCGCGGATTCTTTCCTGCGTCTTGACTTGCAGTTTGAGACTCGCGCCAAATTTGATGTCAGCCTGTACGTTCTCAGCCACAAAACTGCGTTCATAGAACAGCGATTTTGATTTGTTTGGATAATAGTATAAGGCTTCACTCAGGATGTGCTTACCGTTGAACGTGACATCATAATCATATCGGGTGCCGTCGGCATAGAATGATACGTGCATTTCCGTTGGCTCATCTTTGGTGAGCACAAAGGGGATGCAACCGCCAATTTCGACTGCCGCATCCGATTTTGGCATAACCAACAGACGGAATACCTCGTTCATGGCAATCAGCATGTTCGACTTACCAGAAGCGTTTGAGCCATACAGGATGCCTAACTTGTACAAGAATACACCATCAGCCACTTCGGTGACAAGTTCCGAAGACGGTCCCTTGGCCACGAAACTTAATTCCTGCTTGTCGCGAATGGAAAGATAGTTCTTTACCCAAAAATCTCTTATCATACCGCAATACTTTACTCGTTATTGTAATTTTTCTACGAATTTACACACTATTTCCGTAATCAGCAAGAATTATTACAATATTCTGTAATATTCTTACGAATTTAGCTATTTTTCGATAGATATCAAGAACGTTTTGGAAAACACAAGACTCTGACATTTTGGTTTGTGTCCATTTCTTCGGTTCTTCTAAATTTGAAATATCCATTCGAGGACAAAGATACGATTATAATATCAAAATTAATTCTGCCAACAGGTTATTCTCGGACTCCTAAATTCTACATGGTCCTCATAGAATGCAATGCACACAGAACGACTGGGTTTCCTATAACACCTGTGACACTGACAACGTCAGAAACTCAGCCGGAAGCCTCCCTGTGCTGATATGCCCGGCATTTCGTATCCCTTCATGATGCAATAGTCGGTATCCGTGAGGTTGTCGGCAGTCACGAAGAGCTGCAACCATTCTGCCGGGTTGTACGATGCTTTCAGACCCAGCAAAAGGTAATTTTGCAAATGTGTGTCCTGCGATACGAACAGGCTGTTCACTCCCTTCATCTGGGGATGTATTTCCCACTTCGGATGCGGCATCAGGTCCAGCGCCAAAAAGTATTGGTGGCGGGGAGCACCGGTCAGGTTGTCCAAACTGGTGTGAAGGAAACTGTAGTTGGCCTGTATGCCCATCCATTCCAGAGGTTTGCATTTTGCTGAAACTTCCACACCCTTGTTGGTGAAACGTCCCATGTTTTGGTTAATACCGTCCAGTACGGAAATGAGGTTGCTTCCCTTGCTGATGTAACCACACAGTTCCACACTGAGGACATGCCCTAATGTTTTGTTCACCGCCAGTTCATAATTGGTCATTTCTTCAGGTCCAAGTTCGGGATTGGCCATTTTGTATAGGTAAAGTTCCTTGAACGAGGGATTTCTGAATCCGCGCGCCACCGATCCTCTTACTCTCCATTCCCTGCCTAACGAGGCGGTAATGCCGGCCTGAGGAACCCAATGCGTGCCAAATAAGTTGCTGTTTACCATGCGCACACCGGCATTTGCCGAAAATCTACCTTGCATAAAACTTTGCGTAAGCGTCAGATAGGGCGAATATTCCACAATGTGCTTTCGCTTTAGGGTGGCCATCGGGGCTTGCGAGTGGTCTTTGCCGCCTGACAGTGGAATCTTTCCCGAATATGCGTCAAAGTCGAACCCGGCAGCGGCCGATGCCTCTGGCCATAGCTCCATGTTCTGGTATATCATCAGCCCCATCCTGTCATCCACGCTGTGAAATGCGGCCGGATCCTGTATGTGGTGATTGCCGTAGCTGTAATAGGCTCTCAGGTTGCCGCTTGTGCGTTCATACTTGTTTTTTGCCGATACCGATGCACTGCCCCTAACCACATTCTGGTGGTATATGCCGGTTGGGTCGTTCTTGTACACTTTGGGATAGACCGGATCATCAGCCAGGAACTTCATCAGCGAGTAGTCTGCCTGCAGATTCCATTGCTTGCCGGCTTCATAACCGAGTTTTGCAAACAGATTGCCCTGCTTGAACTTCATCCCTTCCTGTACACCGTCCGTACGGTCGAATCCGACTGATACGAGCGAGGAGAACCGGCCCTTTCTCGCCATATTTGTAAGATGTGTCTGCCATGTGTTGTACGAGCCGTATTGCGAAGTCAGACTTGTGTGGCATCCGTCCTCCTTTGCCTGTTTTGTGATGATGTTGATTACGCCTCCCATGGCATTTGATCCGTAGAGCACTGATCCGGGTCCGCGCAGGATTTCTACATGGTCTACATACTCCTTGCCATACATGTCCGCCACATGATGGCTGAACAGTCCCGCAAACTGTGGTTGTCCGTCAACCATCATCAGCACCCCGCTTGTGGGGTCACCTCCGATTCCGCGCATCTTTATGCCGCCGGACCCTCCTGTGCTGATTCCGAACCCCAGCACATTGCGCTCGGCCACGAACAGGCTGGGTATGCTGCCCGACAGCGCGGAAAGCAATTGGCCTTTGGGTGAGGACTGAAGCTGTTTGTCGTTGACAATTGTCACGGTGTACGGAATGTTGTCGTGAATGGTTTCGACGGGCACCCCGGTAACAACTACCTCGTCCATGGCCGTGGAGCGGATAGAATCATTTGAGGAAGGCACTTTGCCCAAGAGATTTGTTATGCAGAGGAAACAGAGGAAAAACGTAAGGGAGTATCTTGTTATCATGAGAATCTTTTTTAGATGACTGCAAAGTTACAAAAACATTCCATATCAGACAATAAATGCAAGAAGAAAATATCTTCGGAACAAAATTGTGAATTTTTGGGGATTTATATATGTGAATTGCCGAGATTTTTCAATAACTTTGTGTCGCAAAAATAAAGTTTACACACAACCCTGAATATACATTAACATTTAAAACAGTATGGGCGGATTTTTTGGCACGGTGGCACAAGAGCCTTGCATTGCCGACTTGTTTTACGGCACGGACTATCAGTCACACATGGGGACTCGCAGAGGCGGAATGGCCACATTTTCAGAAGAAAAAGGATTTTACCGTAGTATCCACAATTTGGAGAATACATATTTCCGAACGCGTTTTGAACCGGAATTGGAAAAGTTTGTGGGTAATAGCGGAATTGGCGTAATAAGTGACACTGATGCGCAACCCATGCTGATGAATTCGCATTTGGGACGTTTTGCCTTGGTAACTGTGGCAAAAATCAATAACATGGAACAATTGGCCCAGCAGCTATTGAGCGAGAACATGCATCTGAGCGAGTTCTCCAGCGGCAGGATCAATCCCACAGAATTGGTGTCACTGCTTATTATAAAGGGAAAAGACTTTGTGGATGGCATTGAAAATGTGTTCCGCAACATTGAGGGTTCATGTTCAATGCTGCTGCTTACCGAGGACGGCATCATCGCAGCCCGCGACTCATGGGGACGGACGCCAATCGTTGTTGGCCGTAAGGAAGGTGCGATGGCTGTGACCAGCGAGAGTTCGGCATTCCCCACGCTTGAGTATGAGATAACTCATTTCATCGGTCCGGGCGAGATTGTGCGTATCCGTCCTTATGGAATGGAACAGCTCCGCCGGCCTAACAAGAAAATGCAGATATGCTCTTTCCTGTGGGTCTACTATGGTTTCCCCACGAGCTGTTACGAAGGACGCAACGTAGAGGTGGTTCGCAATGAGTGTGGAAGAGTTATGGGGGAAGAAGACACCACCGAGGTGGATTGTGCCTGTGGCATACCCGACAGTGGTATTGGGATGGCTATGGGATATGCCAACGGCCATAAGATTCCTTATCAACGCGCCGTTTGTAAATATACACCCACTTGGCCCAGAAGCTTTATGCCGGCAAATCCGAATCTTCGCTCTCTGGTGGCAAAAATGAAACTCATACCCAACAAGGAAATTCTTGAAGGGAAGCGTGTCCTGTTCTGCGATGATTCTATTGTGCGCGGCAACCAGCTAAAGGACAAAACGGTATCGCTCCGGGAATTGGGCGCGAAGGAAGTCCACATGCGAATTGCCTGCCCCCCCCTGATTTACGGATGCCCCTTTATTAATTTTGCGGCGAGCAAGACAGAATTAGAACTGATTACGCGCAGGATAATTCAGGGTATAGAGGGCGACATGAACAAAAACGTGGAAGCATATGCCAGAACTGGTTCTCCGGAATATAAACGGATGGTAGATGAAATAGCCAAACGCCTGAGTCTGGACTCACTGATGTTCAGTAAACTGGAAACGTTGGTTCAGGCTATCGGACTGCCTAAGTGTCAGCTTTGTACCCATTGTTTTGATGGCAGCAGTTGCCATTCCATTAAAGGACAGTTGGAATAATTGAGACAAATTAAGCGTATTACATTAAACACGAATCGGTCAATAGACTGTTACGCGCAAATGAAGCCATCTTTTGGTCATCTGTTTAAAAAGTAAAGACTATTATCATCATAATGCTAATGACCGATTTGGATTAAAAGATTGCCTAATGAAAAAGTTTTTCCTTATGCTGTTGAGCGTCTGTGTGCTCCCGTTGTGGGTTTCAGCACAAAAGCGGACGATTGTTCCCGGTGCGGAGTGGCCCGATAATAACGGATTGCACATAAACGCCCATGGCGGAAATATCATACAGGCGGACGGCACGTTCTTCTGGTACGGGGAAAGTCGTCCGCGTGGAACGCATAAGGCAATGCCCGGTATCTCGTTATATACCAGTCCGGACCTTGTTAATTGGAAAGATTGTGGTATAGTCTTGTCTACGGTTCAACAGCCGGGCAGTCCCATTGAATACGGATGTGTAATGGAACGCCCCAAAGTGGTGTTCTGCCCTAAAACGCAAAAATATGTAATGCTTTTCCATTTAGAGCTGAAGGGTAAGGGGTATTCGGCAGCAATGATGGGTTTTGCGCAAAGCGATTCGCCATACGGGCCTTTCAAGTTTGAAAGGGCTCTCCGTCCCAATGCCAAATACTGGCCTGTTGACTTTAAACGGAAAGACAAGAAACTGGCGCAAAAACAGAATCCGGAAGACTATAAGGATTGGTGGACTCCGGAATGGCGGCAGGCCATAGAAAAAGGTATGTTCCTCTGGCGTGATTTCCAGGGAGGGCAGATGAGCAGAGACCAGACGGTTTATGTGGATGATGACGGAACGGCCTATCAGCTTACAAGCAGCGAGGACAACCTTACGTTGCATTTGAACGAGCTGACGTCTGACTTCCTTGGTTTTACAGGACGTTTTATCCGTATTGCACCCGGAGGGCAGAACGAGGCACCCACATTAATGAAAAATGGTGATACATATTGGATGATAACCAGCGGATGTACAGGCTGGGCGCCCAATGAGGCACGAATGTTCTCGGCCAAATCTTTATGGGGGCCTTGGACGCAACATCCTTCTCCATGCATCGGGCCTGATGCAAAGAAAACTTTCGGTGCACAAGGCACTTACATACTGAAGCATGGCGGCAGGTTTATCTTTATGGCTGACAGATGGATGCCAAAGACATTAAGCGAATCGCGCCATGTGTGGTTGCCCATCGAATTCGGGCCAGATGGGACTCCTCAGATCATTTGGCGGGACAAATGGGATATTGAGTAAGTGGCATAAAAAACAACCGGCAGGAAGGCTAAATGCCTAAAAACCTGCCGGTTGTTTTTTGCCACGAAAAAAACTCCCTATTATATTAGGTACATTGCATAAAAATATGTAATTTTGCGAATCTAAATTGAATAAAGCTATATTAAATATGAGTAAGAAATTCGCAAATCGTAGCCAATTGAACTTGTCGCAAGTGAACAAGGAAGTGTTGCAGCAATGGGACGATGAGGATGTTTTTCATAAAAGTGTGACAGAACGTGAAGGATGTCCTTCATTTGTTTTTTATGAGGGACCGCCTTCAGCTAACGGTATGCCGGGAATTCATCACGTAATGGCACGTACCATTAAGGACACTTTCTGTCGCTATAAGACCATGAAGGGTTTTCTGGTCAGACGCAAGGCCGGTTGGGATACGCATGGCCTTCCCGTAGAATTGGGGGTAGAGAAGACGCTTGGCATAACCAAAGAGGATATCGGCAAGACCATTTCTGTGGCAGAATACAATGCCGCTTGCCGTAAGGACGTGATGAAGTTCACCAAGGAGTGGACCGAACTGACTCATAAAATGGGATATTGGGTAGACTTGGATGATCCTTATATAACATACGATAACCGATACATCGAAACACTTTGGTGGCTTTTGAAACAACTCTACAACAAGGGATTGCTTTACAAAGGTTATACCATACAACCATATTCGCCCGCTGCAGGCACCGGACTAAGTTCGCATGAGCTGAACCAGCCGGGCTGCTATCGTGACGTAAAGGATACTACTGTTATAGGCCAGTTCAAGATGAAGAACCCGAAGCCGGAAATGGCGGAGTGGGGTACTCCTTATTTCATCGCATGGACAACCACTCCATGGACATTGCCCTCCAACGTGGCACTTTGTGTGGGCCCGAAGATTGACTATGTAGCTGTCCAGACTTACAATAGCTACTCTGGCGAAAAGATGACCGTGGTATTGGCTAAGCCTCTTCTGAACATGCACTTCAACCCTAAGGCGGCTGAACTGGCTCTCGAAGACTATAAGCCGGGCGACAAGCTTGTGCCTTTTAAGGTTGTTGGCGAGTACAAGGGTGCGGAACTCGTAGGAATGGAATACGATCAGCTCCTTCCATGGGTGAAACCTGTAAGCGTGGATGAAAAGGGCAACTGGACTGATGCTTCAGCGCAGGCTTTCCGTGTTATCCCCGGAGATTACGTGACGACGGAAGACGGTACGGGTATAGTGCACATCGCTCCTACTTTTGGTGCGGACGACGCTTTTGTGGCTAAGGCTGCAGGCATTCCCTCGCTTTTTATGATTAACAAAAAGGGAGAAACGCGTCCGATGGTTGACCTTACCGGTAAGTTCTACCTGATGGAGGAACTTGACGAAACATTCTTGAACACTTGTGTGAACAAAGAATTATATAAGGATTATGAAGGCCGTTGGGTGAAGAATGCCTATGATCCTCAGTTTACAGTTGAGGGCAGGTTTGACGAAAAGGCCGCACAGGCAGCTGAGTCTCTGGATGTGTTCATCTGCATTAAGATGAAAGGTGAGAACAAGGCTTTCAAAATAGAGAAGCATGTGCATAATTATCCGCATTGTTGGCGTACTGACAAACCGGTCTTGTATTATCCGCTCGATTCTTGGTTTATCCGGTCTACTGCGGCAAAAGAACGTATGATGGAATTAAACAAGACCATCAACTGGAAACCGGAATCAACCGGTACAGGCCGTTTTGGAAAGTGGCTTGAGAACTTGAACGATTGGAACTTGTCACGTTCCCGCTATTGGGGAACTCCGCTTCCTATTTGGCGTAGCGAAGAAGGCGAGGAAATCTGTATCGGCTCGGTGGAAGAACTTTACGGCGAAATAGAAAAGGCTATCGCTGCTGGTTTCATGACCAGTAATCCGTACAAGGAGATGGGCTTTGAACCAGGAGTATATACTAAGGAGAATTATGAAAAGATAGACCTTCACCGTCCATATGTTGATGATATTACATTAGTATCAGAGAGCGGCAAGCCCATGAAACGTGAGCTTGACCTTATTGACGTATGGTTCGATTCTGGCGCTATGCCTTATGCTCAGTTGCATTATCCGTTTGAAAACAAGGAAATCGTGGACAACCGCACATATTATCCGGCCGATTTCATTGCGGAAGGTGTGGACCAGACCCGTGGCTGGTTCTTTACTCTTCATGCCATTGCAACCATGGTGTTCGACAGCATTTCCTATAAGAATGTAATCTCGAACGGTTTGGTATTGGACAAGAATGGCAACAAGATGTCAAAGCGTTTGGGTAATGCTGTTGATCCTTTTGGCGCCATTGAGGAATATGGTTCAGATGCTCTTCGTTGGTATATGATTACAAATAGCGCTCCATGGGATAATCTCAAGTTTGACATTGAGGGCGTAAAGGAAGTAACACGAAGCTTCTTTGGAAAACTATTCCAGACATACTCTTTCTTGTCTATGTATGCCAATGTGGACAATTGGTGTTATGAGGAAGCGGATGTGCCCATGAGCGAACGGCCGGAAATGGACCGGTGGATTATAAGCTGCTTAAATAGCCTTGTCCGTGAAGTGGAATGTTGCTACGAGGAATATGAACCCACACGAGCTGGTCGTTTGATTCAGAGTTTTGTGGTGGACAATGTAAGTAATTGGTTTGTCCGTCTCAGCAGAAAACGTTTCTGGGGTTCAGCCATGAGTACAGATAAACTCAGTGCATACCAGACTCTTTATACCTGTCTGGAGACGGTATCCAAACTGATGGCACCTATAGCTCCGTATTTTGCCGACCGTCTTTATCGTGATTTGTGTGAGGCGACTGGCCGTGACTGCAAGAGCGTTCATTTGAGCCGATTCCCCATTGTGGATGAAACATGCATTGACAGGGAAAAGGAATTGTGCATGCAACTTGCACAGCAGGTTACCAGTATGGTTCTCAGCTTGAGAAAGAAAGAAGACATAATTGTACGCCAACCCTTGCAGCGTATTGCCATTCCGGCAACAGATGCCGCACAGCAGCAACGAATTGCATCCATGCAACACCTTATTTTGGAAGAGGTGAATGTAAAGGAGTTGGAGTTTGTTGACGGACAGGGCATTCTAATAAAGAAAGTGAAGTGTAATTTCAGGACAATGGGCAAAAAGTTCGGCAAACTGATGAAGAGTGTCAGTGCTGCAGTAGAAGTCCTGTCTCAGGAAGAAATTGCACAACTGGAACAGGGTAATGTAACGGTGACTTTGTCAGATGGACAGCAAGTTTGCATAGAACGTGACGATGTGGAAATCTATAGCGAGGACATTCCCGGATGGACTGTGGCAAACGAAGGAAG
This sequence comes from Bacteroidaceae bacterium, assembly GCA_017935785.1. Classification (GTDB taxonomy): domain Bacteria; phylum Bacteroidota; class Bacteroidia; order Bacteroidales; family Bacteroidaceae; genus Physcousia. The sequence goes on from JAGBGU010000045.1 coordinate 42,556, forward strand.
TCTTACTGTAGCCTTGGATATCCAGATTACACAAGAGTTAAGACAGGAAGGCATTGCCCGCGAGATAGTAAAGAGAATCCAGAACCTGCGTAAGGAAAGTGGATTTGAGATAACTGACCGCATCTGTATTACCATTGAACATAATGAACAGACCGATGGTGCGTTGGAGAAGTTCAGAGATTACATTTGTGCACAGGTGCTGGCTGACAGCCTGGATGTGACAGACTCTATGTCTGCAGATTCCAAGATGTTGGATCTTGATGATTTCCAGGTTAAGGTTCTTATAGAGAAAAAATAAAAAATCAGAAATCCGGAGGGAGGGGGCAACCTTATAAACTTTGAGAACATGGAAGAACAGAAAAAACGTTACACTGATGAGGAGTTAGAGGAATTCCGTCAGATTATTCTTGCAAAGTTAGAATTAGCAAAACGTGATTATCAGTTACTGATGGATGAGCTTACCAACAAGAATGACAATGGAGTGGATGACACAATGCCTACTTATCATGCATTGGAAGAAGGAAGCTCTGTCCAAAGTAAGGAAACAATGATGAACATGGCAGTGCGCGCCCAAAAATTTATACAGGGTCTGCAGGCCGCATTAGTTCGTATACAAAATAAGACGTACGGAATATGCAGAGAAACAGGCAAACTCATCCCCAAAGAACGTCTGCGTGCTGTACCTCACGCCACATTAAGTATTGAGGCCAAACAGGAAAGGGACAGACGCAAATAGATATTTCCGTATAAAACAGATTCAAACATAAACGGACATTGATGAAAAAAAAACAGGCGATAGTCAGTGTGTTGCTCACACTCTTTATCCTCATAACAGACCAATGGATAAAAGTGGCGGTTAAGACAGGCATGTACATGTATGAGCGTATCCATGTCACAGACTGGTTCTATATTCTTTTTACAGAGAACCGTGGTATGGCGTTCGGTCTGGAACTGATGGATAAATACCTGCTTACTTCTTTTCGTATTTTTGCAGTGGGTTTCTTGGTTTGGTTCATCGCACGCCACATCCGCCGCGGAATAGAATGGGGATTCCTTATTTGTCTGGTTTCTATCCTTGCCGGTGCTGCAGGTAATATTATAGATTGTCTGTTTTACGGATTGATATTTAATAATCCGCCTGCTCCGATGGTGGCGGAATTTGTGCCCTGGGGAACTGGATATGAGACTTTCATGCAGGGTAGGGTTGTGGACATGTTTTATTTCCCTTTGGTCGAGTGGGACTGGCCCTCATGGATCCCTTTCATTGGCGGGAATCATTTTGTCTTTTTCAGCCCTATATTTAATTTTGCAGATGCTTGCATTTCATGTGGTGTGATAGCATTGTTGTTGTTTTACCATAAGAAATTCCAGGGATGAGATTTCATTTGTTTGCCCTTCTGTTGTTATGTGTGCTTTCCGGATGTAAACCGTCTAAACCTTCAGGAGTTTTTTCTGAATCCAAGATGGTTAAGATTCTCGTGGATTATCATTTGGCACAAGGGATGGCGGAAGACAATGACAATGAAACAGAGAAGCGTTATTTGTATATACAGGCGGTTTTCCGTAAACATAGGATTACAGAAGAACAGTTTGATAAATCCATGATTTATTACTGTGAACACGCTGAAGATCTGAGCAAGATATATATACAGGTAAATAAGCGTATTGAGGCTGCGTCCGCAATGATGGGAATGGACACCAAGGCCCAACTTAAATACCATGAAATGTCAAATGTAGGTGATACGGCAAATATTTGGAATCGCCGTAAGATGGCATTGCTCAAACCTAATTATGTGGATAACATATATAGCTTTGCCATGGATGCTGATTCAAGTATTTATTTAGGAGACAGTTTCATGTGGACCTTCACACCGCAATATGTTTTGCAAAGTGGGCGTCGCGAAGCCTTTGCACAGTTGATAATTTGCTATGAGAATGACAGTGTGGCGAGCAATACTCAGATGATTTCTGGTGATCAGGAACTTTTGCTAAAGGTTTCGCCCTCAAGGAAACAGGATTCACTTCGTATAAAGTCTGTACAAGGTCATGTATATTTGCCGGTGAAGATGGAAGCTGATGCCGGATTCCGTATGCTTATGCTAAAGGATATGGCTTTGATTAGATATCATAAACCCGGAGCAAAAAAGAGTGAGACCCCCATTGTTGAGACTCCTGATTCAGTTGAGACGGATACATTGAAGGATGAACAGCCAGTTCCTCAGACTGAGAGATTGTCGCCAGCGCAGTTACGTGATGCACAGCCTCGTGACCAGCGTATAAATGTGGTAAAAGAGAAACCGGTTAACCCGAATCTGCGTCCGTCCAGAAATATTAACCAGCCTTTGCGCAGGCAACAAAGAAGATAATATTTGAAAAAGGCATATCATAGGTTGTTGTTGCCCGATGGCATTGTAATAAATGGTCCGGTTGTGGTGGAGACCGATGAGAATGGTTCTTTTCTCTGTTGGCGTTTCTTGCGGGTTGAAGAACCCGCAACTGTTTGGTGTGGCGGTACATATAATATAGAATCATAAAATAAAATAATATATGGATAAGTCTATTATTTCCGTGGTTGGTAAAGATACAACAGGCATTATTGCCCGTGTTTGTACATATTTGGCAGAGAATAAGATAAATATTCTGGACATCTCTCAAACGATTGTCCAGGATTATTTTACCATGATGATGATTGTGGATACCAGTTTGCTTTCAAAACCATTTTCAGAGATGGTGCGCGAATTGGAGTCAGTGGGCGAAGACATGGGTGTTCAGGTAAAGTGTCAGCGTGAGGAGATTTTTGAACGTATGCACCGTATATAATCAGTGCCATTTTGATAGTTTCATAATTAACCGTATATGATAAATATAAATGAGGTTCTTGAAACCAATAAAATGGTGGAGGAGGAGACACTTGATGTCCGAACCATCACAATGGGAATCAATCTGCTTGAATGTGCAGACTCTGATTTGAATACTTGCTGTAATAAAATATATGACAAAATTACATCCTTGGCCAAAAAACTTGTGGCAACGGGTGAAGACATAAGTCGCGAAATAGGAATTCCTATTGTTAACAAGCGTGTCAGCGTAACACCTGTCAGCCTTGTTGGCGGAGCATGTTGTAAAACTCCGGACGATTATGTAATTATAGCCAAAACATTGGACCGTGCGGCAAAAGATTTGGGAATTAATTTTCTTGGTGGTTATAGCGCAGTAGTCAGCAAAGGGATGACACGTTCTGACGAATTGTTGATTCGATCCATCCCGCAAGCGATGAAAGAGACTGAACGCATTTGTTCAAGCGTCAATGTAGGCAGTACAAAGACAGGCATTAATATGGATGCAGTCCGTTTAATGGGCCAAATAATAAAGGAAACTGCTGAAGCCACAAAGGAGAAAGATTCTTTGGGTTGTGGAAAACTGGTTGTTTTGTGCAACGCTCCTGATGATAATCCGTTTATGGCGGGTGCCTTTCATGGTGTAAGCGAAGACGATGCCATAATTAACGTGGGAGTAAGTGGGCCAGGCGTAGTTCATCATGTCTTAAAAGAAATCCGAGGAGCCAGTTTTGAAGTGTTGTGTGAAACAATTAAACGTACGGCATTCAAGATTACGCGAGTGGGCCAATATGTCGCCCAAGAGGCCAGCCGCCGTTTAGGTGTACCGTTTGGTATCATAGATCTTAGCTTAGCGCCCACGCCTGCAGTGGGAGATTCTGTTGCAGACATCCTATGTGAGATTGGTTTAGAACATCCTGGTGCTCCGGGTACAACGGCCGCACTTGCCCTTTTAAATGACCAGGTCAAGAAGGGTGGGGTAATGGCCAGTAGTTATGTGGGCGGTTTGAGCGGAGCGTTCATTCCTGTCAGTGAGGATCAGGGAATGATTGATGCTGTTTCATGCGGTGCGTTAACCCTTGAGAAATTAGAGGCAATGACTTGTGTCTGCTCTGTCGGACTTGACATGATAGCTATTCCGGGTGAAACCCCGGCCAGCACAATCAGTGGTATAATTGCGGATGAAGCAGCCATTGGTATGATTAATCAAAAGACAACAGCTGTGCGTATAATCCCTGTAATAGGAAAGTCAATCGGAGAAACTGTAGAATTCGGCGGCTTGCTGGGCTATGCACCGGTTATGCCGGTTAATAAATATAGTTGTGAGGCGTTTATAAATAGAACCGGGCGTATTCCGGCTCCTATTCATTCTTTTAAAAATTAATTTATTATGAGGAAGTTATTCGTAAGCCTGTTGGCTCTGTCATTGGCGGCTCCTGTCACAATGGCCAAGAAACAGAAAGAAATGAGTGGAAATCCCATCATTAAAGGATGGTATGCCGACCCGGAAGGCATTTTCATGGGTGGTAAGTATTGGATTTTTCCCACTTTTAGTGCACCCTATAAACAGCAGCTTTTCTTTGATGCTTTTTCCAGCACAGACCTTGTTCACTGGGAAAAGCACGAGAGAGTTTTGGAACAAAAGAATATTCCCTGGCTTCGTATGGCTCTGTGGGCACCGTCAATAATCGAAGCTAATGATAAGTTTTATCTTTTCTTCGGAGGAAATGATGTCCATGAGGGAGAAATAGGAGGTATTGGCGTTGCAGTTTCCGATAAACCGGAAGGACCGTATAAGGATGCTTTGGGCAAACCGCTGATAAACGAAATCGTTAATGGAGCGCAGCCTATTGACCAGTTTGTATTTCGTGATGATGATGGCCAATTTTATATGTTCTACGGTGGATGGGGACACTGCAATATGTGTAAGTTGAGCCCTGATTTGCTGAGCATTGTTCCCTGGGAAGACGGGAAAAAGTTCCATGAGGTAACACCCAGCCCATCATACGTTGAAGGCCCGTTCATGCTAAAACGTAACGGCAAGTATTATTTTATGTGGAGCGAAGGCGGTTGGACAGGACCAAATTACTGTGTGGCATATGCAATAGCAGATACACCTTTTGGACCGTTTAAGCGTATCGGGAAGATACTTGAGCGTGATCCTGAAGTGGCAGTTGGCGCAGGTCATCACTCTGTAATTAAGGTTCCAGGAAAGGACGAGTATTATATCATCTATCACCGTCGTCCGCTAACGGAAACAGATGGCAATAGCCGTGAAACCTGTATTGATAAATTGGAATTCAATCCTGACGGTACAATTAAACCTGTTAAAATGACCTTTACCGGTGTAGAGGCTCGCAAGATTAAGAGGAAATATCGTCGTTAAAATAAATCCGGCTAACATTTATGTTTGAAGATGTTAGCCGGATTTATTTCTTAAAAGATTCTGTAACTTATCTTGAAATTAAGTGCAGGGTATACTTTTATATTATTGAATAGTTTCATGTATCCTTTTATACTTGAACTATAGTCAGTAACGTCATGAGAAAGACACGTACCGTCATGAGTGTAAACGTGAACACCGCCTAAATACATAATCCCACAGTCAAAGGAACAGTTTATTTTCTTGTACCGTGATAATGTGTTGCCGTATCCGAAACCAAAGTATGGTCTTACCTTGTTGGTTTTTATATGTGATTTAATCATGGCGTCACTGTTTGGATACATTCTGTATGGCTCACCCTTTTTATACAAAAGATTTCCTTCTTCATCAATAATGTCATGCCTGTAGTTTCCCAAAATCATTCCCATTCTGCCGTAGCTAAGGAATTTTTCGGCTACATCTGGCGGTAATTCCAAACCCATGAATATTTCTTCTTCATTGAGAACCTTTTCATAAAGATTGTTGTAAATGTTTACTGCCAGGGCGGTTGGTGCGTCAGTTATATCATTAACAGCTTTAGCCACTGTTTGCCTACCAGCGAAAAAACCTAGCGTAAAATGCCATTTTTTGTTCTTAAAGGGAAGAACGTCCACCAGAAATTTGAAATTAGTAAAGGTAGGTTTACCAACCATGGTAACATATTCATCAGGCTCGTAACCGGTAAATCCTTTCAGCATTTCAGACAGTTTTCCAAAGTGTGTAAGGTTTCCGTTCTCATCGAATTTTTTCCCGGGTTCATCACCTAATTGTATGCCAAAATCCATGTCATACTTAAAGTGAGGCATGTAATCCACGCCTGTACGGATTTGAAGGTATTGTCCTATTGGAGATGATACCTCCAATCCGATACCGGTGGTTCCTATTGTTGCGCCCAAATCAAGATGATTGAACAATTTATACTCATCTGTGGTAAATTGTGCTCTCGTTGCAGACAAGCCGCATATTATTGTTGTTATAACAAAGAGGATTCTTTTCATCTTGCTAAGGGTTTACAATTTATTGTCTTATAATCTTTTTCCCGTTAACGATGTATATGCCTTTGGGTAATGTCTCGTTAAGTTCATCTGCTACTTTTACTCCTGTAATAGAGTAGACACCTTTTATGCTGTCTTTAATTTTTATTGATCCAATGCTTTGTCCTTGCTCTGTCTTTTTATAGTCATTAAGCTCGTCTTCTGTCATCAGAATCAGTTCTTCGGGAGTGTCTGTACTTACTTTCAGATATGCTTCGTTAGCAGCAAGAAACTCTTCATTTGAAACTACGAAACCGAGTTTCCCTTCTGATGTAATACCCAATACTCTCATTGTGTTGGCATCATATTTTGTGCGTGCATCTTTTGATTTTGGCCTTCTTTCATTGTTGAAATACACACCCTTTAACAGGTTGTTGTTGATTTTGTCTCCTTGGTTAATGTAAAGATTGAGTTTGTTTGAAGAAGGTTCTGAACTACCGCATTCAATGATGACAGGTGTGTTGGCTGCGATAATTTCGCTCTTAATTTCTTTGATTACTGCTATGTGTTTGTATACCTCACTTATGTAGTAGGCTTTCATGCCTTCGTTAGCGAAGTTGAAGGCGAAATCCGCATAGAAAGGTTCGTAATGTTTGTTCTCAATGGTGAAATTAGGGGCAATCCCAAAATAGTTTGTTTCTAAATCCAAAGGTTCTGCAACCCATTTCCTGTAATCCCCCTTAGCGATTGTTCCCAGCTGTCCGTCTGGAACATTAGAGGTCTCGTCATCTGCTAAGTATTTTCCCTCGGCATACAATTGGTATGTATCTCCTTTAGGGTAGATCATTACGTTATATCCTATTATTTCGTATACACTCGTCCCTTGGCTATGTAGGTTATATACATTTCCGCCTTTCTGCTCTGCATAAACAATGCTTGCCGGGTCTGAGATTGTACGGTTATGATCTTTCCATAGTTGTATGGCACCCATGTCTGCACTTGTTGTAGATACGTTTATTTTACCGGTGTTATCATAAACATATACATACCGATTTGTTGCGTAATTGTGTACGCGGTAGAAACCATTTTTTAACTGTGCATTGGTAATGGTTGAGACAAATAGTAATATGTATGTAATTAATTTTTTCATATTTTTTGTTTTAAATAAAAGACCTGCCGCTCCTTACCGTCTTGGTAAGGTAGGGCAGGTCGTATTATCGCTAATATCTATTATTTTGCAATACAAATACTAACGCGGTTTTTGTCATTTTCTGCGAAAGGCTGTTCTGTGTCACCCTTACCATCGTATGAAATACGGCTTTCAGCAATACCATATTTCTTTACCAATGTATCGGCTACGATTTTTGCGCGCTTCTCAGAAAGGTTCTTGTTGATAGTGGCATTGCCGGTACCCTTGTCTGCGTGGCCGGTAATAACTACCTTTGCATTAGGATTGGCTTTCAGGTAATTTGCAATTTCTTCAACCTTTGCCATTTCTTCTTTAACAATCTGAGTGGCTCTGATGGTAAAGAATATTTCACGGCGCAGAGGTTCTGCCTTTTTCTCAACAATACGGTCGCGGTAAACGATCTTCTCTACAACCTTTTCAACAGGCTTCTCAACGATCTTTTCAACAATCTGAACCTTTGCAGGTACAGTCTTCTGCTTGGTAGTCTTGCCGAGGTTAACCTTGGCGCCAATCAAACCATTGAAGTACCAGTCACTGTTGCCGGCTTTCTTAGAGTTGTACTTGTCGCTAAGTGTGTTGGCTGAAAGCTCCAGACCGATAGCAACGCGTTCGCAAACGTTGAAGTCAACGTCAATACCAGCACGACCTGTGAATCGGGCTTTTGAACCGTCCCAAAGATATTGCATGTAGTTTCCGTTATATCCGGGGAACTGCTGGGTGAGGATTGCGCTGTTTGCATCCCATGCTTCGTCATTGCCGAAACCGATATTTGCACCGATACCGGCAAACAAAGTCAGGTCAACCAGACGGTTAGCCTTAAATCCGCCGAAAAGGTTGGTCAGGTTCAAGGTGGCATCAACCATAGGTGCTACATAGTTATACTTCCAATCGTATTTTGTGCCGTTGATTTTTGAACCACCCTTGCTTTGCCATGCATTTACTGCGATACGGGCACCCCACAATGAGGTAAAGTTATATCCCGCAGCTATCTGGGCGTTGGGAGAGACCAAGTCACCGAATTTAACTTCTCCCAAGGTATACTGACCACCAATTTGGCCGCGCACATACCAGTGGGGGTTGAAAACGGTCTCTGTAGTAGTCTGCTGTGCCATCGCTGCTGAGCAACCCATGGCAACCAGTACTGTAAGTAATGTTTTCTTGAAATTCATAATCTACTAATTATTTGGGTTGTTTATCCCGCTGTGCCTATTAGTTTGCACTATGGGCACAGCGGTTGGATAGCATCTCTTACTTTACTGTAACGTAGAATTTACGTGCAGAAATCTTTCCAGAGTAGTCAAGAGCAGAGTAGAAGAGCTCATAGGTGTAACCCTTCTTCATATTCTCAATGGCAACGCCGTAACGGCTTCCGGGGAATACCTCGTTGAAATATTCACCGTCATTGACAGCGTCCAGGGCGGCCTTGCAGTCAGCACAACCGTTCTGTGCATTGTCTCCGTCCTTGTAAACATTGGTCACACCAATGAACTTCTTGAATGCGGGAGCAATGATTTCGCCTGTGTATGAGGTTGCAAATACATTGGCAATACCTTCACCGGTGAAAGTGGTGGGATAATCCTTGTTGTTGCTCAACTGGTGGAACTGACCGTCAGCACCCTTATACAGCATGGTTACTTGCAACAAGTAGTTTACATTATTGGCAACATCTTCGAAACGATTCATATATCCGTTGAGACGAGAAGACCAATAATTCAACTTGTTGATATAAGGCTCTGCCTTATCCATATAGTTGCCTACACCGGCAATTACTTGATCTTTAACAGTTTCAACTAATTCCTTCTCATCTATGTCAAGTTTGCCCTCAAGCTGTTCCATGTCAACAATGTTGTTGATGATAGCTTCAACATTGGGGTCAATGTTGGGCAGGTTGGGAACACGGTTGTTGATAGAAGTACCCAATTGCATGTCATACAAGAACGCATATGACAAAGGCTTGATAGCTGTTGCGGCAATGGCATACTTTGAATATACACTGTTTGTCTTTTCGTTGCCTTCGGCATCGTTGAACTTCCATGAAGCCTTGATTCCGTAAGCATCCAAATTGCCGTTCAGTTCCAGGAATACGTTATATAAGCGGCTGGCAGCGGCTTTTACGTTAATGCCATCCTGGTGGTTCAGTACATCCTTGGCAATATCTTTCAGACTGTTGTAAATCATGCTCTTGTCTACGTCGATGGCAGGAATGTTGTCTTCATCAAATGTAGCAGTAGCCTCATAGAAGCCATTGTCAGCTGCACGGGTGAAACCGAAGTGCAGTATGGCATCAGACTTGGTCAGCTCGCCCAACTTTATTGCAGACTCTTCGTCCTGGCTGTTTACCAATGGCAACTTCTGGCCGGTAAAGTCTACGCTTGTGGGATTGATTGTCACATAAATTTTACCAGCATTTCCTTCCTCTTCCTCAACCAATACGGGCTGGCCGTACTTGCTGTAGCTTTCAACAGATGAGCCGAGCATTTCGGCATCCTTGTCAGTCATGGCGCACTCCTTATATATATAGTTGGCGGTGCGGACTGTGGGGAAACGAACATCTACATCACTTTCGCCGTAGTAGCCCACCAGAATGTTAGACTGTATACCCCAGGGGAAAGCGAATGAACCGAATACGGGATTGCTAACTCCCTGAATGGTAATGCTGGTAACCATTTCCTGAAGGTAGTTGTATAAGCCCTTAATGTATTGGAGGTTCTTCTGTATCTCAGAATAAATCTTGTCAATCTCAACCTTAATTTCATTTACAGTTGCCTCCAAGGTGTTGTAGTTGCTTTCCAACTCTCCTAATTTTCCAGCAGCCATGGCTTCTACTTTCTTTGTGTATTCAATGGCTTCTGCATGCATCAACTCAGCTGCAGTCAGTACATCGCGGAGAGCCTGCTTTGAAGCAAAGGTCTTCATTTCTTCAGCCAATGCTGCTATGCTATTACGCAATTCGGTATCATCGTATGCTGCATTGTGATCCAGATTTGCCAGAGAGTCCATCTTGGCGACAAGAGATTCGTACTGCTCCTGCAGGGTCGTAATCTGTGAGCTGTTGGTCTGTGCCAGAGCCAATGCATCAGCTGCGGTCTTGATGGCTTCTTCTACCTTGGGACCCCATGCTGTGATGATTTCGTTCAGTTGGGTCTTCAGTGCATCAAGGTCACCTTTAAGGGTGTTCACGTCAGAGGTCAATGTGGCAGTGATGGCCTGCAGTTCTGCAATGGCCTGAGTGGCTGCAATGTTCAGGTCGTTTACAACCTGTGCCAGATTGTCCACCTTTCCGTCTACAGCAGTAGTCTTGTCATTGGCTTCTTTAAGAGCGGCTTCCAGTCCGTCAACTGCGTTCTTTAAAGCTTCTTGTGTGGCCAGGTTTTGTGTGGCGGTTTCAATCATTTGCTTGATCTGGTCCTCTGTAAGTCCTGTGCCGTCACCAGTACAGGGGTGCTCTTTCATGTACTTTTCAATAGCGGCGGTAACCTGGTCTGCAGTCTGGAATCCCATCTTGTTGATGATATCCAGAACCATTGCTGTAAATTCATCAGCTGAAACCATATTGGCAATGGCATCATCAATCATCTTCTGTACCTGCTCGGGAGTCAAGGTGCAGTTGCATTCCTTGATGGCTTCAATTTGCTTAATCAATTCTTCAATTTGGGCGGTCTGTCCTTTTACAACATCCTCCAATTTTGCATTCTTGTCTTTTAAGGTTTCCATATCAATGCGATTGATACCGCAATCGTCATGGTCCTTGCAAGAATTGAACATTCCCATGCTGGCTACTGCAAGCGCTAAAAGCATGGCTTTTGTGAAGTTCTTTTTCATTTTGTTGAATATTAATTGTTATTATTTAAATATATTTCAAAATTTTAATGTGTACCATCTAATGAGGACAAGGCATACCCCTAGTCTACCCAATAATGTGCAAAGTTATAAATAATTATTTTTACCCCAAACTTTTTTCAAAAAAACTTCTTGTTTTTAGTTAAATATAACAAAAATCGTCTTTGTTTTCCATATTTAGTCTATTTATTAAGTTCATGGCTCTTATTGATAAATGGAGTGGCTTATCTCGATTAAGGTTTGTAGATTTCTTGTAATATTGCAAAGTTTAAATAAAAACAGCATTCATCTTCAAAAAGATGGCGGATAATTTTGTGGAGTCGATTTTTTGGGGTACTTTTGCATGACGTATTATGCTCTGGAGACTAAAAATACACAAATGAGACAGCTTAAGATATCTAAAAGCATTACCAGCCGTGAAAGTCATGCATTGGATCGTTATCTGACTGAAATCGGTAGGGAAGACTTGTTGTCGTTGGATGACGAGATAGAATTGTCGCAGCGTATCAGAAAGGGTGATAAAGAAGCGCTTGACCGTTTGGTGCGCGCCAATCTGCGATTTGTTGTCAGTGTGGCAAAACAATACCAGAATCAGGGATTGCCTTTGCCCGATTTGATTACAGAAGGAAACATTGGCCTTATTAAGGCTGCCGAGAAGTTTGATGAGACCCGAGGGTTCAAATTTATCAGTTATGCTGTTTGGTGGATCAGACAGACCATACTTCAGGCACTGGCAGAACAAAGCCGTATTGTACGTTTGCCTCTGAATCAGGTAAGTGCCGTTAGCCGAATGAAGAAGGTTATCCAACAGTTCGAGCAGGAGTATGAGCGAAAGCCCAGTGCTCAGGAACTGGCGGAACTGACGGATGTGGCCGAAGATAAGATTCATGATGCCTTGCGTTCTGATGGCCGTCATGTCAGTGTGGACGCACCTTTCCAGGAAGGCGAGGATAACAGTCTTCTGGATGTGATGACCAATCCCGATATGCCCAGTACGGACAATGTAATGATGGGCGAGTCGCTCACACTTGAGATTGACCGTGTGCTTTCTTCGCTTAAAGAACGCGAAGAACTCGTAATCAGAATGTCCTTCGGCATTGGCGAACGCGAAATGACCCTGGATGAAATTGGAGACAAGCTTGGCCTTACTCGCGAGCGTGTGCGTCAGATAAAGGAAAAAGCAATCAAACAATTAAGAGAATCCGGCATGAGTAAGCAGTTAAAAGCTTATTTAGGATAATAAATGATAAAAGGCGGAACTTTCCGCCCTTTATCATTTGTCAGTTTCTGGATTATCTAGAGGAACTAGAATCTCTAGAATTTCTAGATAATCCAGAGAAAATATTACTCAGCTGCCCGCAGTGCGGCTTTGCATCGTTTCATTATGCCTTCGATGTCCACTTCGGGACCTACTGGCGCAACTGCGCATTCCTCTATAGCTTTGTTCAACTTTTCAAGTTTGGAGCCTTTGGCATCCTTACGCAGGATTTGGATTTTCTCAAAGTCCTGGATGCCTTCAACCAGACGTTCCATACGTATACTGCTTCCTCCGGGATATACCAGGAAACAGTCGCCTGCCGGCCAGTTGCCAAAGCGGGTATCCACCATTTGGTTATTAATCCAGCTGTTGTATGCCCAGCGCAGATAGCCGCTGAAATTCAGAGCGGCTGCATGCCATCCCAGGAATGCAGACTCTGCCGGTGGGGAGAAGGTGAATGTGTTGGGACGGTTGGGGCCGCAGCAGGTGTAGAATGATATTCGGTTGCCCTTTTCTATATGCTTTGCCAGCGGAGCAGGCTCAATCAGTGCGTGGTCATAGCTGAAACTGATGTCATACATGCGTTCTGCCACTTCTGGGCCAAAGTAGTTAATCGCACCCTTGACTCTCCATGCCTTGTCTGCCTTGTACAACACTTCGTATGCAGGCTCCAGCAGATTCTTCGGACGCTCATCCATGGCGATACAGGTCTTGCCAAACCATCCTTTCTGGCGAAGGTGTGCGGCAAAGTCTTTTAGGAATGGAACCAGGTATGCTTCGTATTCCTTGCTGCCGGGGTTCAGCGTGGGTTGGTAGGTACAGTTCTCTGCCTCGTCGAAATATTCAAATTTCAGATGCCAGGGCACAATGGTGTAACAGTCAATCTGTTCCGTGATGCCGCAACTCATCATGAACTCTACCCACATATCAAATACCTTGTAGTCGTATTCCCATGTGCCGTCAATGCATTTTTTCTTGCCGATCATGCTTTCGAACGGGTGTTGTGTCTGTCCGTTCCAAGGGTGTTTGATGATACTGCAGGTTATTACCTTCTGCCCGGCTTTGGCCAGACGGGTCATTACGGGACGCATCAGTTCGAAGTGCTTTTTGCTCCACAACGGCACGTTGTAATGGCGGGCTACGGAATAGGGATTCTGCCACAGGTCAAGATGGAAATTCCATTTCGATGGTTCGGGCAGGGTGCGTTTGCCCACTTCTACTGTATACGGGATGGTCAGTTCTTCTCCGTCGCAGGTGGCGGTCAGTGTTCCCTTGTATTTTCCTGCCTCTGCATCCTGCGGTACGTCCACGTTCACCCACAGCGGGCGTAGTGTATTGGCCTCGATAGACATGGAGCCGGTGGTGGGTTCAAGACGGTCTGCCATCAGACACGAATCCTTTCGGGTATTGAAATAGTCGCTCATCACATATCGTACAAAATAAGTGCTTACGGCACTTGCGGGAATGGTGCGTTTGCCGCATTTCAGATCGCTGGCCTTTACGCTAAGGCTGTTTATTGCCTGCGGTGCCATCAGTACGGCCTGGGCGTTCACACGTTCGCCTTTCCAAGCGTAGAGTGACAGGGTTTTTTCCAGTTTGGGCACTGCGTTGCGCTGGTAGCGAGTGTCAATGTCTCCCCATCCCAGACTTATTTTCTTCACTCCCTGCCATGCCTCAGCCGGTGCAGGCTTGGGGTCGGCATATTCCTTGTCGTTTTGTTGGGCAAGGGCAGGAAGAGCCGCCATTGCCAGACTCATTAAGAAGATTCTTCCTTTCATGGACTTTAAAGGTATTATAAGTTTAACTTTGCTGTATATACATTGCAAATTTATGAAAACTTCCGCATTATGCCAAATAATGCTGCCAATTTTGTCTCCCTTTTGTTTTGTGTCTTCATCGGACACGTTTTATCGTGTGTCCCTACCGTGTGCTAAGGAGTTACTACAACATTCGTTATAGAGGGAGTGAATGTGTCGTCGTAGGTGATTTCTATGCCGATGTATCCTAAGTCCGTGGCTTTCAGATGCAGTCTGGACAGCGTGCGTGCTTTCAGGGTAATGGTGCCTGATCCTGTGCCGGGCCTGCCCTCGCTGTCGGTGGCCTCCACCTTGTAGTCTAAGATTGCCGTGCCATCTTCGCCCACATTGAAATATCCCATTTGCACTTCATCCGTAAAGGTGAGGCTGCGTCCGTTAAGTGTGGCGGTTACCTTGAATTCGGGATAGTAGAACGATTCGTCCTTCTTAATGCAGAATGCCGCATTGGCCATGGAGCAGGTTACCGTTACCGTCTTGCTTTTGTTTGCTTCAATATCGAATGATTCGCTTCCGGCGTAGCGGGGTTGTCCGTAGATAGAGGGCTGGTTCTCTGCCTCGGTTTTGGTGCAGCTTTCTGCTATCAGGTTGTAGCCTGTCCCTTCGGAAAGTGGGATAGGGCCGCTTAATTGCGAATAGCGTACAGGACTGATAATCAGGTTTGCCCCCTTTTGGATGCTTACCAGATAGTCAATCTCTTCCGTCGTTCGGGTAAGGGCAGAGGTGTCCCTGCTGGGCGGAGATACATGGAGCCAACCCTTGGGCAGCGGTTCCAGGTCGGCCACACAGGAGGTGGCAAGAACCGCCGTTAGTATAAATAGTATATATGGAATATGTCTCTTCATCACTTCAAAATTTTTCTTATCGAGCCGTCCTTTTGTCTGACTATGTTGATGCCTTTTCGCAGTTGGTTTTGCTGTACACCGTCAAGACCATAGATGCCCTCTTCCGTCTGTAGAACGCTATCCTTCAGCTCACCGATATAAGTGGTACTTCCGCCCTCGTCCATTACTGCCACGCGAGCCCGTACATTTTCCCTCCCGAGGAAAGTGAAATAGGCCGTGTAGGCGTTTATGGTTGAGCCTTGAGCCCCAAGGCGGAATTTTCCACCGGCAATGCCGTAATTTCCTTCCATGTTCACGCCGGGAGTATAGTTGCCTTGCATGGTCCAATTGTCTAAAGTAATGTCTCCTGCTACTGGCACCTTTACGGTAACATCTGTCCATTGTGGATTAGTAATGTCTGAAGGCAGATAGACAACGTATGGTTGGTTGGCCAACATTATCCCATCTTCTTTTTTCTGAAGATATAATGTATATCCGTCCTGGCTGTTATAAGTAACGAAAGCAAGTTGGGCTATGTATGCGCCTTCTACGGCATTGATGTCATATTCAAAGGGGAAAGTTGCAGTAAAGTGTCCTTGGGGAAGGGTACGATTAAGAATGACCTGTTGGTAGGTTCTTGCTTCGTAGTTTGGGGCTTCTGTCGGATTCAAAAATAGTCTGTCGGCTTTGGTTTTTCCGGATACATTAATAACAACGGGAGTGCTGTTCTTTCCGCTGGGGTCAGTAATGGTAATGGTTCCTGTGTGTTCTCCTTCCGTGTTGTTAAGGTATGTAACCGCAATGGCCTCCGTTCCCATAATATCACCGCCTGTTTGGGTTGTATTTATCGGGTTGACTATAAAATTTGAGTTTGAAGAGACAACCGCAGCACCAGCCCCCACATTACAATGGTTCAACACAAATGTCTGCGGCTCAACCGTAGCACCTTGATAATGTTCGCCAAAGTTGATTTCCGTAGTTTCTGTATTCATGTACCGGAGTTCGGTAATCTTTATGTTGCTCACATTTTCATAATATATGCAATAACATTTTATGCGAACATAGCGTGTGGTTGGTTTTAATTGAATCTCTATAGAACCTTTTTCAGTACCTGTTGTCCATGCTTCGGTGAAATTACTTCCATCTGCTCCTTCATAGACAGTCCATTTAACCTCACTATCTATATTGGAATCTGTAACTCTATAGTTAAAAGACAGTTTGTCTGGGATTCCAGTAAAGGCTATTTCGAACTCTCTGTTCCCATATGCCAAAGAATGATGTTGTATACCACCATCCCAAGCAAAACTACCACCATTAAGGTTTCTGGCAAGTACGCTCCAATTAGATTCAGTGATTTCTAAAGGCAAGTGATTCTGTGGCCTTTTCACCGTAATAGTATAGGACTCTGTTTTGGCATGCCAGTCATCATTACCGGCTTGGGTAACAGTGATGGTTGCAGAACCTTCGGTGTTATATGTTACCAATGTCCCGTCAATGACATTGGCTATGGATGTATTGTTACTTGAGAACGAGATATTTGTATCTTCGTTCGTTGTTGAAAAGAAGCCAGTGTATTCACTATTTGTCGCAACATTGCTGAGGTTCCATGTAAAAGCAGGTGTACCTTTGTCCTGCGCAGTACCTGTTACTTCAAACGATGTTGTTTTACCATTCATGGAAAGTGTAACGGTTCCTGTATGTGTACCAGCTGTGGTAGGAGAGAATTTTATTGTCACAGGCACATTAGTTCCATATTCTCCCATAGAACGAGATTCTATAGTAAAGGCCGTGTTTGTACAAGTTCCTGTTAATTCCTGATTATAGGTTGTGTTGTTAAAATCTACATTAACTGTTGTGGAAACCGTTTTCCCAATTTTTACCTCACCCATATTCAGTGGGAGTGTGTTCGTAGATGACATTGTTAAAGTGGTGGCACGGGTGACTTTGACGTTGCGAATTTGTTTTTTTCCTGTTGCTCCAGTCTCCGTAATAAATCTAACTTGATTTGAATTTATAGGTATTTCACAGGAGAATGAATACCATGTATCTGTTTTGGGAACATTAATCGTTAATGCTCTAGCCCAGTTGCTCCCTCCGTCCGTCGAATACTCTGCATAAAAGTGGTCTGTATTAGAGACAAACAAAATAGTGGTTCTTTTAGCTTCGAAAGTTAATGTTTTAGCAGGACCAGATAAGGTATAGCTTCCACTATTACCAATGGTACTCCAATTTTTTTCAGCACTCTCATTCAACACATAACTCGTCGTCTGCGCCCACGCCTCACTATTACCACCCAGCAAGGCAGTAATCAAAACAAATATATATAGTATCTTTTGCTTCATGCAATATCGTTGTTTCTTGGATGGAACGGGCTGTTTGGCTAGATTATCTAGAAGGACTAGAAAATCTACAACTCCGTCCTTGGCGACTTTCAGCGTTGGCTCTTGTATTTTTGCAGCTCTTCCTCCAATTGTTTTATACGTTCTTTCAGTTGTTCTATCTCGTGGGCCTGCGCCTCTATTGTTTCGTTTTGGGTTTGTCGGCGGCCCAGTCGGGCAGCCGTCATGCGTTCTTTTATGCCGCCTTGTTGTTGTTTTGTGGCCTTCTTGTCATGCTGAACTTGTTTCAGCATCTGTCCGCGGTGGAACTTAACTCGCTGTGAGATCCTGAAACAAGTTCAGGATGACGGTCGCGCACAGCCCTCCGCAATGTTCTGTTTTCCAGAGCGTACCGCCTGCACTATCTGGTCTATGGTACGGTCATTCACCTTCTGGAACCGCTTGGTAAAGGCGAACGTCAGCTGGTACAGCACATCCGCTTTCTTGTAGAAGAAAAGATCTTCCCATTTGGTTTGGCGTCGAAGGAAATGAACCATGGTGTTCTTTTTTTTGTTTTATCCAGTTTTGCTAGTTGTTCTAGTCTATCTAGGGTTATCTAGCCTTTCTATTTTGTTTATTGGAACTCTCCGTTGTAGGGGTCTCCTGTAACTATTGTAATTAGGTTGGGGTCAATGGGATTTACATCAAGCGTCAGCGTGGTGTGTGTGCCGGGGGCAATGGTTACGGTGCCTGAGGCACCGGTGATGTCTTGTACATGAGAGTATTGCTTGGCATTGGCAACGAGGGTGTAACTTAGTGTGGTGTTTGTGGCTGGGAAATAAGCGACTTGTTCAGCTGATGTTAATGTATGTCCTTTTTCTCCTTCTTTCAGCGTGAGCGAAGAGAACGTATAAAGTCCTGTGAATTCAGATGATAATTCGATTGTCACCTTTGCATTTTGGGGCGCGCCGAGGGAGAGGGTGACTGGAGTTGTTCCTCCTGCAGTTACTGTAAATTCATCAGAGGAACCACTATACAACGGCCCGCCATAACCACCATCTACAGCATCAGCATAGGCATTAGTGGCAGAGAGCTTATAAGTCCCAGCTGGGATAATGGCTTTTCCGTCAGTGAAAGAGAGTTCTTGGCCGTTGCTTAACGTAAATGTATATCCCGTGAAATCCGTCAAAGTCTGTTCTGTTCGCGTTTCCACTTTTACGAAATCTTCGCCCGAGGACATTTGCAGGCAGAGCACTCCCATTTCCGAGGGAGCCTCTCCTGCTATGTCTTCAGCACTACAACCTGTGCATAGCTGACCTATGGCCAGCCATGCGAAGATGAGTAGGGTATGGGGATGAGGGATTTGCATTATTGGTTGGTTACTTGTTCGCCTGTGGCTGCGTCGAATTTGATGGTGCTGCTATTGCCTTCTCCGAATGAATTATCGTATTTGATGGTAACAGAAATCAGACCGTTGTCATTGGCGGTAATAGTAATGACATTGTCGGTGGCAGCGCCTTTCATTGTTATTTCCTGGTTTGTTATGCTTTTGGAACTATTATTATACTTATAAGACAATGAATAAGTAACCTTTTCAGTTGCATTGAAGAATGCCTCGCTGGGATTCCCTCCTTTTGTGAAAATAAGATTAGTATTAGCGTCTCTCACGGCAGTCAATGTAACTTCTGAGAATGCAATAGGCATGTCTGATATTGTTACAGTCAGTTTCGCATTTTTTGCTCTTCCGCAATTAATCGTTGCAGGAGCAGTTTCTCCAGCCTTTACCGTAACGTTAGTAACCCCTTGATAGAATGCCGCACCATAGTTTTCATTATCTTCTTTCCAAGCGGTTTCACTCGCATAATTCTGGGCATTTACAGTATATGCGCCTGCTTCATAAGCGGTAGTGCTAGCCCATGTTTTTGATTCGGATTCGCCATTTTTCGTCGTTGTGATTGTCCAGCCACTCAGATCATCTACATCTACCTCCGCTCTGGTAACCATAACAGGATCATTACTCACATTCACATCAATATAACCATAGTTATCTACGGGATTGAGGTCTTCGTTGCTTACGCAGGCGGTCATGGCCAGGGTAAGGGCTGCTAAATAAATCTTTTTCATTTTTGTATGTGTTTTATTTGTTAATAATCCTTGCATTGCGGACACGTCATGCCGTGTCCCTACGTTTATTAATAATTTAATGTCAATCCGCATTGTATGTTGGCGATGTCAATGAGGCTGTTGATGCGGAAATCGTTTTCCTTTATCGACTCGCCATCGCGGTTCTTTTCGTGTTGGAGGGCATAGTTCATGTTGGCAAGGCCCACGGAGAGGTCTATGCTGGCATGGTTGTTTAGTGCCACGGCTATGCCGGGACGGATGCCCAGACGGATTTGGTTCAGGGAGAAGTTGGAGCGGAAGGCTGTGTCGTCCCTGTCGCTCAGTACATGGCCGTTGCCGCCTTGATAGCCCAGGGTAATGTCCGTGAAGAATGCCCAGCGCAACTTGCGGTCAATAGGTACATATCCGCGCCAGAAGGCCTCGGCATTGTAGAAGGTGTGGGTATAGTCCACGTTGCGATAGGTGTGAACCAGTGTTTCATCCTCGTATTGTGTGAAGAACGGTTTCTTCCCGTTGGTCTCGCTGTAGCCCACACGCAGGCCGATAATGCAGTTGTTTCCCACGGCATATCCCATATAGGGTTGGAAGGTGAATCCCTTTATGCGCATATCGGCCTGTTCCATTCCGTTGAACACCAGATCGGTGTGGTTGCTGTTCATGGTCAGATAGCCCACTCCCAAACCGTACACCCAGTTGCCTTGGGGCACAAAGGCGCGCATGCTTCTGCGGCGTTGTGTCAGCGGATCCAGTTGTTCCTCGTTCTGCTGTCCCATGGCCTTCCCCTTGCTCTTCCGTTGCAGGTAGAGTCGGGCAGGGTCAATGCTCATCCCCTGTTGGGTGGGCGGCATAATCTGTGCCCATCCCATTTGTGCAAGGAAGAAGCATCCTAATAGTAAAGCTATCTTTTTTATGAACATAACTTATCTTGTGTGTTTGTCTTAACTTATTGTACGGTTACGTCGTTGTCTTCCGTGTTGGTACCGGTATTGGTCTCGAATTCAATTTCCAGATCTCCGCTATTCTCATCGTATTTGATGGTATATTTTGTAATCTTACCCGCAGTTAGATTTATGTCCTCCTTTGTGTAGTCAATGCGATCGTCGAAACCGCCTTTTGATCCTATAAGTCTGAGCGATATTTTGGGCGCATTGCCATTTTCATCCACATTATAAAATGCAGTCTTGTCAGTGGTAGAACTTTTGAACACCAATGCTCGACCGTCTTGTGTCGTTGCAGAATATTGAGGGAACTTGGAAGTAAAAGATTCGTCAAAAATTACTTGAAATCCGGTGTTTGCCATATTACAATCAATAGTTACCTCTGTAGTCTCATCAGACACAATCTTAAAAGTGGATTCACCGGCAAATCGTATGCTTCCCCAACCTTCGTTGGCAGTGGTGGATTCGACTGCTGTACAACTTTCTGCAGAAATCTTATAACCTTCTCCAGCAGGCAGCGTGCGGTCTGTGGGGCTCAACGAACCAAGGACTTTCTGATCAATCAAAGTTATATTGTCCTTGTCTTTCAGCGTTACCTTAAAAGCATTTACATCTATATCTGTGCTGCGTGTAACGATATCGGTCTGAATATCATCTGCATTCACTGAAAGAGCAAAGGTGCCGTTCCCTGTTGCCGAGGGTTCTGTTGGAACCGCATCGCAAGTGCATCCTGTCTGCAGGATGGTGCAGACAAGAGCGATGAGTGAAAGATATATTTTTTTCATATTTCGTTACTTTTATTATTTGCTGTAGGAAAGGGCAATTTTATAGGTTTTTGAGTGACTTTGAGCTAAACCATAGTCGCTGATACATTTAACAGAAGTTACCACTGACCCATTTGTTATAAATTCTTTATATCCATTGTATTCTTTCTCAGTGTTATGCCATGCTTCGTCAAGCGTTTCTTTTAATATTTCTTGTCCGCCTACTTGTATTTTATATGTCACACCAATCTCTTCATAGATGTAAAAGTGATATCCTAATTGTAATTTTGTGTTGGCTGGTATAGAAATTCCGTTAAAAGTTATCTCACCACCATTTGCACTTGCAGCATTTCCAATTCTTACATAATTACTTTCAAAATTAACGTCTCCACTTTCTGACCACAAACTGGATGTAGGAGGTGTGTGATTGAATGGCAAGCCAGTAATGTATACCGTTTTATTTGCAGTTTTGCTAACGCCATCAAAGGTAACGCTTGCACTCAGCTTGGTTTCTCCCAGCTGGGTAATGGATATGTCATTGTAGTTCGCCACATTGTCACCGGTACTGGCTATTGTACCGTTAAAATTGTTGTTAAGCGCAAAACCGTATTTGTCATTAGCCAATATAGAGGGTAAAATACCGTGTGCCTGGCATACGATACCGGTTACTGCATTCTTGTCCATGCTATTGGCCTTGTCGACATCCCCTGCCAAATAGTAAGAGTATGTGCTGTAGGCATTCAGTGTTACTGAGAACTGGGGGTCTTCAGTAATTGTGAACGCAGAAGTGGCATTCATCTGTTTGCCATTAGCTGTAGTATAGGTATATTCCACGGTGTAGTTTCCCTTGGGCAGATAGGGCCAATTGTCATCAGTATGATCGCTTGTAAGCGTACCTGTAGCCTCTGCCAAAGTGCGGACAATATCTCCGTTACCATTTTTGATAACCGCCCTCCATGCCTTGTCGGATACAGGGGCTGTCAGTGTTACCTGTGTCCCCACCAAAGTGCCGTTATCATAGACATGTTTGGGCGTGATGACAGGTTTGTCAATCAAGTCCACATTGCCCAAGTTACATATTACCCCCCCGTTTCCGCCAATAGAGGTATTGCTATGCTGGGAATATGTCTTGCCGTTTGTATCGGTCAGAGTGAGCGTGAACCCCTCAACAGTTTCGGGAGCTAATACCATATAGTATGCACCTTCCGGGAATGTTGTGCTTTCAGAAGGAGGAAGCAAGGCTATTGTTTTAGCACCTTGTTCGTTTGTTGTCACAACAGGACTATAATCTGAATAGTCTACAGTGAGCTGGCCTGCAATAGCAGAATTAGCTGTCAGCTCAATCTTAGCAATGCGGTTGGCTGCGTATGTAGGTATATTAAGCTTGAACAGTTGGCAGATATTGCGGAAACGTACTTCTGAAGGGCTACCGTCCACATTGCGCGAACCTTTTCCAATGGATAAGTTAAGATTAGGGCCAAAACCATCCTTTACCGCAGTTTGTTCAGAAGGTAATGTAATTAGAATGGACTTGTTCACATTGTTATCAGCTGCTAAATCGTATGGATACACTGCGACAAATTCAGCATATTTAGGCGTAATGTTACCTTTAAAACGTGCGGTTCCTTCCTCAACGGCTGCTATAAATTTTGTTTTTGGCGCAATGTAGTCATAAACAGCCACGGCATCTCCTTCATTCCATACAACTATTTTCCCGTCTTGCAATGAGGTGCGGCTTACTATTTCTGTAGAAGTGTAAAATTCGAGCGAACTTTGCTCTTCTGCTAAGAATGCATCATCATTCTGGCAGGCTACAATAGCCAGAAGTCCAATTGCGAATATATAATGTCCTTTCATGTCCTTCTTGTTTTAATTGTATTGGTCATAATCTACTTCCGTACCATCTGTGTGGAAATCATCGTTGCCTCCGATAGCATCAGTCGCTCCGTCATCCTGGATGATATTTTCTGGTCCCAAATTCAGTTCGTTATTTACATAAAGGTCATCATCGTTTACATTTACGGTCAGGTTGAAGAAACCGGAGTCGTATGCCAGATTCAGACGCACCATTTTTGCACGGCTTAATGAAACAGTCCCCTCTTTTGTAATGGTCTTGTTGTCATTAGCGACAATAATCGTATAATGAATGGTACGTGTTTCACCTTCATTCACATTAAAATAGGCCACTTGTCCATCTGTGGAAACACCATTTTCAGTTTTCCCGGCATTGTCATAATTCCAAATGAGTCCGCGGTCGGCATCAGAGAGCGTAACTGTACACGATTTCTTGAAATAGTTGCTTAACGAAGGGTTGATGATTACGCAGAGAGAAGCGTTGACCACGCTCATGCCAACTTTGACTTTGGTCGTTGCCCCCTTGTTGATTCCGAATTCGGCGGATGAACCTGTAAAGCGTTTCTGCCCCCAGTTGTTGTTATTACTTTCTGCATCAGATTCGGTGCAACTTTCGGCATAGACCTTATAGCCCTGGCCTACAGGGAAACGCATATCCATTGTGCCTAAGGTTTGCGGACCACGTATAATCCTCTCTCCCTGACTTACTGTAATCAAGAAGTTTTTTGCCTCTTCGGGAGAAATGGTTGTGGTTGTGCTGCGGGTCGGTGCCGTACCGGTGAACGCCAGTTCAATCTTGCCATCCTTATCCTGTTGACCGGCTTCGATACCTAATCCTTCCTCGCTTGTACATGCGTTCATTAGGCTTAGGAAGCATATCCATGCAAAATAGTATATTTCCCTTTTCATCTTGTATTTATTTTATCCTATCAGAGAGGAACTTTCTGATCCTCTTTTTCTGTATTATCAGTAATTTCAATATCCAGTCCGCCCGAATTGTCATCTGTACCGTAGTAGTAGGTCATCTGATAAAGTTTGCCACTTTCCACCTTTTTATAGGTAATGGGTGTGGTGTGGTGCGTTATCTGGTCGGTATTGGTGGCAGTCAGTTGGTATGTGAAGCCGCCTTCTTTTGCATCGAAGTATGCCTTCTCTCCTTCCTTGATGCTGGTCTGCCGTTCCCCGCTTTTTAGGGAGAAAGTATAGGAGGGGAAGAAATCGTGGAAATATTCGGGCAGGGCCAGTGTGACGGCATAGTTGGTCATGGGCACTTGCAGGTTGGCGTATGTGGTCTGGTCGAAAGCCATTTCCACCTGACAACTGCCGTAATAGCAGGCTTCACCGCGTCCGTCATTAGCCTTGCTCCAGTTATCCTGATTCTCCGTATAGGCAACGACCGTAAAGATTCCGGGTAAAAGTACCAGTTTGTGGGGTACGCTTCCTGCAGGGTATTGGATAAATATTTCACCATTTTCATTCAGAATTTTCAGGGCCAGATCATTGTCTATGGATCTGGTCTGACGCTTAACCACCCCTATACGGGAAAGGTTAAGCTCCAGATAGCAGTTGCCCTGTTCCGGAATGGGTAGTTCGCTTTGGCAGGATGCCAGGGCGAGTAGATAAGCGACTATATATAGGGTATATTGTCTCATATAGGTTATTTTCCGTATGAAATATTGATTTTATAAACATCAGTGCGTGTTTGTCCGGCACCGTAGCTGTTGTTGCATTGGATGGATGTGGCAACATTCGAAGTCTCAAAAGAGGTAACACCAGTAAATGGGTAGTCGTTGGTGTTTCCTGCACCCCCATTATGGGTGTGGCTAATTATTTCGTCATTACCTAAATGTGTTGTAAACGTGGTGCCCATGGTGGCTGGATGTATGACTATATTGTAATCCACCGTCAAAATAGTACCTTTGGGAACGGCAATGTTGTTAAATTCCATATGCCGGTCCTCTCCGCCCCACATCCAATTGTTTTGTCCCATGCGTACATATGTGTCCGAGAAGGTGACGTTTTCCGTTGTTGCTGTCCAACCAGCTGTTTCTGTGGGCGGTTCTGCCTTTAGTGGAATGCCAGTAATGAGGAAACTTTTATTAGCTTTGGCTACCTCGCCGGCAAATTCAGCTGTTGCATAGAGCACATAAGGCACTGTGTTTGCCTTGAGCTTCTGTTGACTCAAATTTTGAGTGTTATTCGTGGTTGTTTGTGTTTCCCCATTGAAAGTATAGGTCATCTTATACCCGTAACGTTGATTGGCCGTAAGTGAGGGAGATATGTTCACGCTTACCTGCGGTTCGTAAAGCGTATATCCGTCTGCTGCGTTGGCGGCTTCGATGTCACCGGCAAGGTATTTGTCATAGGAAGTATAACCGTTTATATTAGCAGTGAGTGTGGGACTTCCCACGATAAATTCACGGCTGCTTACCTTGTTTTCCCCACTTTCCTTTATCAGGTAATATGTGGCCTTGTATTTTCCGGCTGGGAGGTATGGCCATACAGATGTAGATTTATATTCGGAGAATAAGGCACCTGTACCGCTTACTATACGGACGGTTTCGCCCTGTGCATTGGTTACCTCCGCCTTCCACTCCATGCCAGGATAGTTGTTGCTGAAGGTAAGGTTAGTGCCTACCAGCATGTTGTCTTCGTTATACTGGTGTAAAGGTATGACGGTTGAAACCGGCAGCCAAGAGAGGGGGATAGTTTCGTCCAACTGGACAGTGGTAACTTCTGCCTTGCCAATGTTTACGCCTAGTGCACTTTCGGGGTCGGGCAGGGTCAGTGTCAGCTTGGCATGGTCGGCAGCCTGGAAAACATCAGGGATATCATTATGATCCAGCTCTATGGACACCATGCGGCCGCCGTCGGCTTTTAATGTGCCATAAAAATAGAACTGCGGTTGGCTTCCGGCAGGGAAGTAAATGCTTGTGGCTGTCTGTTCCTTGTTGATGCCCATGGAATAGTTGCCAATCTGGACCAATAGTCCGTATTCCTCGTAGAATCTGTCGAAACGTGCGGTCTCATCTGCGTTTCTGCCGAAAATCACGGACACCAATGCGTTACCCACTTTGCAGGGGATGGATACCGTTGTGGATTCATCCTTGTTAACCGTGGCTTCTGCGCTACCTATATAATAAGGAGTGTCACGTCCTATGATGACATCTTCGCCAAAGGTGGCGGTAATGTCATACGTTCCCACCTTTACGGGCATCTCTTCCTGGAATGCACCCTCATAGGCAGTGTATTGCGAACCCTGGCGTTGTATCTTCAGTTGAAAATTTTCCGCCAACGGTTTGCCTAATTCAGAAGGTGTGGCCCTGCTTTCCGTTTGGGTGGAAACCTTGTCAATTGACAGTCGCAGCTTTCCATTGGCCAATGACAAGCCGTCCTCTTGTACGCAACCGACAAGAAGGGATGTCATCAGAAGTAGGGTGAATATGACTATATGTCGCTGTTTCATTATTCGTAATGCAGTTTCAGATTATCAAGAACCAGGAGAGAACCCACGCCGCCCGTAAAGTAGTCGCCATACTTGCTGGAAGAGGCTACCACCTGGATATGAGTGGGAATGCGCGTATTGTCCTTGTACTTCAGTTCCAGTGTGTGAGAGGTCCATTCATTCACGTCGTTTCCCTGTGTCAGTTGGGCGTATGCCACCACTCGCTTGTCGTTGGGCGAGAACAAATGACGTTCGCTGGGGCGTGTGCGGATGATGAGAGGGAATTTTTCTCCATTATATTCCTCGTAATCATTTTCTCCGATGTGCCATAGTGTGATGTAAATCTGGCAAGAGTCGGGACGGCCTTCCATATAGCGCAATGCCTCGTCGCCCACTTTGTTTATGATACTTGTCCTATATTTGTAGTCGAATGTCAGTTTGCTGGGGAATGCCTTGAAGGGGCGTCCGAATCCTAAGATGCCGTTCGTGCCGTCTGTGCGCAAGTAGCTGCCGGTAAAGATATTGCCGGCGGCAAACTTGATGACAATGTACTTGGATTCCAGATGTGCCGCCTTGCCGTGCCCGGTACTTGTGTCGTCTGTGGGAGTGGAATTGCTGCTGCCCACTGTGGTGGCACCCTTGTTGCCGGTTTCCCAATAGGGAGTGGCCCCTTCTGCCCAGGGATAGAGCAGTTTGGGATTCTTGGCATCTGTACACCAGTCGTCAAAACTGGTGTTTTCCAGTTGTAGCATTTCTGTAGTGGTAAAGGTCTGTGTCTCCACAGAGGATTTCCCTGCCGTAACCCGGTACTGGTATGTAGTGGCGGGTTGCAGCCCTTTAATGTCTGCCGTGTAGGCTGTAGCGGTTTGCTGGATATCTTCCAGTGGAACGCTGAGCCAGGTCTGCTCGCTTTCTTTCTTGTATTCAATGAGCGGTGTAGTGCCGTTGGGCTTCTCACCGGACACAATAGCGTTAACGGTACGAGTAAAGGCTTGGGCTGTTGTTTCCACAGCAGTCTCCGTATGGCACACCATTACGCGCCAACTCTGTTCTTCGCCCCAACCGGTGGTAACCAGGAACTGTCGGACATCGTAGAAGTTGAATGTCTCTTGTGTGGTGGGGTCGGGTGAAACCTTTCCATGTTCGCCACCCAATGAGAATTTGCTCACTTTCAGACGTTTCAGACTCTGGTCTTTCTTAACATAAACAACCACGTTATGGGTGATGGGGTCTATGACCGCATTGCCTACCTGGTTCTCCACCTCCACTTCGCGGTTTACTACCTGTTCCACGTTTACGGTCCATTCATAGTCCTGATACGTGGTCAGCGTGAATTTCACTTTCTGACTGAAATCCATGCGGGTGTCCTGATGACTGCCGGGAGCATTGAATCCTTTCCGGGGGAAGCGTGCGAAGTCAAGACATACGGCAGAGTCGGGCAGCAGGGCTATCTCATCCTTATAATCCACATCAGGATTCTTGGTTTCCGACTTCAACTCTATGCGGTTTACTTTCAGACGTTTTACATCCACAGTGTCACATACATAGAGCGATACGGTGCGTGTATCCTTGTCAATGGTGGCGGAACCTTCTCCTTTTCCCGAAGCACCACATTGGCCTTCCACCTCGAATGCCGTTATCCGGCCTTCCACAATAGGATAGGGAATGTCATTGGGTACTTCACAAGCAGCGAAGCATGCTGTAATGACTAGCGGTATCAGTTTATGGAGTGCTTTTATCATAAGTAGAAAGTCATACCAAATTTAACACTAAAGAGGTTCAGCTTGAAGTTGGCACCGGAGGTGCGCACTTTGCCTTCCTCAATCTTGTTCGTCTCCTGCTTTCCCCATTTTACACGGTAACCACCCATGTTCACGGACACTTCCGATGCCATGAAATCGGTGACGAAAACGGTAAGACCGGGGCAGAAGCCCAACTGCAGGCTGTTTATTTTTTCGTAGGTTCCTGACAGGGTCTCACCTTTGCCCGTGGTGTTTTTGCCCTCGGTATAGCCATGGGTGAGTTGTACTTCCGCAAAGAAACCGAATACGTTGCTCCGGCCAATGGGCATGTAGGAACGCATGAAAGCTGTGGTCAGGTAATTGTGCTCCAGATAGTACAGGTCATCCAGACTGATGTTCAGGTCCTCGCCCAGGTTCAGATCGAATTCCCCTAAGTTCATAAAGAAACGTTTATAGGAGAAACGGCCTCCCACAGCAATGTTGTTAGCCACGAAATATCCGAAATAGGGACCGGCTGAGAATGTATGACCCTCGAACTCGATGTTTTTCAGCACCAGATAGTTCAGGTTGTCATTGTCCCATTCGTTCCATGAAATTTCGCCTCCCACCATCCATTGTCCTTTGGGAATGAACACACTCTTCATCGCCTCACGGTCGATACGCTGTATATGCCGCTTTTGCCGCATCTTTTCAGCCACTTTCGGTTTGTGAACCTGCGTTTCAATCATCTGTGTGTAGGTAAGGTTTCGGTGAAGACTGTCTGCCTGTTGGGGTTGTACCGGCACACTTATCAGCTCCTGCGCACGCAGGTTATGTGCCGACAGCATCAGCAATAGTCCTAACAGCAAATGGGAGGTTATGCGTTGCATTGATGTCTTGTTTCTTTATTAACGCCCTACATCTGCCTGTCCTTTTCATAGGAACAGGCAGATGCGAGCAGTTTAAACCGTATTTATATTATTTTACAGAAGGTGTGTCACCGTAAACCAGTTCAAAGTCATCCAGGTAGAGCGTACTGCCTTCGCCACCATGGAAATAGTCTCCATATTTACTTGCAGAGAATACCACCAGCAGATGTGTGGGTTTTCTGGTGAGGTCGCGGTATACCAACGGTATGTTTACTTCTTTCCATTGACCGTTGCTGTGTACATTCTGGCTGGTTGGCAATGTACCGTATGCAATAACGCGTGGGTCGGTTTCCCAGTTGGGGAATGTGCTCATGTCTGTGTTGTCTACGACTAAAGCTTCAGACAACAATGCACAATACATGCCGCATTGGTCTGGTGATCCCTTTTCTGGTGTGTTGGCAGGTAGATTGCTTCCTACACGATTAATAGTAGCAGGAGCATATTGCATATAACCCTTAAGAGCGGTAGGACGAGCTGTAAATGGTACACCCCAATTCAACCATGCACCCTTTGTGCCAATCAGAGCGCCGAAACTTCCTGTGTATAAACTTGCTGCTGCAAACTTGATAACGATGTACTTGGACTCCAATTTTGCAGCTTTGCTGCCTCCGTGGACAACCGATGTTGTTTCAGTGGTGTTACTTCCGCCAAATGATGCTGCACCCTGATTACTTGTATCCCAGAAAGAAGTCCCTTGTGCATTGGCATAAGCCACCTTGCCATCCATCCACCAGTTTTCAAAGCCGCCGTTATAGAGAGGTGTTTGCTGTTCTGTAGTGAATTTAATTATATTACTAGTCACTTCATTATCGCCTTCTACATAACGAATTCGATATTCATATGCAGTTTGGGGACTCAATCCCTTCAATGTGTATTGGATTTTGTCTGTTTCAGTAATGGTAAGGGCATCATTTGCCACTTCGCTCCATTCTTCTGCACCTGAAACTTTCCATTGTAGTGTTATGCCACTATTCTGGAAACTTTGGGTTTTGGATGTGATTTCCGCATTCAGCATAGCAAATGTACTCCAGGCATTTGCTCCCTTAGCCGCAAACTCGGTACCCATTTTCTGTGGCACCTCAAAAGTGTAAGTGTAGGTGTTGGTTTTGTCATCTACAGTTACGGTTACACCGCCTGTGGTGCCATCACCCAAGTTACCGGCTGCTGCCACCTTATAATTAAGAATATAATGATCGCGGGCCTGTACGCCGGTAATCTCATCTGTCTGTGTGTTCTTTATCCCCTTTTTGTTGGTTACTTCCAATGTTGTAGTGAGGTTTCCCACAGGGAAATAACCTGATTGTGTGGTTTGCCCCATGACAAACTGAAGAGGGGTGACACCAGTTGACTCAGAACTTACTTTTGTAGAAGCCGAGGTGAAATACTCCTTAAAACTATCATCGTAGTTTACCGTAACCTTTACATTGGCCTGGGTACATGTTATCTTGACCGTTTTACGGGAACCTACAGTAACAGTAGCAGTGCTGCTTCCGTAATAATAGGGCGCATTAAAACCGGAACCACTGCCGTCCCAATTGTAGGAATGTGCCACAATGGTATAGTTGCCAGGTATTAACGGAATATCACCTACAAAGTCCTCATCGTTGTCGAAATCATTGGTAGACTTCACAACATTCCCCTGCATGTCCTTTATTTCTACTCGAAGGCGTTTGGCCTCATAATTTGTCGGTGCGCCTGCGCGGGTAGCAGAGGGTTTTAGTGTGGATGTGACGGTGTTCAATTTGATTATTAAGTAACCCTGACCATCCATCTCCATATCCTGTGTGCAGGATATGCCTGCAAGAACCAGAAATAGGCATGCACATATATATTGAATCTTTTTCATTTTTCTAGGGATTAAAGAGGTTTATTCAACGGTTAATATTAAAATTCCGTCCTTGGTGTTTCCTTGCATATCCGTGATGGTCAGTGTAAACGTATGTTCACCAGGTAAGAATGCAAGAAGGGTAAAGAAGTTGCCGATAGGGAATGTGTATTCTTTGTCGCTTTCAGCGGGAACAGCCAGGGTCTGTCCTAAATCACCGAACAGTCTTACCATTTCCTGATTACCTACAACCTCTGCACCATTTATGAAGTCAACACCGTTATAGTTCCCAGCCAAATCTTGCAAAGAAGAAATCATTTCGTCGCTGGTAGAACTCATTTTCACCTTAATGCTCTTAAGACCATATTCTGAAGCAATGTATGTGTCTCCTAAAGCTGGGTCTGTGCTGACGGAAACTGTCATGTCTTCGGGCAAATTCAGAGTAATGGCGTCAGATTCATCTCCTCCTTCTCCAGGCGTATCTTCACCTCCTTCTCCAGGAGTATCTCCACCTTCTTCTCCGCCAGTTGTTCCTTTCTTCTCCACTTCAAGGGGATAGGTTACTTCTGACTCTTCGAATTGGATGTCAGCCTTCAGCGTGATGCCGGTAATATCACCCTCTGTACTTTCTACAGGAGTGAAATTCAGTACAATAGCATCACCGCCAGAGAAGTAGGGGTTGTCATCATCATATTGTTCGCTTGCCTGTTCTTTTGTCAGCGTATTCGACATGGTTATACGGCTACCTTCGTTGGTTACACCCACAAAGTTGACGAAAATCTGGCTGGTTTCTTCTTCAAACCGCATGTACTTCTTGGGTAAGGGCATCTCATCGGTAGCACTGTATGAGATGGCTGTTTCTGTGCCGTCGTTGATCATAATGTTCCACGCCCTGAATACGGCATGGAATGCGTCTGAGAAATTCACCTCAAAACTACCGTTTGCCATACGGCATATAACTTCAACCTCTGTATTTATGTCCTTACGGATATAAAACTCCTCAATGCCTTTATAGTAAGGCTTGTCCATGATCTTTTCAAATTCAAACGGAGAATGTGATTCTGCCGCATACTGGCCTACAGGCAGTTGAATCTGTTTGGGAACGTCTGTTGCTTTATCATATTTGTGACCTTCTAAGGGATTGCCTTCTGCATCAAGCAATGTAACCGGAAAGTCTTTGGTGTCTACTGTCGCACGGGTGGTTTTCGGTTTAAGGATGTCTACCTCCAACTGCATTTTCCCGGAACCGTTCTCGTATGCGGGAACCTCCTCGTTCACACAAGATGACAAACCCATCAAGACAATGGCGCTTATCAAAAATATTTTGGAATGATTCATGATTCTTCAGTTTTTGTAAATATTATTATAATATAGTATAGAATGAGGCCTAATCTCTTAAATCCATGTAACAGGCACTTCAATATCCTTTTCTATGTCGTTGGTGGTTTGGTCAATATAGATTTCAAGGTCTATATTGCCTGTTCCGGGAGCTATAGGGCTGGGCTTCACATTTACTTTATATGCCTTGTTCCTTTGCAGGTTGAAGGTGCCGGACCAAGTGCCGTTGCTGCTATACTCTTCTTTGGCGGTTGCGTTAATGGTAAAAGTGATGTTCTCGCCATTTCTCTCTAATTTTACATACCATGGTTCAGAATCGTTCTTTGCCCAAGAAACAGAATTTGCTCCTAAGGCTTTTGTTCCTTTAAAATCTACGGAATAATCAGAAAAATAATCACTCATGGCTGTGTCGAAGAGTACACTGATACGTCCGCATGTGGGAGTACAGGTGACTATCGCAGGCTCGTTCTGACTACCTGCCTTTATTGTACCGGCAGCAGTACCTTCTACATAAAACTCATCTCTGCTGGCATTGTGCTCTTTGCCGTAAGAAGCAATGACCTTATAAGAGCCAATTGTAAGGGTAAGGGGCATGTTTTGTGCCAATTCGCTACCCTTACAGTTTAGTTTTTCCACTCCGTCCTTATCATAGACCTTGACCGTATAGTTGTCTGTATTTTTATACGTATCAAGGTTTACTGCACGGGTATCCTCACGGAACTCTGCACCAGAGGACAGTTTTAACACCAATTGTCCCTGTTTTGTTTCGGAGGGGGAGCTCAGACCGTCATCAGATGTGCAGGCGGATAAACTAAAGCCTGCGCAAAGCATCATTGCGGTCATCCATTTACATGTTTTCATTGCTATATACTTTTTAATTTTTATAATATACTTTTTGTGTATTTGGCGTATTTAGCCAATTTATCGGATGCAAATTTACAATTTATTTTGCCAGAGGCTGTCGTTTTTTGGTACAAACTGGCGGTTTTACCGATTTTTTTTCGGTTTTTACCGTATTTTACCTGAAATTACATGTTGTTTTTCTTACCCTCCGGCCTCTTCCTGTTAGGACAGGGTCAGAAACGTAAAGTGGCGGACTTGCAGATGCAACGGCTTGCATCCGCCAATTCAGTGCCTTGCGTTGCCCGATGCAACATATTGAGTTTGCCAATGCAATACGTTGCGTTTCCCAAAGATTATTTCTGCCCCGTGTATCTTCATAACTTTTTATGATGAAAAAATTAGTTTCTTCTATATTTCTATATAACAAATGACGGGAGTCCAAAGTAGATGGTCATGCTGAACTTGTTTCAGCATCTGTCCGCGGTGAAGTATTAATATTGGCTCGCAGTGAGATGCTGAAACAAGTTCAGGATGACTAATGGCAATAAACGAAGTAAGTTAAACAAGCTATTCGCCTCCGCTCATCGAAAACATCTTTTATTTGTATTAAGTATGGACAGCATGACAAATTGCCTGACAGATGTGGCAGACATGGTATGGTGACAAGTGTGACACGTACATTTATAACCTTTTGTGAAGAAAAATTAAAATGACCGCCTTTAAGGCACACATTTTATTTCTTTTTTATAAAAGTTATGTATATAGCCTGTCACTCGTGTCACAAACAGATGCAACCATCCGATTATCAGTCAGATGGTTGCAGTGACACAATTTATGAGACATTCCTTAGGGGGTTCCCTTAATCATTCAATTCCTTTCCATAAACCATGGAGATTGCAGTATTCACGGGCGTAAAGCACCTTTTCTGTGGTGAGGAAAACGGCTTCGGGTGTCTCGCCTGGCTTAAGGTACTTGCGCAAAACCGTATTTTCTGTAATCAGCTCAATCCACTGGATGTAATGTTCGTCCTGCATGGGATGGGCCACACTGCCCACCGTAATCTTGTAACCGCCGTCAATGGCTTCGATGACCGGAACGTGTTTCTCCGTTGCCGCATCGGTTGTGTTGGCCACGAGCTGTACCATTGGTTTGCCGCAGCAAACCAGCGTGCCTGCTCCTGCTTCCAATACTTCCACGATGTTGCCGCAAATGGGGCATCTGTACACTTGAGTTCTTTCAGTCATAATGTCCTCCTCTCTTTTTTAATTAGACTTTAATTAGACAATGCAAATTTAGCTAAAAAAATCCGATTGATATAGTGTTTGATGAAATAGAATGGAAATATTAATGTTTTTTATGAGTATGGGGTGTGGTTTTCATAAACATTAAGAATATTAAGAATTCAGATTCTAATAATAAAAAAAGAAGGTTGTCATCCCGACAACCAATCTTTTCAATTAACCTTAAAATCTAATACCATGAAAAACACGATGCAAAATTACTGCTTTTTCCCGTACCTGCAAGCTTTACGGTGTGATATTTCCGCAAAAGCCTGTTTTTATTGACATAAATCAACTTTTTTTATCTCGCCCGAGTAGATATACCAGAGAAAACCCCTGACTTCCATTTGCGGATACATACGGGACATCAGCAGCATATAGGCCTGAACCTGCTCAATGTGTTCCGACCACGGTTTGCCGCATTTGAAGTCAATGACCGTGATGGTTGTACCGGAAATAACGACACGGTCGGGTCGCTTTACCTCAGGCTCCCCGGTTTGCGGATCCATGGATACAATGCTGCATTCGTTATATACCTTGTTTTCAGCGGAGAACCACGAACGGACAAGCTCTTCCTGCATGCCGTGCTGTATGCGCCTGATTATGGACTTGCGCTGTGACGGGTCGGTTATAAGCCCTTGGTTCTGGCAACGGTTGAGTACGGCATCCACATCATCAAGGTGCTCAATCTGACTGAGGACGTAATGAAGGATTTTACCCAACTCAATATAATCCTGTTCCTGCAGACTGTCCTCTCCTATGGCACGGATAAAACGTGAGGACTCGTTACTTTGCATAAAATCCAGATGCGGACGGTATGATGAATATGCGGTATGCAGGTCATCTGCCAGTGGTGTCATCCGGTTATCCCCTTTGGCTGCGTCTTTCTGCTCTTCAGCCATTGGCTCACCCATTGCAAAAGAGTATTCATCCCCCTCCTTGTCCATATCCAGACCCAGGCGAAGCAGGTCGCCTGAAAGGGAAGTGGTGGTAAGCGTAGCCGACTTGGACGCCAAACCCCAGATGAGCATGTTGCATTCCGCACGCGTAAATGCCACATAAAGCGTATTGAGTGCATCTACCCGCTTCTGCAGATGTTCCTCCTCGTACCAAGGGGAGAAAATACTTTCAGTCACATCCTTTTTGTTCCGGATGTTTATGGGCAGCAGCCCTAATTCATTATAGGGGATTTCCGGCGGTTCGCACCACAGACGTTCCTCCGTCTGGTCTTTCTCTATTTCCCATTCCGTATATGGTAGCAGAACGGTGTGGAACTGCAAACCCTTGCTCTGGTGTATGGTCATAATCTGCAGTCCCGGAATCTTTCCGCTCGGGATGGGTTCGTTGGCCAGTTTCTCGTCCCATGCAGACAAGAATGAACGGAGGTCTGAAGGATGGTTGCGGAGATAATGTTGCAACTGGTCATAGAATGCGAATAAATACGCCGACTGTCCGGGTATGTGCGAGAGGCTGAAGATACGGTAAAGCTCTTCACACAAAACATACAGCGGCAATGTGGAAAGTTCTGCCCTCCTCTTCATAAACTCATCCGGCAGACATTGTTCAGTACCGGCGGGCGCAAAATGGTGCGGTGTGGCCGGGCTGCCCAATACATCCGTCAGATAATGCTTTGTCAGGTAGTGGATGGGGACAGGGTCAGTCTCTTGCGGGTCGGCCAATACACGGAGCGCATTGACAATCATCTGTACAGCCACACTGGAGGACAACAGGAAAGATTCGTCGCTAACCAAGCGGATATCGGGCGCCAGACGGTGGAAACGTTCTATCAATTCTGTCCCCATCCTGCGCTTGCGCACAAGAATGGCCATGTCAGAAAGCTGAACCCCCTTTTCCATCAGTAAACGGATCTGCCCAATCATATCGGTGACAAACCGCTCCTCGTAATTGTCTGGTTTCTTCAGTCCGCTCTTCTCGTAAAGCCGCACGCGGACAAAGCCTTTCCCACCCTTCTTCCTGCATTTCTGTTCCACATCGGCATATATGTCCTTTATCTTGAAACGTGCGTCGGGCGAGAGCGTGTCCAGCAATGCCGCCGCTTGGGGGAAGAATGAGTTATTGAAGGCAATGACCTGTTCATGACTGCGGTAATTGGTGTCCAGCGGAATGACATTGGGCCGCATGGAACTCATCTGCTGTTCTATTCCGTGCAGTACGCTCCAGTCTCCGTTACGCCAGCGGTAGATACTTTGCTTTACATCTCCCACCACAAGGTCGTGGCCGCCCGTAGCCTGATTTTCCAGGAGCAGTGCCCTGAAATTCTGCCATTGCAGCAGACTGGTGTCCTGAAACTCGTCAATCATGACATGGTGCAACTGTGTACCCATTTTCTCGAATACAAAAGGAGCGTCGCTGTTCTCTACCAGTTTGCCGAGCAGGATGGGAGTTCTGTTCAACAGAAACTGGTTGTTCTCCTTACAGATATTGTCGGCAGTTTCTTCAATACTGCCGAGCAACCGCAACGGACTCAAGTGTTTTAGTGCCAGTTTGGCGGATTTGATTTGCCATATATTGTCCTGATAGGTCTTGAGCAAATGCCCTATCTTGTCAGAGAGCGTTCTGGCTTCGGCCAGTAACCCTTCATCCTTTTTGTCGGCCGCTCCTTTCAGAATCTTTACCGGATCGGCCGCTGCGGAGGGCAGGGTGGTCTTGCTCCGGTCATAGGCGAACTGCATGATATCCCGCAGGGCAGTCCTGTAATTTTTCCCGTTTGATATACGGTCATAATTCAGGATACCGTTCTGTAACTGTGCATCCAAAGCTTTCGCCTCAGTCATAATAGCATCCCGGGCGTCAGCCTCAATGTCGTACATCCGTTTCCGGAAACTGCTGATAGCCTGCTCGTCATTAAGAATCTGGCGCTGTTGTGTGTTGCGGTTCTGGAAACTTTCTTCAAAGATACATTTGGCAAATGATTTCACGCTGCGGGTAATATCCCATTTTTCATTATTCTCTATGCGCTCAGCCACATAGTTGAGAACCCACTGCTGGATGCCGGGATTATATTGGAGCGTGTCTATTATCCGGTCGACTGCACGGGAAATAACCTCCTCAGTATTCAGTTCCACTTCCAGATTGGCAGTAAGTCCCAACTCATGGGCAAGGTTGCGGAGTATGCTCTGAAAGAAAGAGTCAATGGTCTCCACCCTGAAAAAACTGAAGTCGTGCAGAATAGCGGACAGCACCTTGGCTGCCCTTTCTCTGAGACGTTTTTCCGGCAACTCCACCCCTTGTGAGATGAGTTTGTCCCTGACAGCCTCGTAATAGGCCTTCCCCTCGGGCAGATTATGTGCCAATGCGTATAACTGCTGGATAATACGGTCTTTCATTTCGGCCGTAGCCTTGTTGGTAAAGGTAACGGCCAAGGTATGGTGGAATTCGGTGCTGGCCCCCGACGCCAGCAGGCGCGTGATGTATTCGACAGCCAAGGTGAAGGTCTTTCCAGAACCGGCAGAGGCCTTGTAGACGGTAAGGGTAGATTGCATCGTATGGGTGTGTTTTTGATGCAAAGATAGTGTATTTCCTTACAAAAATGGGGCCATTGTGTGAGAAAATGTGTAATTTTGCAGCAGATTTACATTAAATGTCTTTTAATAAACGTTTATACTATGGCAGGATATTTGGTTGATGATACGCGGAAAGTTACCACAAACCGACTGATGGACATGAAGAAGCAGGGCAAGAAGATAGCCATGCTAACCTCTTATGACTATACTATGGCCCAGATAGTGGACCAAGCCGGGATAGACATAATTCTGGTAGGAGATTCGGCCAGCAACGTGATGGCTGGAAACGAAACCACCTTGCCGATAACGATAGATCAGATGATTTACCATGCCCGCAGCGTGGCACGGGGATCCAAACGGGCTTTAGTGGTGTGTGACATGCCCTTCGGCACATATCAGGTAAATGCGGTAGAGGGTGTGAAAAACGCCATCCGCATCATGCAGGAGACTGGAGCGGACGCCCTGAAACTGGAGGGCGGAGCAGAAATCCTGGACACCATAAAGGCTATCCTTAATGCTGGTATTCCCGTAATGGGTCATTTGGGACTTACTCCGCAGAGTATCAATAAATTCGGAACGTATGCCGTGCGAGCTAAGGAGGAAGCTGAGGCCCTGAAACTGCTGTCGGATGCCAAAGCACTTGAAGAGGCCGGATGTTTTGCCCTGGTTGTAGAAAAGATACCGACAGTATTGACTGAAAAGGTTTGCCAGTCTGTCCAGATTCCTGTTATTGGCATCGGTGGCGGTCCTGCAGACGGTCAGGTGCTTGTAGTGCAAGACATGTTGGGTATGAACAAGGGATTTGCGCCAAAGTTCCTGCGCAGGTATGCTGATTTGCATACCATTATGACAGATGCAATCGGACAGTACATCACGGATGTGAAAGAAGGGGATTTCCCTAATGAAGGGGAGCGTTATTGACAAACTCTTAGGGAGAAATCGAAACAAAGTCCGCCAACCGGGGATTGGTGTGCGCTAATCTGGCCGCCATGAAACAGGATGGCATTTTTGACAATGGCCAGTCCCAGCCCCGTTCCGCCTATACGTCTGCTGCGTCCCTTGTCCACTCTATAAAAACGGTTGAAGATGTTGGGCAGGTGTTCGTCAGAGATGCCTACGCCATTGTCTGAATATTGGAAGTGCCATAGACCGTTTCTGGTTCCGGTGCAGGCCAGGCGTATGGTAGTGCCGTCGCCGGCATAAGCGATACTGTTATCCAACAGATTACGGAATATGCTGTAGAGCAGTCCCTCATTTCCCATTATGGGTATCTCTTCAGGAATCTCCACTTTTATATCCATTCGCCGCTGTGACAATGCCAACTGTACATCGCTCATGATTCCGCTGATTAACGGATTCAGATCCAAATTGGTTATTTCGAGTTGCTCAGGCGCTTCGTCCATACGATTCAGGGTGTTTATGCCCCGTAAGAGGCTGGTCAGCCTTTGGGTCTGTATATGACAACGGCTCAGGAACTGCGTCCTTTGTGCCTCGTCCATTTCCGGATTTTGCAGGATTGTCTCTATATATCCCTGGATACTGGCCACGGGAGTCTTTAGCTCATGACTCATATTCACACTCAACTGCCTTTTTAGTTTGCTGTTTTCCTTTTCCTGTAACCGGTTTATCATCCTGCCCAAAATGCGTGCCTGGCGGAATAGGACTAACGTAAGTATTAAGGCTATATAGACTGAAATCCAAAGAAATCCCATATCAGAACCATGTCCGGCATCTTGTCCTCTTTCCGCATAGTTGGTGGCTACATGGTAATGGTAATAGATGGAGCACCCTACAAAGACCCAAAGCAATGCCGCCATGCTGATGAAGAATGAGAATCCCATTCTGTGTCCATGATTTGCAGGCATGAAACGGTGTAATATTTTATTCCATCTGGAAACAGTACCCATACCCTTGGCGTGTGATTATACGTTGGCCGTATGTCCCGAGTTTTCTACGCAGGCGAGTGATGTTCACGTCAACGGTCCTGTCCAATACGTAAGCATCATCCTGCCAGACCAAATCTACAATTTCGGCACGGCTGTAAACTCTGCCCGCTCCTTGTATGAGAAGGGCGAGAATCTCAAATTCCGTCTTGGTCAGGGAAACGGTAGCCCCGTCAAGAACGGCAGTTTTTCTGGACATGTCCAATTGGATTCCCAGATAACTGACAAAGGCAGAACGCGGAGACTGGCTGTGCTTGTTCCTGCGTAGTACGGCTTTAACGCGTAACACCACTTCCCGAATACTGAAAGGCTTGGATATGTAGTCGTCAGCTCCAAGAGAAAGTCCGGTGACCGTGTCGTTCTCTGTGTCTCTTGCTGTAAGGAAAATGACCGGCAAGTCCGCAGTTTCGGGTTTGGCCCTGAGCATCTTTATCATGCGGAATCCGCTGATTTCGCCCATCATTACGTCAAGTAATAACAAGTCATACTGATTCAGGTCAGTCCTTAAGGCTTCTTCTGCGCTATATGCCACATCTACAGCATAGCCTTCATTCTCAAGATTGAAACGCAGAATGTCGCACAAATCTTCCTCGTCGTCTACTACTAATATGCGTTGAACTTCCCGGTTCATGATAAAATTAGATTAGCCACATATGCAAAATTCACGACAAAGTTAAGCTATTTTTCAGCTTGTGCAAAATAAAATATACATTTATGACAATCTCACGCCCTTTTTTTGTAACTTTGCAAATAATAAGACTTATTACGCAATGGTGAATACTTTTTTCTATAAATTGGCAAATTGGTATTTTACGAAAAACGCACTTCCGTATTGGACCATTCTGTTAATAGATTGCATGATCGTTTATTTGTCTACCTTATTGTCATGCCTTATTATGCACAGGCCAGGCTATTTGGGAGAATACTTTCTTGAAATCTCAACCTTGACCGGAGCATCTCTGATTCTTTTCATTCTAGCCTTCCGTCTGTTTCATACTTATTCCGGTTTTATCCGTTATAGCTCAATCTATGATTTGCAGCGTATAGCCTTAAGTATGTTTACAGGATGCGTTATGGTACTGGTGGTTCTTTATTTATTCCGTACAGAAAACTGGCTGTTCCCTATAAATGGACGTGATTGGGCACTGATGGCATTGATTGCCACCATGCTGATGTTTTCAGTGCGTATGATAGTGAGGGCTATCTATGAAAAATCCATGAACCCCAAGGGAGAACATCGAATTTTCATTTATGGAGTAAAGACAGGTGGAGTGGGTTTGGCCCGTTTTATCTCTGACCAGCCTCAATATGAGGATTATGAGATATCCGGTTTCGTAAGCGACAAGGAGGATTCGGATAAAAAATATCTGATGGGTAAACGCATTTATGTGAATAACGATAACTTGGTGGAGATAATGAAAGCCCGCCACATAGAAGCTTTAATGGTTTCCCCTTTGAAGATAGAACG
The DNA here is from genome assembly GCA_017935785.1 of Bacteroidaceae bacterium. GTDB lineage: Bacteria > Bacteroidota > Bacteroidia > Bacteroidales > Bacteroidaceae > Physcousia. Next base: position 84,028 of record JAGBGU010000045.1, read on the forward strand.
TTTGCGTAATAATGAGAAACTTGTAAACCAATTGATTGAGGCAAATATAAAGATAGTATTTGTCAGCTCCAGTGAAGAGTGGGATGGCTCCACACCATTGGATCATGTGCGTCTGAAAGAAGTGGAGGTGGAAGACTTGTTGCCACGTGCTGAGATCCAAGTGGACATGGAGGCGAACGGTGCACAATTCAGAAACAAGGTAATTATGATTACTGGTGCTGCAGGCAGTATCGGGCATGAATTGGTACGTCAGATAGCTGTTTACAAACCCAAGAAGCTGGTTCTTATCGACCAAGCAGAAACACCTATGCATGATGTGCGACTTGAAATGATGCAGAAATTCCCTTACATTGATGCGCAGACGGTTGTGACCAGCATAACAAAGCGACGTCACATGAGAAGTATATTTAAGGAAGCCAGACCTGAGTATGTCTTTCATGCCGCTGCATACAAGCATGTGCCCATGATGGAAGACAACCCGGGAAATGCTATTCAGAACAATTGTTATGGCACGAGAGTCATTGCAGACCTGTCTGTAGAATTCGGGGTAAAGAAGTTTGTTATGGTTTCTACGGACAAGGCGGTTAATCCGACAAATGTGATGGGCTGTTCAAAACGATTGTGTGAAATATATGTGCAGTCCTTGAACAAAGCCATTGTTGAAGGGAAAGTAAAAGGCATAACCCAGTTCGTGACAACCCGATTTGGAAATGTTCTTGGCAGCAATGGGTCTGTTATACCATTGTTCCGTGAACAAATTCAGAATGGAGGTCCCATTACGGTGACACACCCTGACATTGTCCGCTATTTTATGCTGATTCCAGAGGCCTGTAAATTGGTTATTGAAGCCGCGACAATGGGTAAGGGAGGTGAGATATTCGTCTTTGATATGGGCCAGCCGGTAAAGATTGTAGACTTGGCCAAGAGAATGATAAAGCTAAGTGGAGCACAAAATATTGAAATCAGATATACCGGTTTGCGTGACGGGGAAAAGTTATATGAAGAAGTCCTCAACGACGGAGAAACCACAATACCCACCCACCATCCGAAGATCATGATAGCCGCCGTCAGAGAATATGAGTACGAGAAGGCAAAGGAGGATGAGGATATTTTGTTGGAATTGAGCTATACTTATGATGACATGGCAATTGTAAGAAAGATGAAGGAGATAGTCCCTGAATACAGGAGCCAGCACAGTAAGTATGAAAAGTTAGACAAATAGAGGCTTATTGGGGTACGTATTTAAGCAATAGACTGGCACGAGGCTTGTCAATGTGCAGCGTGAATCCGTTCAGCAGTTCTGCCCCGCTTTTTTCGAAGGTCTTGCCGGTGTCTTTACAAGTGATGACATATATGCGTGCTGCGTTAAGCCCGGACAGTCTCACCGTATAATCATTTTCCTTGTTCTCCGGCCGGCGGAATGCCACAACATAACCAGTTTGGTCTGATGGTTTGTGCAGCTGGTAGGCCAGCCAACAGTCATTGCCGGTAAGGTCGCCCATCCCACTTAGCGGGTAATAGTCTTCGTAATAATAGGGGCGTACCTCCTTGTATTCCTCGATACACTTCTGCATATCAAGGAATGACTGGCCGGCTTGTGTGAATTTCCAATTGAACACTACTGCACTGCTCATGGAAGAACGGAAGTCGAAACGGTCCACATAGTAGGCGCCGGTGCCATGCTGGGGCAGGTATAAGTTGAGGCCGTATGTGTGACATTGGTAACCCATCGGCTCGCTGTACTGGTAGTCTGTCCGCCATAGCGGTGCGCTACGCAGCGATGTCTCATAGTCGAGCCGGCGTCCGCCGCTGGCACAGTTGTCGATAAGCATGTCGGGGAAACGTTCTAAAAGATAGTCCCAATAAGCGTACAGACCCTCGATATATTTCACTTCAGTTATGCCCATACGTTTCGGCTCGTCTGCCTGGCGCCAGAAACCTAACGGTTCTATGTTGAAATCCTGGCGGTAATAGTCTATCCCGCTTTCTTCCATGAAGTCGCCCATGTATTGGCACAGCCATTTCAACGCATCAGGCTCTCCCAGATTCAGCAGGAAATTAGCGTCCCCATCCTTGGAAAGAAGCCATTCCGGATGGGCCTGTGCCCATTCAGAACCTGCAGCGACCCGTTCCGGCTCAAACCAGACCATGAACTTGGAGCCTAATTTATGCGCATAGTCCGCTACCGGGCGCAGCCCATTCTCATACCGTATTTTATCCGGTCGCCAGGTGCCGGCGGTATTGTACCAATTGCGCCCTTTCTCATATTCGTCCGCATGTTCTGACCATCCGGCATCCATCCAGAATACCTCAGGCAGAATGCCGAACATTTTGGACCGTTGCATCAGTGCGATGGCATATTCTGTCGTAACGCAAGTATATTCGTTACATGGTGCAGGGTCTCCCCAGTTAAACCCGCCGCTCATGGGGTAAAATACAGGCTTGCCGCCGATCTTGCGTGAACGATGCGCCAGCATGAAACGGCGGAATGTGTTATGTCCTATCATGCGGTCTGCACCTTCCCAGAAAAGGAGGCATACGCTGGCCATACGGATGCGTTCGCCTGGTTTAAGATAGGCGTTGAAGTGTTCCAACCCCGTATCCAGATGGACTGCACACGCAGAAACCGGTTTGATAAGACTATACCACTGGCCTGTCCAGCCGATGGCCACCATTGTCCCACATTGTGCCTGGGTCTCTATATTGAAGAACGGGAAACCGCCATGTGAGGAACTGCGTCCGCCATGAGGCGCCCGATACAGACTGTCACCTGTTTGCAGGTCTGCCATTCTGGGAGCAAAGTCGTGTCGGGCACCAGTGCTCCCTTCCGCATAGTGAATTCTGAACGGCCCTTTAGCGGATGTGCTGAAAGAGATGTCGGCAGTTTTTACATCAGATATCTGTGCAGAATTGCTTTCCGCATGGTTTACGAAGCGGAGCGTCCAGTCTACGGCGCCATATTGAGGATAGCCCTTGATGTCACATTCCACCTTGAATCCGGTCTGTGGTTCTGTATAGGTAATTGTGTAGGCAGAAACATCCGGTTCCGTATTAGGGTGGTGTGTTTTACTGTATTTCCACTTCTTAATAAAAGATGAAGAAGGTGTACCATCATATACAAAAGAGAAAGGGGGAACCTGGCCTTTCCCGAAATTGCGGGAAATCCATTGTTCGATGTCAGTTGATTTTGGTCCCAGTTTTACTGTTCGCTGCGCATAAATAGCTGCAAAGGACAATAGAACCAAACATAATATAATGTGTCTTCTCATGGTGTATGTGAATTATGCATTAATGTTCCTCTTTTCAACAAGCTCTATAGGCAGACCATCCGGGTCGTGGAAAAAACAGCATAGTTCTCCATCTGGTGCGGTACGGACGGGCTCGTGGGGGATCTGCATGCGTTCCAACACTGTGACGGCATCATTGATGTCGGGGACGGAAAAAGCCAGATGCCTTAAGCCGCAGGATTCAGGATAGGAGGGCCGGGGAGGCGATCCGGGAAAGGTAAACAGCTCTATCAGGTATTCACCGTTAAGTGCCAGACGGCACATCATTGACTCCCGTTCGGGCCGCCATACTTCACTGATCACTTCCATACCCAGAATTTGGGTATAGAAGGACAGTGAACGATTATAGTCCGATGCTATTATTGCAATATGGTTGACTGATTGCAAATTGAGCATGTTTGTGCTTTGTTATTGGATGACAACCTTGCGGCCATGTATTATGTAGATGCCCTTTGGCAGACGAGCCTTGGCATTGACCATACGTCCGTCGAGGGTATAAATGTGGCGGTCCATAGTGCTCTGTGGCTTTTCTTCTTCAACGATATCCAGAACAGGAGTGGGGTCTTCCACTACATCGGGGTACTTTTCTGCATATCCCAGTGTATTTGCCAGATAGTCATAAATATGGTTGGCGCGGGTTGAAAGCCATTTCTTGGCTGTTTTCATTTGCTCTTCATAGTCACTGTATCCCCACATCTGACTGTTATGGTCAAAACTGGGCTGTGCGTACTCTCTGTATTCGTCACAGAAATCCAGCAGCTCTTGCAGATGGTTCTGAACGAAGTCTGTCCACACCCGGAAGTATTCACGTTCAAAGACCTCTCCGCTCTTGTAACGCAGATCCCTCATGTACTGCCAGGCTTCCATGTGGCTTGCGCCTGTCCAATAGTCTTCTGTAGGACTCATGTGGAAATAGTTGGAATGGCGTTCAAAGCCGTAGCCCCAGTCCAAATCCCATACCGGACCGAAGTGGATAAGGCTGTCGGCGTTCAGGATGTCTCGGCAGAAATAATATGTGCTTTTGGGGTGCATAAGCTCATAATTGGCAATCAGTTCGTTGGTCATCAGGAATGTGGCCATACTTTGCACGTGTACATGCTTTTCTACACCATTGCCTTGCTTGAGATCGCGCAGGAAACCGGTTATTATGCGCCTTTTTATGTCGTCAATTTCCATTTGTATGAAACCTTCGGAGAAATCCTCCGGTTCCTTGATGTTTACCGGCAGACTATAATATGTCGTGGCAGTTTTGAACTTATTGGCCTCGTCGAAGTAGGTGTCCAATTCCAATAACGCAGCATTAACCAGTGTGTCAGAAACATCCAGACTGTTGTTGCCGAATCCAACTTTTGCTGTCAGGTTGTAGCTGCCTCTGTATTCGCCATTGACATAAAGCTCAACGGGAATCTCGTCATTGGCTGCCTGTGTGCCTACCATGCGTGCCACCTTCATGCCGATGGCGTTGGTCATCATTGACATGTGCTGTTTGTTGGCAATGAGGTTCCAGTGTTTTCCCTTCCTCAGACCTAATACACTGGTTTTTGTGCTGAACTTGAAATGGTAGGGGTTCTTGTCATATGGATTGCCGGACCAGGAAGAGTTTCCGCGTCCCTTAATTTGCATGGGCGTTTCTTCCAAATCCGGGAACACGCCCCCTCCGTCTATGGCAACGGTGCCTTCCTTGTAAGTGGTCTTGGTGGACACGGGTCTGCCGTCTGCCGTGGTAATGTAGATGGCAGGCACGTTATATTCGCCGGTCGGGTGGTCAGTAAGGAAGTCCACCTGCACCTTATAGTCTTTGCCGAACGGGAGCATCATGTAATTGCCGTCAGCTGTTGAGCGAAGCATCCGGTAATTGTCGCGGGAGACGGTATAAATGACTTCGTTCTTGAAACTGTTGCGGCTGACTTTGCTCTTTTGTGCCTTATCCAGCACATATACTTTTGTGTCCGTGGTGTCCGAAACCTGGAATGAAGGCGTCAGCCATTTGCCGATTCCTGCCACTGTCAGCTGTATCAGACTGTCGTTGATAATGGTGCCCAGGGCATCCTCAATGATGTCGCGGTTGTATTTGTCATTGAATTTGAACGAGGTAATGCTGGCGAAACCGGTTGGAGCCTCGTTGCTTACACGTTCATATTCGTCGGCCTGATAAGTAAACGATGCTCCGTCTTTTGCCGTAATCTGCAGTTTGCCACCGGATTCTTCCATGTTGCTGAGATAACTTTCCGGGAATGCGTCCACTCCGCCGTCTGTGCGGTATACAAAGTTGATGGGGCCTTCTGTTTCCAGCAAGGTGCTGCCATCCTTTACTGTAACCTTGCATGCGGCGTAGCAATAACTGCCGTCCAATGTATATACTCCGATATGCGTGGTGCCAGGTGCTATGGCAGTAACCTCGCCAGTTGTGTTGTTTACCTTGCATATCGATTCATCCTGAGAGAAGAACCATACTGCGGTGTTGCTGGCATTCTCCGGTTCCAGTGTGTATTGTAGCTTGGCGCTCTCGCCCGGGAATAAAGACAGGACATCCTTATCTAACGTGATGGAGGTTACATATACAAACTCACCCACTGAATTGAGACTCTGTTCAGTAAATACGATATTTGAACCTTTGTCGTTAGGCGAATCAGAATTGCGCCAAATGCCAATCCAGTTCTCGTTGTTAAAGTCATTCCAGCAGGAAGTGGGGTGGCCGGGATAGAAAAGGTTGTATCCGCCCTTAGGGTTTTCGCTCAATGCCCATTTATAAGTGCCAAGGTGTGTGTCCTTGTTTTCCATTACAACCGGTGTCTGGTTTGCTCCTTTGGGCGCATATACCTTGATTGTTGTACCTGAGGTGTAGTTGTAAATCTCAAATCCGTCGTCCGCATTCCCTACAAACGCCCAAAGCTGGTCTTCAAGTATTTCTTTGGTTGCCTGGCAGAGTAGCTTGCCGTCATCAGCGTAGATATTTTTATCGCCACGGATGGTCATGGTATACCAATGCGTGCTGCTGGCAAGCGAGCCGTCTTCCAACTTTTTGGTGGGTTTGAAAGGCAGGCCTTCGTCAGAAGGGATGTCGGGGTCGCCCGAAATCAATTTGAATGTCATGCGGCATCCGCTGTCACCTTGTGCACGGTTGCTGGTCCACAAAGTCAGCAGGCCATCGCCATGCAGGTCGTTTATGCAGGTATTGTTGTCGGTGGGGTAATAGAAATTGAACCCGTTCCCGTTCAGGGATAGTTTGAAAGTACGGGGAGAAAAAGCCTGCCCTAACCCGGTCATCACAATCGGGTCGTGCGTGGTTCCGTTTGCTGCATAGGCAATGTAGCCCGCGCCCTTTGCCTTGTTGTAGATTCTGAATCCGGAAACGTTATCGCCGGTAAAACACCATAAGTATTCGTCGCCCAACTCGTTTGCGGATGTAGTTCCGCAATAGACCTGGTCCGAGCCTTCCTTTGTATGCCATAATTTGCCAGAACTCACACTGATACTGTACCAATGTGTGTCGCTCGCAAATTCTCCATTACGGATGGCGGTGATTTCAAATGGGATGTCCAACCCGTCGTTAGCGTCAGGGTGCTTCTCGTCTAATTGCGCATAGGCAGAACCTGGGGTAAGGAAAGAAATAAAAAATAGGCCGGCTAATAAGATATAGCGGCAAAAGGACTCGGCGTAATGATTCTTCATGTGTTTCTTTGATTGTTTATCGTGCAAAATTAGTCGCTTTTCTGATAATCCACAAAAAAACGATGATAAAAATATTTAAATACTATTAATAAAGATGTAAAATCTATTCAATGATTTCTGCATCTTGTATGGCATTCTCTTTTTTCATACGTCGCTGGTATGCCGCCAGCCTTATTCCGTAAAACAATTCTGTGGCGCCGTTGAATATACAGCAACAACCGATGATGATAAAGGGTAAAGACGCTGATTGAAGAGGGTAGGCCAGTACCAGTATGCCTGCTCCGGTCACACACAGAGGTACAATGAAAGACCACCAGCGGGTTGGCGCTATACGTCGGTACATATAGATGGATACAAGCTGGTTCAGCCCAATCACAACTATAACAGCACCAAGCAGATACATAAGCACAGAGATGAACTTTTCGGGATAAAGGCCAAGCAGGACACCCAAGCCAATACTCCCAAGCCCCGTTAAGGGAAATACAGGTCTTACGATACTGTTCTTGGAAAACCGGGTGCGAATGTAATGTAGTATTGACATCAGTCCGGAAAAGGCAAAAAGAGCAGCTATCACTTGTACTATGAAAGTGGGGGTTTCTGGATTCAGTATCAGCAGCAGGCCGATCATGAACATGCTTAATGAACGGAAAATGTAGCTGGAGAATATTTTCATAACACGATTGAAATAAAGTGGTTAAATATGGATTCTGACTTTGTGGAAACAGATATGTCAATTATTGTGTGAACAGTTCCTTGTATATGCCTAAACTCGGTTCTTGTCTTGCTTGTGTGAGGAGTTAACCGGGGGTAGCCCGGTTAACCCCTTCTATTATTTTAAGTGGATTACCAGCGGAATGATGCGACGGCCCGTGCAGGGATGGTATAGTTGATGTAGTCCTTTCCATTGGCGGAAACACTGAATTCAATGGGGTGTGTGGCTTCGTTCATGCAGACGAATGCCATCGTTTTGTCAGGATTGACAAATGCAGAACACATCAGCCCTTTAGGAGTGACAGGCATCTTTGTCTGCACTCTGACAGCACCTGGCTTGACCACCTTTGACAGATGCCCGATAATGTAATAGTGTGAATTGTAGGTGATGTCGGAGTAGTTTGAACGGTCAATGTCAACGGCACCATAACATGTCTGGCATCCGCCTTCACGGTTTGGCCCGCGTTCTGAGTCAAGCATCAGATTCCATACCATAACTGCCTTGCAGCCATTGTTTATCGTTCCCAATGCCACTTCGCGCATGTCATCGGTCAGACGCTTTGACAGGTTGCGTCCGTCGTTCCACATACCGATACTTGTTTCCGTGAAGATCAGTTCCTTGTCAGGCCGTTTGTAGCCCACGTCAAGCAGTTCCTCTCTGTTGCCTCCATAATTATGGTAAGCGGCTCCTGTAAGGAACGCTGCAGCTTCCTCGTCGTTGTAAATTTTCAGTGTATAGTCTTCTTCATCAATGATATCGTCATAGTTGTAGTTATGGTCAAAGGCATAGATTTTCGCGTTGATTCCCGCCCGTTTGAATGCAGGTCCCAATGCGTCGCGGACAAATTGGAGTTCTTCGCGCCATCCCATATAGAGTGATGCGGAATTGCCACGATTAAGCGGCTCATTCTGAGGAGTTATGGCATATATTGAGATTCCATGTTCGGCGAATGCCTCCACCCATTTTACAAAGTAGGTGGCATAGTCCTGGTAGTATTTGGGATTGAGCTGTCCGCTTGTCCATGAGTCAAAGGGTTTCAGGTCATTCAGATTGTCCACTTTCATCCATTTGGGGCATGTCCATGGTGAGCCCAGGATTTTTATTTCAGGATTGATTTCGAGAATCTCTTTCAATATGGGGATCACATATTTTAGTTCTTCTTCCTGTAATGCAAAGTTCTCTATTCCGGGTTTGTCGCAACAGGTGTATTCGCTCAGGGAGAAGTCAGAGCAACCTATGCTGATTCGGATATAACTGTAGCCCAAACCTTTGGTGTCAGAGAAAGTCTTTACCAGAAAGTCTTTTCGCTTCTCCTCGCTCATCTGCATCAGATTATAGCAGGTGCTTCCGGTTACGGCAGCACCAAACCCGTCCATCTTCTGATATTGTACAGCAGGGTCAATGATGATTTGAAGAGAATTCTCGGGTGTGGCAACAGACTTGATTTTTTGTAGGTTGAAAGACTGTGCACGGTCTGCTGTCGTAGTCATTACCTGTACTTTGCGGGCAAGTCCGGACAACGGCAGACAGGCAAGGCAGGCGAGTAGAAGCAAATTGTTTTTCTTCATTTTATTCAAGATATTATTGGTTATTTAATGCAAATTTACACAAAGTTTTTGAGATGTGATATTTAAATGTATGTATTTTTGGATTTTAGGCGTTTTTTATAACTATTTTTAGATAACCAAACCATAAAGTGTTGATTTGTGTAAAAAAAACTTTTATTTTCTTGTTCGTATAATAAAAATAGTGTACTTTTGTACATTATTCGCGTGCTATATAGTTAAGTAGACAATACATTAATTAAATAAAATAAAATAAATTAACAAACAATTAAATTTATGAAAGCGAAAAGACTACTTACGTCTCTGGCGCTTGTCGCCAGCACGTGTGCAGCTTTGCATGCACAGTACGACCCGAGTCTGAGGCCTGCAGCCGATGCTCAATGGGATTTCGAGAACGAGAACAATTTGACAGAGAACACCATCGCTGGTTCAGCCCTGTCAATTGAATGCGGAATCGCAGGAACGAACACTTTTACTCTGGGTGCAAACAACATTGCTTCAATCGGTGGTCCCAGCGAGACCGACAAAGCCATTGCTTTGCAGCCGGGCGACATTTTCAAGATGAATCTGAATACCACAGAGACAGTAAGCAACTATACATTGTTGTGGAATGTCCGCATCAGTTCTGCTGCTAAATTCCATGCATTGCTCCAAACTGCTCCCGACAATACAACTGACGGTGATGTGTTTATTAACAGAAACACACCCTCAGTCGGACTCCATCTCCCTACAATCGGTTTTGGATATGCCGGCAACGCTACTTTCAACGAATGGCACACCATTGTGCTTAGCGTAAAGGACGGTATTCCTACAACTTACATGGACGGCTCTCTTCTGGTTGCAGCCACCGGTGCTGATGAACGCTTTACACTGAAAGAGGGCTATGGCCTGCTCTTCTGTGATAATGATGGCGAATATGATGCCATTGATGTTTCACAGGTGGCATATTGGAACAAGGCTCTTACATTGGATGAAGTTTTCCCTGCAGCTCAGGCAGAAATTCCCGAATTGGTTGACGGCTATTATCAGCTTGATAATGCAGAAGATTTCAAGTGGTTTGCTGACCGTGTCAACAGCGGTGACAATGCCATCAATGCCGTGCTGACAGCCGACATTAACATGGAAGGTGTTGAATTCGCACCTATCGGAACCGAAACCCATCATTATGGCGGAAAGTTTGACGGCCAGTATCACGTAATCAGCAACCTGAAGGTGAATCTGCCCCAGCAGTCTTATGTAGGCGTGTTCGGCGTTGTGGCCGGTGGTGCAGAAATCAAGCACTTTACTGTTGACTCTTCCTGCTCTTTCGTAGGTCTGAGACTGATGGGTGTTGTAGGTGGTTCAAACAGCGGTGGCGAAATTATCATCGACGGTATTGGTAGCGAAGCCAACTTTACCGGAGAGCAGGAGAACATCTCAGGTATCTATGGTGTAAACATGGGCAGCCAGAGCACTCCTAAGATCAGCAACTGTTATGTAACCGGTAAGATTGTGGGTGGCAGAGAAAGTGGTGCCATCACAGGTTGGGCTGCAAATGGCGCTATCACCAACTGCTACAGTATTGCTGACGTAACTGGTGCGGACAATGCAGGTGCATCTTTCTTCCGCGGTAACCCCAGCGTAACCAACTGCTATTGTGACCATGGTGCAAACAATACCACAGCCATTACAGAAGAAGATCTGACTTCAGGTAAGCTGACATTCATGTTGAACGGCAACCAGGAGGATATTCATTTTGTTCAGACTATCGGAACAGACGCTTATCCCGTTCTGCTGGCTGGCAGCAAGACTGTTTATGCATCCAGCGCTGACTGCGGTGGTAATATTCTGGAAGGAAGCACTTATACCAACACTCCCACTGTATTGCCCGAGCACACTCATGTAGATGGTATCTGCTCTGTATGCGGTCATCTTGACACTGAGGCTTTCCAGCCTGTTGATGGTGTTTACGAAATCGGCACTCCCGGTGAATTGTACTGGTTCGCCCGTATGGTATGCGCTTATGGCGGTGTAAAGAATGCCCGTCTGACTGCTGACATTGACTATAGCGAATACAACCAGATGATTGGTGGTAGAGGCAACGACCGTGGATATGAAGGCGAATTTGACGGACAGGGATATACCGTAACCGTTAACTTTGAAAAGACAAACGGTAGTGAGGATTGTGCTTTGTTCGGCTCTCTCTACAATGCCACTATCAAGAACCTTTGCGTAAAGGGTAACATTTCCTCTAACGGTAAGTATGCTGCCGGTGTGGCTTCTCATACTTATGGAAACTGTACAATTGAGAATGTTGTTACAGACGTAAACATTGTCAGCGGAATCTCTGGCGATGCCACTAACGCAGGTATTCTTGCTGTAGCAGAAAATCCCACAGTTATCAAGAACTGTTTGGTTGCCGGTTCTCAGTCTGCTACTAACGGCGCCAGCAATTGCGGTGGTGTTATCGGTTGGGCAAGCGGTGCAAGCACACTGACCAATATCCTCATTATTGCCGACATTACCGTAGGTACAAACGATTCTTACACTGTTTCACGTAACATTGGTAATGTAACCGCCACTAACGTATATTACACCAAGCCCTTCGCCAATACAGAAAAGGGTATCCAGGCTACTGAAGAACAGGTGACAAGCGGTGCTTTGGCTATCCTCCTCGGATGGGGCCAGACAATTGGCACAGATGCTATTCCTTCTCCCCTCAGCGCTGCTAAGGTATACAGATATGGTGCTACTTTCACCAATACTCAGATGCCTGCATTGGAAATGCCTATCTTGAGTACTCCCGAGAATCCCGTATTCTACTATATTAAGAATGTACGTTCTAACAAGTATGTTCAGTATACTGGTGTCAAGATGAACCAGGTTGCAGAACAGGGCGCTTATGAAAATATGTTCTACTTCGTAGCAGACGGCGAACCTGTAAATGGTTTTGTTCCTGTAACAATCCGCAACGCTATGGGTGGCGGTAAGGCCATGACAAACTTTGACATGTGGGGTGTTGCTACCCGTTGGTATGCTTATTCAGATCCTACCATGTCTGACAAGGGTATGTACTTCGGAACCACAACAGATGTAACTGCTAATTGCTGGTGGAATGACCACGGACAGTCTACAGTCGGCAGTTGGGTTGCCAAGGGCGACGGTGGTTCAATCTGGCAGGTAGAAAAGGTTGCAGATGAGGATGTTCCTGTAACTGCATTGGTAGCTTACAACCACATCGCCAACGGTGAAACCCTTTACCAGGAAAGCGGTGCAGTCATCGTAGGTTCTGCTTATCCTGCTCCTGCAGTCCCCGTTTATGTTAATGCTACTGCACCTGAAGGAATTGTTGAAGGTGATGTAACTGTTGACATCAATGTTGAGATTGTTACTCCATTCGAGGCATCTACAGACTATGCTAACGCCAAGTGGTATCAGATTGTCAATGAACCCGAGCGCACTCCTCGTCAGCTCTATTACGATGGTTCACTTGTTTGTCCCGGTGAGAATTCTTATGCAGATGAATACCTGTGGAGCTTCTATGGTAATCCCTATGTAGGTTACAAGGTGATGAACCGTGCAACCGGTGAAGGTCAGTATCTGAGCATTGAGAATGCCGCAAACGGTGTTAAGCCTACATTTACAGAGAACGCAACAGTTTGGGAAATCGGTATGCGTGATGACAACACCTTCGGATTCGGTGTAAACGGATTCTGGATCAACCGTAATGGTGGTACAAATGGTGTTGACATGGCATTGTGGCACAGCGGTCCTGCAGCCGACCTCGGTTCTACTCTCGTTATCGCTCCCGTAGAATTTGATATTGAAACAGAGCGCTACACCGCTTATGACGCAACTCCCACTCAGATTGCATATCGTGAAAATGTCACCATGCTGTCAACTGCTTCTGAATTGGTAATCGCAACTTATGCCGGTTCTGTTCAGATTGTTGACGAAGCCGCTCAGGTAACTGTTTATGACTACTTCGACGACAAGACCTTCAATATCACTCCCGTTGTGGATGGTAACAAGCTGAAGATTGCTCTTCCCGAGGCTTACGCAAAAAGTGCTCTCCTTTATGTAACCATTCCTGCCGGTATGGTTCAGATGGAAGGAGCCGTAGCATTGGAAGAAACCAAGTTCACCTACTATGTACATGGTTCTGACATCCTCACTGAAGAGGCTATCCAGAAGATCATGAGCATCATCGGCGGTGGCCAGACTGCTATCGAAGGCATTGTTTCTGGCAACACTACAATGGATGTTTACAGCATCAGCGGTGCTGCTGTGAAGAAGGGTGCCAATGCAGCCGACCTCAAGAACCTGAAGGGTATCTACATTGTAAATGGTAAGAAGGTTATCCTGAAGTAATTTCAGTTTTCACCTTATATAATTAGAGAGGTGCATCCGTTTGGGTGCACCCCTCGCATTTTTGTGTTAGCGACAGACTTTATGGGCAAGCATCCAGTTAACTACATATTGTAGCAGTTCTAACAGTGTTGTACCCAAAATTGCGGAAAAAAATCTATTTTATGACTAAAGACGAATTAGTGTCATAACAACTTCAATACCATCGTAGTGGTAAGAGTTTAAAAACCGTTCGATAGTGGCATATGCTACTCCTGGTATTAGTATTGGGATAAGAAATTATTGCTGTCCGGTAAAACTCAAAATAGCACAAAACCTTAGTCCGAACTCCTTTATAATTAAGGATTCGGACTTTTTCATGATAAAAGCAAGCCCCCCTAACTAAAAAGTATTGGTTGTGGGGGTGCTTTTTGAACATCTC
>JAGBGU010000046.1 GCA_017935785.1 Bacteroidaceae bacterium
TCTAACGGAATGAATCGCCCTCACCTGTCCCGTGTCTCGATTGAATTGAATCGACGGTTCGCTTCATTAAAAAAGCTTGTACTACATTTCCTTTTATGTCTTATGTGAAGTCTTTCAAAGAACTCGCGCAAACGGCGTCTTTCCTCGTTTGCGGGTGCAAAGGTAGACACTTTCTGCAACATGACAAAATACTATCACAACTTTTTTTAATATATAACATGAAAAATCTATGCACACATTATTTATTATATATAAGGGAGAGGAGAAAAATGGCATAAAAGCACCATAAAGGGGGAACACTGCGGATTTTCATGCATCAAAAAACAGGCATAGAAAATACAGTTCCAGGAAAAGAAGGGGACAGAAAGGAGAAGGGAGCAAATTTACCTCGCCATGTAAATCTTATTACCTCGCCATGTAATTATTTTTACCACGCCATGTAAATGAATTTACCTCGGGACGTAAATCAGGTTTGGCCACATTGAGGTGTAACTAAAGAATCCCCACTTTTTCTTATTTATCATGCAAATAATACATGATAAAGGAAAAAAATTGCTACCTTTGCAGATAGAAAAACGATTAACGAAATAAACAGATTTGCCTATGAAACATAGCGTATAACAGAAACGCACATTTTAAACATATCGGAAAAGCGTTTTAGCTCTATTCTACGTTCCCTAAAGTTTGGCGACTACACTGGAACCAACAAAGAATACGGCGGAAATGCTCGCGCCATACAGCGTGGGCTTTTGGTTATTCTGTTGGTTAGGTTACGCCAAACACCTTGGGACGGGAATACACTAAATGTTCCACGCTTTTTTTTGTGCGCGTACTCCAACACTGAATAGAGGAACAACGGCGGTATCTGAAAAGCCTGAACAGAGTAGGAACAAACTTGGGGCATCTGTATAATATTAATGAATAATGTGAGAAGGCACAAGAACGACAAGAGCATAGAAAAGAAACGGAATATAAAGCCGAATACGGATTTAACACACCTCCTTTTTTTACAAGTTTCTGTAATTCGGGGAAAGATAGCAATGAAAAAGAGCAATAAGTTTGGATATTCGCTGAAGAATTTCTATTTTTGCCGTTAAATACTGTCCTCAATAAGACAAAGAGGCCCGAGACAAGGGCCGCCTGGGCAAGAAAACGATTATACAGTATTAACCCCAAATACGAATAAAAAATATTAAATAACCAATATGAAAGATTTTATCAAGTACACCACAGCCACCATTGTTGGTATTTTCCTGTGCAGCATTATCATGAGTGTTATCAGCATTATCGCCATTGCTGGAATGGCGGCCAGCGAAAACATGACAAAGCCTATTAAGGATGAGTGCGTTCTGCGCCTGAAACTTAACGGCACCATTGAAGAAAGGGCGAGCGAAGACCCTTTTGCCGCACTTGCCGGCGAAGATTTTGAGATCATAAGTCTGGAAGAGGCCCTGATTGCAATAGACAAAGCCAAAGACAACGAAAACATAAAGGGTATTTACATTGAAGGCGGAATGCTTGAGGCCACACCTGCCATGCTGCAGGAACTGCGGAATGCCCTGGCCGACTTCAAGGAGTCTGGTAAATTCATCCTGGCCTACGGAGACAATTACAGCAAAGGCGCATATTATCTGGCATCGACAGCCGACCAGGTTCTGCTGAACCCCATCGGCATGATGGACTGGTCCGGTATGGCATCGCAGCCCCTCTTCTTCAAGGACCTTCTGGAAAAAGTAGGCGTGAAGGTACAGGTATTCAAAGTGGGCACATACAAGAGCGCAGTAGAGCCCTTTATCTGCACAGAAATGAGCGAGGCCAACCGCGAACAGGTAAACAGCTACCTTGGCAGCATTTGGAAAAACATGGTAAAGGACGTAGCCGCATCACGCAATCTTAAACCGGAAGCAGTAAATGCGCTGGCAGACAGCCTTACCCTCCTGGCCGACCCAGAAGTAAGCGTGAAGGGCGGACTGGTGGACAAGCTTTGCTACATCAGCGAAGTGAAGAAGATTCTGAAGGAGAAAGCCGGAATAGAAGAGGACGAATCCATCAAGTTTGTCACCACCAAGGATGTGGCTAAGGCCGAGACACTGCAGGAGAAGATTTCGGACGAAGTGGCCGTTTACTATGCCTATGGCGACATTGTAGACACCCGCTCCACCTCATTCCTGCAAGAAGCGGTCATCTGCGGAGAAGATGTGATAAAGGACCTTCAGGAATTGCGCGAAGACGATGACATCAAGGCTGTTGTAATCCGCGTAAATTCCGGAGGCGGAAGCGCATACGCCTCTGAACAGATTTGGCACGAAGTGGAATTACTGAAAGCCGAGAAACCCGTTGTCATTTCCATGGGCGGCATGGCCGCATCAGGAGGCTATTATATATCCTGCGGTGCCAACGCCATCTATGCCGAACCCACCACGCTGACCGGAAGTATCGGAATCTTCGGAATGGTTCCCGACGCCAGCGAACTGCTCTCCGAGAAGTTAGGCCTGAAACATGATGTGGTGAAGACCAATGCCATGAGCGACTTCGGCTCACTCATGCGTCCGTTCAACGAAGCGGAAAGCAATCTGATGCAGGCCCACGTAAACAAGGGATACGAACTCTTTACCGGACGCGTGGCCGAAGGCCGGAAAATGAAGAAAGACGACGTGAAGGCTATTGCAGAAGGACGTGTATGGACGGGCGAACAAGCCTTGGAAATCGGTCTTGTGGACAAACTTGGCGACCTGGACGATGCCATTGCCGCAGCCGCAGAACTGGCAAAAAGCGAAGAATACAGCATTGGGCGCTATCCCGCACCCGCACCCTGGTTCCAGAATATGTTAAACCAGACCAAGAGCAGCTATCTGGACAGCAGCCTGAAGGAACTGATGGGAGAATACTACTCCGTATTCAGCAGTCTTCAGAACATGAAGGGACAAAACCCCATCCAGGCCCGCATTCCTTATTTCATCAACATACAATAAGGCGTCTTGCACCTTACACATTAATATTATAATACCATGGAAGGAGACCAAATCCGCATAAACAAATGGCTTACCCCCCTGAGCTGGCTTTACGGAGTCGGCACAGAGGGGCGTAACGCCCTGTTCGATGCCGGCATTCTGAAATCACGCTCCTTCCGTATTCCCATTATAAACGTAGGCAATATTACCGTAGGCGGAACCGGCAAGACTCCGCACGTAGAGTACCTCATACGTCTGCTCAGCCCCCAATATAAGGTGGCGGTGCTAAGCAGAGGATACAAGCGCAAAAGCAAAGGGTACGTATTGGCGCAGCCAGAAACTCCGGTAGAAGAAATAGGCGACGAGCCGTGGCAAATCAAACAAAAGTTCCCCCATGTTCATGTTGCGGTGGAGGCAAACCGCTGCAAGGGCATTGAACGTTTGCTGGCAGACGAGGCCACACGCGATACGGAAGTAATCCTGCTTGACGATGCCTTCCAGCACCGCTACGTAAAACCCGGCCTCAACATCCTACTGACCGAGTACCACCGGCTGATTACCGAGGACCGGCTACTTCCGGCCGGACGCCTCAGAGAAAAAGCGTCCGGAAGATACCGGGCCAATACCGTCATCGTTACAAAATGCCCCCGGACAATGACGCCTATAGAATTCAGGGTCATTGAAAAAAAACTCAGTCTGATGCCGTTCCAGAGCCTCTTTTTCAGCACCTATGACTACGGCAACCTGAAAGGGCTGTTCAAAGAAGAAGAGAAGTCGCTGAACCAGTTGAAGCACACCAATGTGCTGCTGCTCACAGGCATAGGCAATCCCAAACAGATGGAGTCAGACCTGAAGTCCCATGTCCTTTCCGTCAGA
Source organism: Bacteroidaceae bacterium (assembly GCA_017935785.1). Taxonomy (GTDB): domain Bacteria; phylum Bacteroidota; class Bacteroidia; order Bacteroidales; family Bacteroidaceae; genus Physcousia. The sequence goes on from JAGBGU010000046.1 coordinate 3,828, forward strand.
AGCCTTCCGTTCCCAGACCATCATTTCTTCAGTCCCGAAGACATAGCGGACATATACCGTGCATTTACCCAAATGCCACAGCCAAGACTGATAATAACCACAGAGAAGGACGCCACCCGTCTGCAAATACGGCCCGACCTTCTCCATGAAATAAAAGAACAAATCTATGTGCTTCCGGTAGAAGTACAAATCATGAGAAATGCAACCTCAAAGTTTAATGAAAAACTGTTTCGTTATGTACACAAAAATCCAAAACACCGCAGCCTGGCTCAAAGAAAGAATCACCTCAAAGCCTGAAACCGCCATTATTTTAGGCACCGGGCTGGGCCATTTGTCAGAAGAAATCCAAAAGGAGACCGTCATCCCATACAGTGAAATACCCAACTTCCCGGTATCAACCGTAGAAGGACATAACGGGCAGCTCATCCTTGGAAAACTGGGCGGCAAAGATATTTTGGCCATGCAGGGACGATTCCACTATTATGAAGGCTACTCCATGAAAGAGGTTACCTTCCCCATCAGAGTAATGCACGAGTTGGGCATAAAGACGCTTTTCGTAAGCAATGCCGCCGGCGGCACCAACCCCAGCTTCAGCATAGGCGACCTGATGATAATCACAGACCACATCAACTTTATGCCGGAGAATCCCCTCCATGGGCCCAACATACCCCAGGGACCCAGATTCCCGGACATGAGCGAGGCATACGACAACGAACTGATAGACCTGGCCAACCACATTGCCGCAGAGCTGAAGATAAAGGTTAGACACGGCGTATACCTTGCCACCCAAGGCCCCACTTACGAAACGCCAAGCGAATACCGCATGTTTGCCCACTGGGGAGCAGACGCGGTAGGAATGAGTACCGCTCCCGAAGTGATTGTAGCGCGCCACTGCAGCATCCGCTGCTTTGGCATGAGCATCATTACAGACTTAGGCGTTCACGGCAAGATTGTTAAAGTTACACACGAAGACGTACAAAGAGCCGCCCGCGAAGCCCAGCCCCGCATGGCAGCCATTATGCGCGAGATGATTGCGCGTTCATAAAATAAAAGACATGAGCGAAATTGCAGAAATCGGAGAATTTGGCTTAATAAAGAAGCTTACAGAAAACATCCAGACAGTAAACAACAGTACGGAGAAAGGCGTGGGAGACGACTGCGCGGTAATCAGCCCCACAGCAGAAACCCGCACGCTGGTCACCACAGACCTGCTGATGGAAGGGGTGCATTTTGACCTTACCTATGTTCCCCTACAGCATCTGGGATATAAGGCCGTCATGGTCAACCTGAGCGACATTTACGCCATGAACGGAACCCCCAAGCAGATAACAGTCAGCCTTGGCATCAGCGCACGCTTTTCCGTTGAAGACATAGAAACCCTGTACAACGGTATGCGCCGGGCCTGCGAAGCCCATCATGTAGACATTGTTGGCGGCGACACCACCAGCAGTCTTACAGGACTTGCCATCAGCATCACCGCCATAGGCGAAGCGCCGGAACAGGACATTGTTTACCGAAACGGAGCCAAAGAAACAGACATCATCTGCGTCAGCGGCAATCTGGGAGCGGCCTATATGGGCCTGCAGCTATTGGAACGAGAAAAAGCCGTATACCACCAGCAACTGGCCGAAGCCAGACGGAGCGGCAACAAGGCCATGGAGGCTGAACTGCAATATTCACAGCCCGACTTTACAGGAAGAGAATATCTGCTGGAACGCCAGCTAAAACCCGAGGCAAGGCGCGATATCGTTACGGCATTGAAAAATGCAGGCATACGGCCCACTTCAATGATAGACATCAGTGACGGTCTGAGCAGCGAACTGCTCCATATCTGCACACAAAGCCACACCGGCTGCCGCATCTATGAGGAACGGCTGCCGCTGGATTATCAGACCGCCGTAATGGCAGAGGAACTGAACATGAACGTCAGCACCTGCGCTCTGAACGGAGGAGAAGATTACGAACTTCTGTTTACCGTTCCGTTGAGCCTTCATGAAAAGGTGGCCGAGATGGAAGACATAAAAGTCATCGGATACATTACAAAAGAAGAACTGGGCTGTGCGCTGATAACGCGCGACAACCAGGAATTCCAGCTTAAGGCACAAGGGTGGAATCCGCTTCAGAAAGAGAATTAAGCACCATATTTACAAAAAACTGGCAGAAAAAAGTCCAAAGTCTTGCGTAAACCAAAATAAAGCACTACCTTTGCACCCGCAAATGGAAAGGTGCCATAGCTCAGTTGGTAGAGCAAAGGACTGAAAATCCTTGTGTCCCCGGTTCGATTCCTGGTGGCACCACGAAGAATCACAGCAAAAAGATGAAAACCTCTGAATTTCAACGAATTCAGAGGTTTTCTTTTTGTTTCAACTGTGCAAAACATGCA
>JAGBGU010000047.1 GCA_017935785.1 Bacteroidaceae bacterium
GTCAGAAAAACCGAATCTATAATATATAAATCGACGGTTCATATATTTCTTGTACTACATTTCCTTTTTCTTGTCTCGTGTCAATAATTCAAAGAACTGTGTCGCAAACAACATTCCTGCTCGTTTGCGGGTGCAAAGGTATGTCTATTTTACAAACTGGCAAAAACATGGGTAACTTTTTTCATAAAAAAAATACACTTTTTTAAGTACACATTATTATATAATAACAAGAGAGCAAAAAAACATAATGGATTAACCGTTTCTATATATCCAAACAAAAAAGTCCGCTCAGTTTTTTAGGACTGAAACGGACTCCTTTGTACTCAAGACAGGGCCTAACGCTATGCTGCCGCACACAAAAGCAGAATAATGAGTTGCGCAGTAAGAATTCGCAGGAACATTGTCAGGGGATACACGGTACTGTACCCTACTGCCGGTGCATCGTTACCGGCTGTCTGATTAGCGAAAGCCAACGCAGGAGGGTCTGTGGTTGAACCGGCAATCAGACCCATGAGCGTGAAATAATTCATCTTGTAATGCAGGCGGCCAACCACGCCCATTATGAGCAGAGGTATGACTGTTATCAAGAATCCGCACCATACATAAGTTATGCCATCGCCAGCCACTACTGTATCCACAAACGTGGCACCAGCCTTAATACCCACGCTTGCCAGGAACAATGCCAGACCTATCTCGCGCAGCATAAGGTTTGCGCTGGCCGTAGTGTAAGCCACAAGTTTTGCCTTATAGCCAAAACGGCCAATCAAAATGGCCACAATAAGCGGTCCACCAGCCAGACCCAGTTTGACTGGAGTGGGAATGCCAGGAAGGGCTATGGGGAGCGAGCCGAAGATGATACCAACGACAATACCCACAAAAATAGTGGCCAAATTGGGATGATCCAATTTCTTTACAGAATTACCCATCAGGCTGGCCACACGATCTACGGCATCTTCAGGGCCGACAACCACGATCTTGTCACCCACCTGCATGCGTAAGTTGCTGTCGGCATACAGATTAGTACCGGAACGGCGGATGCGCGTAACGTTTACGCCATAGACCGAGCTGAAGTGCAAAGAGCCAAACCTTTTACCATTCATGCTGGGTTGCGTTACCAAAATATGTTTACTCACCAAAGGTACGTCCTGCTCTTCCCATTCCACATCGCACACATTACCGATGAAGGCGATGATTGGCTCAGCGTCATCCTCGGCGCATACCACAAACATCTTGTCGCCTTCGTGAATAATGGTGTCACGATTTGGGATACTCACATGTCCGTCGTGCAAAATTCTTGACACCACAAAGTCGCGCCCAAGGAACTGCTTCACCTGCAGCAACGTACGACCCGCCAGAGCTTTGTTCGTTGCGCAAAGTGTCATCTTGTGCGGCTTGACGTGAGGATTTTCCGCTTGTTCGCGGGCTATCTGCTCCTCTTCTTTCTTCAGACTGATACGGCAGATGAAACGCAATGCAATAGTCGCGCCAATGATGCCCACCACTCCCAAAGGATAGGCACAGGCATATCCATTCGCTATGGCCGGAGCATCCGTACCGAAAATCTGGCTGCAAGCCTCATTGGCGGCTCCCAGACCCGGAGTATTGGTTATGGCACCGCAAAGCACACCCACCATCATGGCCAGGTTCCTGGAATTCTCTCCGGCCATGCCTCCCCCCTCATAAAATACAAGGAAGAACAAGGACACACAGCAGATTACATTAAGAAAAATAACTCCGCACGCCAGAAGATTCATGCGGATACCGCCCTCCTTGAAACTCTCAAAGAAACCTGGACCCACCTGAAGGCCGATACAGTAGACAAACAGGATCAGTCCGAAGTCCTGCACAAAAGTCAGCACGTTCATGGGACAGGCATACATAACCGAGCCTGCTGTGGAACCAAAGAAATTATAAAGGTGTCCCACCAATATTCCGGCAAACAGCACGAATGTCACCCCCAAGGATATCCCGAACAATTTTAAGCGGCCCAGGCCCAAGCCAATTGATATGACAAGAGCATACAGCACAATAATGTGCGCCACCGAATCAATGTTAACAAAAAGGTTCTGAAACCATTCCATAAGAATTATTTTTATCCGTTAATATACAGTTACAACACCGCCTTCAGGCGTTTGAGCGCCTCGGCCAGCACCTGTCGCGGCAAAGCCACATTCAGACGCATAAACCCTTGGCCTCCAGGGCCGAACATTTCTCCGTCATTAAGAGCCAGACGGGCCTTGTTTACAAATAGATCCACCAACTCGTCGTGCGACAGGTTCAGTCCCCTGCAATCCAGCCACACCAGAAAGGAAGCCTGCGGGCGGAACGCCTTTACTCCCTTGAGTTCGGACGCACAGAATTCGGCCACAAAATCAATATTCCCCTCTATATATTCCAGCATCTGCCTTCTCCATTCCTCACCATGGCGGTATGCGGCAATTGTGGCGATGGGGGCAAACAGTCCGGGCGCGGCCAGTTCGCTCGCCTCGAGCCATCCGTAGAACTTCTCGCGCAGTTCCGGGTTGGGCACAACAGAGTAGGAAGAAACCACTCCGGGAATATTGAATGTTTTTGACGGTGCGCCAAAAGTGATGCTTATCTCAGCCGCCTCGGGGCAGACTGTGGCAAAGGGAATATGTCTGTGGCCGTAGAGCGTCATGTCTGAATGGATTTCATCACTGATAACCATAATGTGATGCTCATGGCAGAAAAGAGCCAGTTTACGCAGGGTCTCCCTGTCCCAGACCAGTCCCGCCGGATTGTGCGGATTACTGAGAACCAACAGTTTGCAGGAATCATCGCAAATCTTCTCCAATTGTTCAAAATCCATGGCATACCCCCCTTCCGGCAATTCTGTCAGAGGATTGAAAACAACCTCATAGCCATTGTTTTCCGGAATAAGCCTGAACGGATGATACACAGGCGGCTGAATAATCACCTTATCCCCTTTCTCCAAGAAACAGTTGACCACAAGTCCTATCCCCTTCACAATTCCGGGAATAAACGACAGCCATTCCGGTTCCACCTTCCACTGGTGGCGTGCGGCCAACCAATCCACAATGGCAGGGCGGTAATCCTCCGGCTCCACCGTATACCCCAAAACGGGATGCTCCAGACGTTCCTTCAGTGCATCCAGAATAAAATCCGGCGTGGCGAAATCCATGTCAGCCACCCAAAGCCCTATCAGGTCGTCCCTTCCGTACATCTGCTGCAACGCTGCATGCTTCACATCGCCCGACCCCCTGCGGTCGACCAATGTGTCAAAATCATACTTTTTCATTGTTTCCGTACTGATACGTGTTCGAATACTACATAACAACCTTTGAAAAACCATGCAAAGGTACCTAAAATATCTTACTTGGGCACTGCCTGCCGCAAAAAAACAGGCTTTAAAGAGCATTCTTCCCCTATTTTCAGCGGTTTCTTTTGCCATGACGGGATTTTTGTTTAATTTTGCCATCACTTTTAGCATAACACATTATTTAATTTATTAAAAAATGGCAGATAATAAAGAAAAACTTTTTTCTGATTTCACCGCCCCCAGCGCCCAGGAATGGCGCGAGAAAATTGAGGTAGACCTCAAGGGTGCAGACTATCAGAAGAAGATGGTTTGGAGAACCAACGAAGGTTTCTCCGTGGAACCGTTCTACCGCAAGGAAGACGTGGACCAACTGGCCACCGTAAACGCCTTGCCCGGTGAGTTCCCCTATGTACGCGGCAACAAGGCTGCAAGTAACGAATGGCACGTTCGCCAGGACATCAAGTGCGAATGCCCCAAGGCTGCGAACGAAAAAGCCCTGGACATCCTCAACAAGGGTGTGGACAGCATCGGTTTCACCGTTCCCGCAAAGGAACTGAGCGCCGAGTACATCGCCACCCTCCTCGACGGCATTCAGGCCGAGTGCGTGGAACTGAACTTCCAGACATGCCAGTGCCAGTCCGTTGAGTTGGCAAAGATTCTGGTTGCCTACTTCCAGGAGAAGGGCTATGATCCCGCCAAGATTGAGGGAAGCATCAGCTTCGACCCCATCGGCAAGATGATCACCAAGGGCAAGGACACCACCGACAAGCTGGCCTATGCCAAGGAACTGGTGGAAATCCTGGCAGCCTATCCCAAATTCCAGGCAATTGCCGTGAACGCATTCGCGCTCACCAACGCCGGAGCCTACAGCTATCAGGATCTGGGCTACGCGCTGGCTTGGGGTAACGAATACATGGCCCAGCTTACCGAGGCCGGAGTGGCTCCCGAGGTTGCCGCACAGAACATCAAGTTCAACCTGGGTATCAACGGCGTCTACTTCATGGAAATAGCCAAGATCCGCGCCGCCCGCATGCTGTGGTCACAGATTGTAAGCCAGTACACCGCCTGCAAGGAAAGCGCCAAGATGCACATCTGCGCCGTTACCACAACATACAACCAGACCGTGTTCGACAGCTATGTAAACATGCTGCGTTCCCAGACCGAGGCCATGAGTGCCGCACTGGGCGGTGTGGACAGCATCGTGGTGGTTCCCTTCGACGCCCCCTACGAGACTCCCACCGAGTTTGCCGAGCGCATCGCACGCAACCAGCAGCTGCTGCTGAAGGACGAGTGCCACTTCGACCGCATGGTAGACGTTGCCGGAGGTTCATACTTCATTGAGCAGCTCACCACCGACCTGGCCAAGCAGGCATGGAACCTTTTCCTCGCCGTTGAGGAAGAAGGCGGTTTCCTGGCAGCTGCCAAGGCCGGTTCCGTACAGAACACCATCAACACCACCAACGCCAACCGTCATGCCGACGCCGGCAAGCGCAAGGAGTTCCTGCTGGGAACCAACCAGTTCCCCAACTTCACCGAGACAAGCGAAGGAAAGGAACCCGTTGCATGCTGCTGCAAGGCCTGCTGCACCGAAGGCACAGAAGCACAGATTCCCGCGCTCAAGGCCGCACGCCTGGCCAGCGACTTCGAGAACCTGCGCCTGACCACCGAGAAAGCCGAAAAGACTCCCGTTGCATTCATGCTCACCATCGGCAACCTGGCCATGCGCCAGGCCCGCGCACAGTTCAGCTGCAACTTCCTGGCCGCAGCCGGATACAAGGTTGTGGACAACCTGGGCTTTGCCACCGTTGAAGAAGGTGTGGACAAGGCGCTCGAGGCCGGAGCAGACATCGTTGTCATCTGTTCAAGCGACGACGAGTATGCCGAATACGCAATCCCCGCCTACAAGTACCTGGACGGCCGCGCCATGTTCGTTGTGGCCGGTGCTCCCGCCTGCGCAGAAGACCTCAAGGCCGCCGGCATTGAGAACTTCATCCACGTTCGCGTAGACCAGCTGAAGACATTGAAAGAGTATAACGCTAAATTAGGAATCTAAGATTATGGCACGTAAACAATTCAACAACATAGACATCTTTGCCGGAATTGAAGCAAAGAACGGCCAGCAATGGCAAAAGGAGAATGGTATCACTGCCAACTGGAAGACTCCTGAGCAGATTGATATCCAGCCCGTATATACAAAAGAAGACCTCGAAGGCATGGAACACCTGGACTTTGCTGCCGGTATCCCCCCCTTCCTGCGCGGTCCGTACAGCATGATGTACCCCTTCCGCCCGTGGACCATCCGCCAGTATGCCGGATTCTCTACCGCCGAGGAGAGTAACGCATTCTACCGCCGCAACCTGGCCAGCGGACAGAAGGGACTGTCCGTAGCGTTCGACCTCCCCACCCACCGCGGTTACGACCCCGACAACCAGCGCGTTGTGGGCGACGTGGGCAAGGCAGGCGTAAGCATCTGTTCACTGGAAAACATGAAGACCCTCTTCGCCGGAATACCCCTGAACAAAATGTCAGTGTCCATGACCATGAACGGCGGCGTGCTGCCCGTGCTGGCATTCTATATCAATGCCGGTCTGGAGCAGGGAGCCAAGCTCGAGGAAATGGCCGGAACCATCCAGAACGACATTCTGAAGGAGTTCATGGTGCGCAACACCTACATCTATCCCCCCGCATTCTCAATGAAGATCATCGCCGATATCTTTGAGTACACCAGCCAGAAGATGCCCAAGTTCAACAGCATCTCCATCTCTGGCTACCACATGCAGGAGGCAGGCGCCACAGCCGACATCGAGCTGGCATACACCCTGGCTGACGGTATGGACTATCTGCGCGCCGGTATCAACGCCGGAATCGACGTGGACGCCTTCGCACCCCGCCTCAGCTTCTTCTGGGCCATCGGCATGAACCACTTCATGGAAATTGCCAAGATGCGCGCAGGCCGTCTGCTCTGGGCCAAGATTGTGAAGAGCTTCGGCGCCAAGAACCCCAAGTCCATGGCACTGCGCACCCACTCTCAGACATCTGGCTGGAGCCTCACCGAGCAGGATCCCTTCAACAACGTGGGCCGTACCTGTATCGAGGCCATGGCCGCCGTGCTGGGTCACACCCAGTCACTGCACACCAACGCTCTGGACGAGGCCATCGCACTGCCCACCGACTTCAGCGCACGTATCGCACGTAACACACAGATCTATATCCAGAACGAAACCCAGGTGTGCAAGCACATCGACCCCTGGGCTGGTTCGTACTACGTGGAGAAGCTCACCCAGGAGCTCTACTACAAGGCATGGGAGCACATCCAGGAAATCGAGAAGCTGGGCGGTATGGCAAAGGCCATCGAGACCGGTCTGCCCAAGATGCGCATCGAGGAGGCCGCCGCACGCACACAGGCCCGCATCGACTCCGGCGTACAGACCATCGTTGGTACCAACAAGTACCGTCTGGAGCACGAGGATCCCATCGACATCCTGGAGATTGACAACACCGCCGTACGTCTGCAGCAGGAAGCAGCCCTGAAGGAGCTGAAGGCCAACCGCGACGAGGCTCAGGTTAAGGCCGACCTGGCAGCCATCACCGCCTGCGTGAAGGAATTTGCCGAGGGCAAGAAGAGCGAGCAGAACCTGCTCGACCTGGCCGTGACAGCCGCCGGCCACCGCGCCACTTTGGGAGAAATCAGCGACGCCTGCGAAGAGATTGTAGGACGTTACAAAGCAGTAATCAGAACCATTTCAGGAGTGTACAGTTCAGAAAGCAAGAACGACGCAGACCTTGAGAAGGCCTGCCAGCTCACCGAGGAATTTGCCAAGAAGGAAGGACGCCGTCCGCGTATTATGGTGGCCAAGATGGGCCAGGACGGTCACGACCGCGGCGCCAAGGTGGTAGCCACCGGATATGCCGACTGCGGATTCGACGTGGATATGGGACCCCTGTTCCAGACTCCCGAGGAGGCCGCACGCCAGGCTGTTGAGAACGACGTAAACGTAGTGGGAGCCAGCTCTCTGGCTGCCGGCCACAAGACCCTCATCCCCCAGCTCATCGAAGAGCTGAAGAAGCTGGGTCGCGAGGACATCATGGTCATTGCCGGAGGCGTTATCCCCGCCCAGGACTACGACTATCTCTATCAGGCCGGCGTGGCTGCCGTGTTCGGCCCCGGTACCAGCGTAGCAAAGGCTGCCTGCGAAATCATGAACATCCTTCTGGAAGACTGATTTCACGGCCGCAGACCATAACAGCAAAGGGCTGCCCTCTCTCCGGGGGCGGCCCTTTTCCGTTTCCGGGCCGGCAATAACGGCATTCATCTGGCCGGCATACCCCGCCTTGTTGAATTATCCCATTCCTACGGACCGATTTTCAGATAGCCACCCATGTTATGCACTTTTTAGCGGCAGAAAACCGGCCGGGCGACCTCTCGAAGGCCTTCCCATGCCAGATAAATATAAAAACATTCTGAAATTGGACCTTTAATCAGTATGAAAGTGGAATTTCATTTTGAAATTATACTTTCGGAGTGTCTGAAAATGGAATTTCATTTTGAAATTGTACTTTCGGAGTGTCGGGAAATGGAATTTCAATCTGAAATTGTATTTTCAGAGTGTCAGGAAATGGAATTTCAATCTGAAATTATACTTTCGGAGTGTCGGGAAATGGAATTTCAATCTGAAATTGTACATTTACATAGTGTGAAAATGGAATTTCAATCTGAAATTGCACTTTCACATAGTGCGGAAATGGAATTTCAATCTGAAATTGTACTTTTACATAGTGTGGAAATGGAATTTCAATCTGAAATTTGGCTTTCACATAGTGTGGAAATAGAATTTCATTTTGAAATAGCACTTTTACATAGTGTGAAAATAGAATTTCAACATAATACGCAGGCTTTTTTAACAGGAAAGTCATCAGCTTGCCCAAGAAACGCCCTGTTGCCTGAACGGAAATCACCTCCTCGCCACCGCCGGCCATCATTCTGATGCCTGTAGTGCCGTCCTGCGCCTCGGGCCACAGTACGGAACGCAGCAAAAGGTGCACGATATTTCTTTTTGTCATCCTGATAATGCGTCTGGAAGACGCGAAGCCCGTAAGGGCGAATAGCCGCGGGTTCTTGAACCCGTGGAAAAATTGATAAGGCAAAAAATGGCGTCTGCAAAGACGCGGAACGGCGACGAACTTTAATATCGTTTGATGAATCCACGTTGCCGATTCGCGTCTTTGCAGACGCCTTATTGTGCGGACGTGAGGGACACAATAAGTCATCCTGAACTTGTTTCAGGATCTGTCCGCGGAGAAGGGTTAATCAAAGCTCGCGGTGAGATGCTGAAACAAGTTCAGCATGACGGAGCGAAAAGAGTGCATGACGTAGGGGGAAGAACGCATGACACAGAGAAAAGGCCACATGACGTAATGAAACACAGTAAGAAGAACACAACAAAAAAAGACAATACGCAACAAGGGCTTGGCTGCGTGTTGCTCCAAGCCCTTTGTCGGCATTTATCTCCTGCCCCATTGTCCTGAAAACCTTGCGAAGCGCCCCCAATGGAGCTTTCGGGATAGCTTACTTCTTCTTGGGATGCTTGGCAAACTTGTACATGACGTGCAGCAGGGCATAGCGGGGCATCACGTTGGTGAAAGTCTCGGTGCGCCCCTGCGCGTTCACGGTGCGCGTTACGTTGGAGAGCTGGCCCAGGATGTCGAATCCGTCAATCATCACCAGCAGCTTGCCCTTGCAGAAGGGGCGCGACAGGCGGGCGTTCCACACCAGGTCGGCCGTGTTGAGCTGCGCGTCGGCATAGCCCGTGCGGCCGTAGAGCGTAAGGTCGCTGGTGAGGTCGAACTGCCACGGCAGACGCACGGTTCCGTCCGCCCCTATGCGGTACTGCCAGGCGGAGATGTCCTGGAAGGTGGCGCGGGTGCCTGCATAGCGGTTCCACGATACGTCCGACGTAACGTTCAGCGCATGCTTGCCCAGGGTGAGGCTCAGCTTGGGCGCCACAGAGAGCGCGGCGTTGCGCACGGTGCTGCGGGTTGCTTGTGCCGCTCCCGCTTCCGCCATCAGATCCACGCTGTTGCGGTAGTTGAAGTTGGACGTGATGCCTGTGCTGTGCTTCTTACCCTCGCCGAAGCTGTAGTTCAGCGTGTGCCGGGCCGAAGCATCCCAGTTGCCGTTCACGTTCTCGGGGCGGTAGGTGCGTATGCCCGTTGCCCTGTCGTAGGTCTGGCCCATGCCGATGGCGTTGCGGGTGAAACCGTAGTCCACATAGCACATGTTGCGCCAGCGTAGCTTGCTCGGATTCCAGGTGCCTTCCAGACCGACACCTGTACGCAGAGAAGCATGCAGGTCGGGGTTGCCAATGCGGATGTTCATGGGATCCGTGTCATCCACAACGGCGGCCTGGTTCAGCAGTTCGGGCACTTCGTTCTTCAACGACATTGACAAGCCGATATAGCGACCGTCATTTTTCCGGAACCACGGGCGAACATAAATATCGAAGGTGGGCGCCACTCGGCGGAGCGTGGTGTCTATGCTTCCCCGCTCGTATTCGTGCTCTTGTTGTGTCAGGCGGGCCGTCATGTTGGTCAGCACCAGAAACTGGCCACGGTCGGTCTTCTTGAACTCATAGCCCGCATTGACGAAGACCTTATGCTCGTTGTCAATGTAATGGCTCAGGTGGCTGTTGTTGCGGTCAATCACCTGCTGGTATTCGCTCACGCTCGGCAACCGGTCAATCGGACGGGCAAAGGTGGAATCGGCACCCGCCAGGCGGTCAAGGCGATAGATGCTTTCGTGCTCGCGCTGATTGCGATGGGTAAAGTCATATTGTATCATGATAGACCTCCATCCCTTTCCTTGCACCTTATAATCCAAACTGGGAGTAAATACAACCTTGCGCCGTGGCGAGAGGTCGGTATACTGGTGGCGGAACAGGGGTTGTGCCGGAGCGGCATAGGCGACCGACTGGCGCGAGAACTGCTCCCGGGCGTTCTCGGAATAGTTTCCACTCAGAGAAAAACCAAGCACATCGTTGCTGCGCTTCATCTTCAGCATTCCCCACACAATTGCGTTTGTTTCCAGATTGTGTCCCGTACCCAGTCCCTCGCGCAGCTGGCGGTTGATAAGCGTGTCGCGCAGGTCGGGCCGCTGCGTGGCGGAGGAGAAGAGGTCATCGAGCAGGCGGCGGCTCACGTCTGCCACGGGAGCGGAGAACAGACCTGACGCGCTGCCGTTCTCGTGACGGAAGCGGTGGTATGAGGCTTCGGGACTGATGTGCAGCATCAGTCTGTCGTTCGTAAACGCCACATCGTGGCGCGATTTCAGCCTCCAGTCCTCATTGCGTGCCTGGCTGAAGAGATATTCGTATGTGTCGCCTTGCGGAAGGAAGGTCTGCGCCGTGGTGCGCTGGTCCTGCTTTTCCGTGGAGTGGCGTGCGTCTATGCCGCCATTGTATGCCCACCGGTGGTCGCGCCTTTCCACCCGAAAGTCCACGGCCGCCATCTCGTTGCGCCGGAGCGCATTGTCGGCACTGCGGTTCCACTGCCCTCCCTTGGACGGTTTGCTGCTGTCGTCCAGATTGTTGGCGTTTGCCACAACCGCCAGGCGCGAGAACTCGGAATGGCGCATGGCAAAGACGCGGCCCAGATAACGGTCGCCCGTGCCACCGCCCGCTTCGGCGTTCGCCACCCATCCGATCATGTATTCCTTCTTCAGCCTCACATCCACTACATGGCGCTGTGTGGTCTCGTCCTTGCGCCCCAGCCACTCGTTCTCCTCGGTCTGCTTGTCATATACGGCCACCTCCTTTACGGTATAGGCCGGCAGGTTTTCCAGCAGCAGGCGGCGGTCGTGGCTGAAAAGTTTCTTGCCGTTGAGCAGCAGGTCGTCCACAAACTTCCCTTCGTGATAGATGCGGCCGTCGCTCTTCAGTTCCATGCCCGGCAGCTGTTTGATGAGGGCATCCAGCATGGAACCTTCAGCCAGCACAAAGGCATCGGCATTGTAGACCAGAGTGTCGCCCTTGTAATAGAACTTCACCTTGGAGGCGGTTACCACCACCTCGTCCATCGTCTTCTCCTTCGGCTTCGGTTTCAGATAGAAGGGCGGCAGTTCGCGTTCGTACTCGCGGCCGCCAATGCGCTCCAGCTTATAGTCCACACAGGCGATCTGGAACCCCTCATAGGCAATGCGGAAGATGTATCCGGCAGGCTGCGCCGGCACAGAAAAGGAGAAGTCGCTGGTGGTCCATTTAAAACTCTGCCCTCCGCCATAAGCCGAATACTCTTTCTTGGCCTCGGTCTGTTGCAGCACGGTGCTGTCAGCCGCGCTGAGCAGTTCCACCGTGGCGCCGATGAGCGGCTTGTGGGCGCGGATATCCTCCACCTTACTCTTCAGCTTCAGCTTCTTAATCTCCCTCCGTTTGTCATACTGCACGCTGATGTCCCGCCCGCGCACCTTCACCTTTACCGGCTGGTGGCGGCAGACCAGCTTCACGGCATCGGGCACGGACAGGCTGTCGGCATCGGCGGTAACACGCAGGTCGGCAAGGCCGTCCGAGAGGATGTCTATGCTATATTCCGTCTGTTCGCCACCGATGGTCTGCAAGGCTTCGAGCAACGGTGTGTTGCGAAAGGAGCGGGTAATCTGCGCCGCCACGCCAAGGCACAGGCACGCCAGAAAGGCGAGCAGGGCGAAAATGCGCTTCATCATGGTTCTTCCTCCTCTTCGTCGGTTTCGTAAACCATGATGGTGTCGCCCTCAAGGCTGAGGCCAATGCCGTCAAAGGCATTCAGACGCTCAATCAGGTCGGCCAGCGGCGTACCGGGGCGCCAGGTCATGATCAGCATCTTGCGGCGCAGCTTCTTCTCGCTAAAGATGACGGTCTTTCCGTAATGGGCGGAAACCGCGGAAAGCAGGCTGTCCAGCCGTACATTATCAAAACGGACTGTCGTATCCGCCGGCAAAATCTCTGCGGAAACCGGCTGAAGGACTTCCGCCTGCGCTTCCGGCTGGCCGTAATGGGCGCGGACCAGCCGGACAGCGGCAAAGGATATGCCGGCCAGCAGAACGGCTCCGGCCAGCATGGCGGCAAACCTCAGCAGGGGCTTCGTGCGGCGCTTCCCTTCCGCACCGTTTCTTTCTTCAAAGCGTTTCCATGCCGCTTCGGCATCCGCTTCACGGTCTATCTCTTCCATCATGGCCTGCAACTGCCGTTCGGAATAGTTCTCGGGGTGCTCCTGCATATCCAGGAACAGCCGCTTGTCGTCTGATTGCATCATAACTTCTGGGGATTAAATTGTTTCTTGATTGCATTGATGGTGTGCGAGAGATGCTTCCATACCGCCACCTTGCTGATACCCTCGGCCAGAGCTATCTCCTCGTAAGTGTACCCTTCGGTAAAACGCAGGCGGAAGATGCGCTGTTCCTGGAGCGACAGGCGCGCCACCACAAACTCCACAATGTCCGTCAGCCGCTCGTCCCCGGCATCGCCGTCGTCGCAAAGCCCGGCCGCCGCACTCCTTATTATATCTATATGGCGCAGCCGTTTAAGGCACCGGTTGCGTACGCTTGTCAGCAGATAGCGTTCCTCAGCACCGGGTATCAGCGTAATGCGGCCATGGAGCAGTTGCTCGAAGATGTCGCTGACCACATCCTCGCTCTCCTGCACATCGTACAACAGGGTGCGCGCCACCCGTTGCATCTTGGCGTAGTGCTGTCTGAACAGCTGTTGTACCGTCTCTCGTTCCATCACATTTCTCTGACTTTCGTCGTCTCTCTTTTTATCTAATACCCTTCAGACGGAGAAATCGCTAACCCGAAACGGAAGTTTTTTGCTCTTGCCATGTTTTTTCCCATTTTTCTTACATTATTATATATAACGGAATTCCACTCCGATTATTTTCGCTTTCCAGGGAAATGACAAACAAGTCCCACTGCCATTGGGAATCTTCTATACGTATTTGCCTTAATTAAGGGGATTTTAAGCCCCTCAAACAAGTCTATCAGACAAAAACAGAAAACCCGTGCTAGCTTTGATTATCAACGTATTGCATTTACAATTCTGTCTCATTGAAATGTAAACGGATTTACCCTTAAGTGTAAGTGGATTTACATAGTGAGGTAAGTGCGTTTACATAGAACGGTAAATCCACTTACATAGTGATGTAAAAATCGGCCGTCTGAAGAGCAACTTTTGCGGCAACATTAAGAAGCTGCTTAAATTTCTAAAAAGCTTTGTATTGGATAACCGTTTATTTCAAATCGCACACTTTATCAAAGTAAATTTTCTTTACAAAGTACATTCCCTATAATTCAATCTCTTTAAAAAGATACATCGTCTCTCCCTTTTGAATGGCAAAACTTTCAAACAGCATCTTTGCTATTTGTTCAAAACGTTCTTCGATGTCAGATGCATTCATAGAGGCATCAAGAGTCATTAGCTGTCGGAGTTGTTCTATCATTTGTATATTGTCATAATCTTAGTGTTACACTAATCAAATCCAAAATATACTTTCTTGTACCAACTTGACCAATCAGGCAAATAAGCAACCGCATTGTCAACAAGTACATTAGATTTAAAGTCATAGAACTTGGAAGAATTGTTAGTCAGTTGTCGATAGTCATTCATCGTCTTGTCAAGGAAAGAATTTTCGGGATGAGTGACCACCGAAAAATAGACTTCTTTAAATACTCTTCTATCTTCAAGTTCCAAAGCAAGCAACTGATTCCTCCAAAGTTGGTTCATGCCACCTCTGAATGGGCAACCATCATTTACATATTTACCAGAGAAGAACGAGTACTGTCTTTCCATGTTTTTCCAATAATAGTAGCCACAATGTTTGTGGTAATAACACTTGTCGTGATTATTTAGCAATTCTTTTATGCCACAAGATGTACAATTGGCTTCCTCAAATTTGGAAATACCTTTTGAACGATAGCCTCCACAAGTTGTAAATTCCCGTTCAGTTAACTTGTGTTCTATAAGCCAAAGGCAGAGTTCATTGTCAAAATTTCGATATGCAATGGCAACATCTGAATCTGTTCCTGCATGAGGGCTATGGTCACCAAGAAGGCCTTTGGAACCTTCCAATGAAGATTCCCAATACTCAAAGCAATAACCCTTACGAAATTGGTTTCTATCAACATGGTCAAAACCTGTAGGAGCAACTCCTGACACTTTTAATATCTTATCAGCATACTCGCTCTCCAATATTGGCACAAAAAGATTAATGCATGCAGTTTGAGAACTTGCCACATGCATAGAAGCTGCAAGATGTGGTTTATAGGCGAACTTGCTTTTTTGAATATCTACTACTGTTGACTTAATATTCTCATAGAGCATAACTGGTATTTTTGCATCACAATATGGCTTAGGAAACAAACAATCGTGCTCAACACCTCTATTTGAAATCCCTTTACCCTTAATTTTAAGAACATCTTCTTTATACTTAATCAGGTACGAATAAACCCTCTGCTGAAAATCTCGATAAGACATAAACAGTATGTTTTATTATGAATTAAAAATACCTTGTCATTTCCCAACCTCATCCTGCGGCTTCTATGGCTTCTACTTCTCCTTTTGCTTCAAATTGAGCTAGTTACATAGTACAGATAGGTAATTCTTGAAGTTTTCAATTTCATAGTCATCCCATTCGGGCTGTCCAAAGTCGACACTTACAAGCTCTCCATATCTATATTTGTTTTTCCAACCTTTCCTCAGGCTTTGTTCGCCCGCCAGAAGAAGAGCAGATAGAAGGCGCCAAGCGCCAACACGGCTATGGCGCCGGTCTGCCCGAAGCTGTCGCTGGCCGCACCCATGAGCAGGGGGAACACCGTTCCGCCGAACAAGCCCATGATCATCAGGCCGGAAGCCTCGTTCTTCTTATCCGGGACAGCCTGCAACGCCCGCGCCATGATGATGGAAAAGGGATTGCTGTTGGCCAGTCCGAGCAATACGATGGAGGCATAAAGCACCCATTGTTCCGCACCCAGGAAAAGCATCGACAGGGCAACAAGCATCAGCACTATACTTGCCAGCAGGAAGGTCCACTCCTTCATACGCACCATCACGAAACCGCCGGCCAGGCAGCCCGCCGTGCGTGCGATGAAATAAAGGCTGGTGGCAAATCCCGCCGTCTCAAGCGTAATGCCCAGACGTTCCATCAGCACCTTGGGCGCCGTAATGTTTATGCCCACATCCATGCCTACATGGCAGACAATGGCCAGAAAGCAAAGCAGCACGGCGGGATTGCCCAACAGGCGCAGGGCGTTGGCAAACTGTGCAGCCGCTCCCAGCTGCTTTTCCGTCTTCTCCTCTGCCCCTTCCTTTATTTCCGTTGCATTAAGCAGGAGTATGGCGACAATGCCGACGGACATGTAAAGGGGGAAAAGGATTCGCCACCCCATTCCGAATACGTCTGCCGTTGCGCCCCAGGCGGCCAGAATGGGCGCCATAAAGGAAGCGATGGCCTTGACAAACTGGCCGAACGTAAGCGTAGAGGCCAGATTGCCGCCACGCATCACGCTGTCCACCAACGGATTAAGGGAAGTCTGCATAAGCGCATTGCCGATGCCAAGAAGCGAGAAGGCTATGAGCAGTACCCAAAACGTATTGACAAAGACGGGTATCACCATGGCGAAGACGGTAATGAGCAGACTGAGCAGGACGGTACGCTTGCGACCGATGCGGTTCATGAGCAGGCTGGTGGGGATGGAGAAGACCAGGAACCAGAAGAACACCAGCGAGGGGAGCAGATTGGCCATGCTGTCCGTCAGCCCAAGGTCGCCCTTGATGTAATTGCTGGCAATGCCCACAAGGTCTACAAACCCCATGGCAAAGAAGCACAGCATTACGGGTATGATTTTCCTGTTCATAACGTATTCTTATTTGTCCAACTGGCGCAGGGCATAGGCATAGGCGCCGTACATGATGCTGGTGCTGGCGCCGTTCTTTGAAAGGCCCACACAAATGGAACGGCGGTTCAGATATGGCACTTCCTTTTCCGAGCAGGGCACCTTTACGGTTCCCATTCCCAGGGCAATGAACTTTTCCCGGTCGGCCTCATCCTCCCAGTTGAAGACGTCCATTTGGAGCAAGGGGAAGGAGTTGCCGCCGAAAGTGCCGGCCGTCCCCTTCAACGCGGCAACCACTCCGGGCAGAATGTACTTTCCGGCACCGGCCAGTCCGCCGCCAAGCACAGCCACTCCGTCTACAATATTCAGGGCACTGACCATAGCCTCGCCAGCCACCTCGCCCAGTTGGCGGAATGCCTCCCTGGCTGCCTGGGGATTGCCTTCGCGCCTGCCCTCGGCAATCTGGTAGATGTCAAAGGGGGTCAGTCCCTCCACATCCTGTCCGCTTTCTTCCTGATATACTCGGCGCACGGCACGGATGCTCACGCCCTCCTCGGCAATCATCTGGGGGTAGCGTGCGTTGCGCATACACCATACATCGCCTCCGCAGCCATTGTCTCCGCGAAGCAGCACGCCGTCGAGCACCACACCGCCACCGAATCCTGTACCAAGCGTAATGCCGAGCAGGTTGCGGTACTGGCGAGTGACACCATGCTGCTGCAGGGTATGGTTCACCTCGGGCAGGAATCCGGCCAGCGCCTCGCCATAGGCAAAGAGGTTGCCGTCATTGTTTATATATACGGGAATGCCGAACTTCTGCTGCAGATAGGGTCCCATTGCCACTCCGCCCCGGAAAGCGGGGAAATTGCCCAGGTCGCCAATGATTCCGCGCTCATAGTCGGCGGGGCCGGGGAAGGCAAAGCTGATGGCCACCGGTTCGTCGGCAAGCTGTTCCTTGACCAGATTGAATCCGTGTACCAATACGTCCAGACAGCCCTGAATGCTGTCCGAAACGGCATCAAGTCTGATGGGTTCTGTAATCTCTTTGTATCCCTGCATGGCAGAGAAAACGAAATTTGTGCCTCCTGCGTCGAGGGTAAGCACAATGCGGTTGTCCTTTATATACATAATTGTAGCGTTTTTTTATCCTCTCACACTGGCCTTGATGGCCATGCAGGGTTCGTTGTTCTTGTTATTTCCGCCGGGCGTAAGGGTGTATTCCCCTATGCAGGCAGGGATGATGAAGGTCTCGGCATAATGTACTTCAAACGGTTCAAAGGCGTTTGTGGGGCTTTCCACCAGCGCCGACTCGCCCTGGCAGAGGTTAAGCACATTGACACCGCCTTCGGTATGAAGCGTCACAGGGCGGCTGAAGGTGTGGCGGCGGGTTTCTATAAACTCGTTGCGATGGAGTCCGGTACGTTCCTCAAGCGCTCCGTCCTCCTCCTTCAGCACCTCAAAGCGGTTGCAAAGTTCGTTCTTCACGAATTCGGTACGCCGTTCCCACTGTATTACCTTGCTTCCGCGCTCCACGTTGATGGGACGCGGTTTGCCGTCGAGGCCCAGGCGTCCCCAATCCCACAGTTTGAATGTGAAGATGCTGGGCGTGGAACTGATTTCAAGCACCATGCTGTTATGGCCGGAGCAATGCACCGTTCCGTTGGGAATCAGGTAATGGTCGTGTTTCCTGGCATGGAACTTGTTCACGTAGCGTTCGGCATCGAACATAATTTCTCCGCGCTGCGCCCTGCGCAGGTCGTCAATCATCTCTTCGGGGCATACGTCTTCCTTCAGCCCGAGATAAACCACGGCATCGTCTCCGGCATCCAGCAGGTAGTAGCTCTCATCCTGTGTGTAGGCCAGTCCGAAGTTGCGGTGCGCAAATTCGCTTGTGGGATGCACCTGCACGCTCAGGTTGCCGCCTCCCATGGTATCCAGAAAGTCGAAACGAATGGGGAACGAACGTCCGAAACGAGACCATACATAATGCCCCAGCAATTCGCGACAGTGCCACAGCACCACGTCCTGGGAGGGCAGTTCAAAGCGTTCTCCTTCTGCCAGGAAATAGAGACTGTTCTCCTCGGGCACACAATCAAAACACCATCCGTAGTTCTCCACAGAGGGGTCCAGGCCGCACACCTCCTTCATCCACTGGCCACCCCAAGGGGCAGGGTCGAAGAAAGGCACCACCCTAAACGGCCGGCTGACGGTACGCTGCAGGCCTTGGCGGAACTGGGCATCGGTAATCATCTTGGGGCAGGCACGGCAGTTGTGGTCTATCCAGAAACTGATGCGCCCCAATTGGAACAGCTTGTCCTTGTAGGCATCGCAGATGTTCCAATCATTGAAATATCCTCTTTTATACTGAAGGCTGGGGCCCTCGGCACTGTTGTCAATGCCCAGCGCCTTCACCTCGTGCCGGCGGAAACGCTGCTGGATTTCCCAGCGTGCCATATCGGCATACGCCACCGGTGCAGAAGGGGCTATACGCGCAGCTGCGGTTCCTATCACAACGTACTTTCCCCCGTCGGCCAAACGTGAACGCGCCTCTTCCACCTTCTTCTCGCAGAAATATTCCTCAAGACGAATGTTAGACATATAGCCGAACAGTACGTCGTCCGTTATAAAACGGTCTGTGAGTTCCTTTACGGCCTCATCGCCAATCATCAGGCTGCGGGTCTGAACAATCTCACGCCCGGTAGCGGCAAACGCCTCCACAAAGTCTTCTTCGTAACTTCCCACATACAAGTCTACGGCCCAAACAGGGCTGTCGCCCCATTCGTCCTGCAACCTGTTCACAATAGTTTCCCACCCCATGATGAGCTTGCCATCAATTCGGGTAGCCGGATATTTGTCAAAATTGGATGAACGCATATTCTTCGCTTTTATCTTTTATTCTGTAGTCTGACTGAGCAACAGACATCAATACCAGAACACCAGTTCGCCGCCCTTGGCCAGTTGCGCATGCTTGATTTGGAAATTATGAAGCGCAACGCCGTTCCATGTCACACGACGCAATGTCTGACGCATGTCTTTCCGGCCAACGGTACGGATAACGGTCTTAACCTTGGCAGCCTCGTCCATCTGCAGTTCAATGCGGTCAAAGACTGGAGAGAACAGCTCATAGACAGGTTCGCCCACGATGAGCGGATACATACCCATGGAAGCGAACACAAACCATGCGCTCATGGTGCCGTCGTCCTCGTCCATCTCGGGACAATAGCCTCTGGGAGCATTCTTGAAGGCATGTCCCACAAAAGGCGTCTTATAGGCGTCATTTCCGCCATAGCGGTGGGTAATGCTGTCGAGCATAAGCTCCTGTACAACCTTGCCTGTACGGAGGGGCTGGCCCAAGCGGCCGAAAAGGAAGGGCACATGAATGTCCGGCTCGTTCCCCTGATTGTACAGCTGCTCGTCAAAGAACGTATTCAATTGCTTCTGAAGTTTGTCCTTTCCGCACAAGGCTATCATGCGGTCAAGGAACATGGGAGCTCCCCAACGGTATTGCCAGCGCGTTCCCTGATAAAGTCCGTTTCCGCGCATTTTGGTGTAGTTTGCGTCAATGTTCATGAATTCCCGCGGCCAGATGGAATCGAAAAGTTCCTCGCCACGCTGTTTCCATTTCTTGCAGTCGGATTGTTTTCCCAAGTCCTTTGAAAGTTCGCTCAAAGCCCAAAAGTCTGAAGCGGCTTCCAGGCACTGGTCCGGCGACTTCAAAGGGAGCCGCTTCACCTCGGCCACCATTCCTGGATAGGCCTTCTGCAGCACGTCCTTTGTCACCACCTTCTTGCGGTAGGCATCGAGCAGAGTGGCGATGGCATGCTCCGTACGCACCGTTGGCACGCATTCATGGGGCGTGGACCAATCTTCCTTTCCGGTGGTATAAAGCTGCGCCAATGAGGCCATGATGGCCTGGCTTCTTCCTGGCTGGAACAGGGTTATGAGGGGGAATTTGGTGCGATAGGTATCCCAAAGTGACCAGGAGCTGTAATAGTCTGAACCTTGCGCCTTGTGCACCTTGCCGTCTGTGCCCAGATAGGTGTCCATCTTGTCGTCCGTCACCTTAAAGGGGCTATGGAACACACGATAGAGCGAGGTGTAGAAAAGAGGCTCTACCTGTGGCGCGCCACTAACCTTGACACGTTCCAGAATGGCATACCATTGCGAAGCGGCATCGGCTTTCAAAGCGGAGAAGTCCTGTTTCCACACCTCCGCCTCGGACAATGCGTCAAGGGCATTCTCCAGTCCGGTTGATACGGCAATGCGCACCTCAACCTGACGCGATGAGAAAGCCAGCCGGACACGGCCGTCTTTTTGGGTCTCCGCCACAAAAGGCTTGTCGGCATACAGACGATAGTAGAGATGATAGACGCCCCGGCCACAGGTGTTGCGGGATGCCACATATCCCTTGGCCACACGATCTGAAAGGACAGAGAATGAAGAACCTTCCACCCGTTCAAAGGATGAAGCGGGATTGAGCAACAATACCGGTTCCGCCGTTGAGGGGAAGGCGTAACGTTCCACGGCCATTCGGTGGGTGGCCGTTAGGCTAACCTGCACGCCGTTGCTCAAATAAGTCTCGTAATAACCAGGTTCGGCATTCTCGGTTGCCTTCAGAATGCGGATGTTCTTTCCTTCTCCGTCGGGCATCAGGGATACGTTTCCTCCGCAACCGCTGCCTCCCACTCCGGAAAGGCGATTGATGGAAATGCCCGAAATAACAGGAACCTCATAATCGTATCCGGGATGTTGGCGGGGATTACTGTCGGGACATACCTGCACCATACCGAAAGGCACGGTGGCGCCAGGAGCCATTTGGCCGTAATCATTGGCGGTTCCCATGAAGAGGTTTACTTTCTCACGCAATGTGCGGTGTTCGTCAGACAGAGGAACACTTGCGGAAACCTGCGAGAGGGAAAACAATGCAACCCATCCGCAGAATAAAAATCGTTTTTTCATCGCTTATTTCTTTTTTGTTTTCATCTAAAAAATTGCTGTCTGTATTTTCGCAAAAGGCTACTTCACAGCCACCTTACGGCTAAAGTGGGTGAAATGCCCGTCGGCCCGTACCATATAAAGTCCGGAGGCCGGTGCCTGAAGCTTCACGTCCGTACCCTGCGCCGTAGCCACAACCTGTCCGCTGAGTGACACCAGCTGTACCGTTACCGGTTCGCAGCTCTGCACGCAGATTGTACGCCCGAAAGCACGCACGCTTGTCGCAGTCTCAAGTTCCTCGCCAATGTCGGACGGCGGATTCACACCCAGATATTCGCCCGAAATGGTTTCAAGAAAAACATTACACTTGATACGATAGTACCCGTCCTCCTCTATTGTCCACTTGTAATCGTTGGAATTATTATAGATAACCTTCTCGGCGGTCAGGATAGAGGCATCCTGCTTGTAGGGGTGCAAATGCTTTGGCCCCCAATCATATTGTCCGATAATTTTGAAGCGGCGCGGTTCCTCATTGGAAGAATAGGCTTTCAGCTCGCCCACCCATGTCCATTCATAAGGATCGTCCTCGCTCTGCACCATCTGCTTTCCTGCCGAGAGCTTCCAACCGCCCTGTCCGTCTTCCGTACAGCCTCCTACAATCCAGGCCTCGTACCACCAGGTGAAGACTTCACCAGTAACGAGACGCGACGGAGAAATGGTGAAACGGTAATTGTCCGCCTCGAAAAGCACTGCCCAAGCCGCATCATCAGCAGACCTTTTGAGCAATGCCTGAATGCCATTGCAAACGATGTTGCTGTTTACCTGCTGAGGGGCATAGTACTGGGTTATAGCCCCTATTTCCGGCGTATTGATAATATAAAGGTCGCCGGGAAGAAGCGTGCCGTGGAACTTGTACGAGCCATCGTCCCACTTTTCCAACGGAATGGTTTTACCGCCAGGCACCGCGCTACCTGTAATATAATAAGATTGTGCGCTGGCACATAAGACACATAGAAAAGCTGTCAAAGAAAGTATATAGAATCTTTTCATCTGGAATTGTAATATTATCAATGGTTAAACGCTAATGAGGGAACTGCATCATGCAAGACAATCATAATGTCCTTACTGCACGACGTGGCCGGGATTTGCAGGATAAGCTTTCCGTTCTCCTCATCAAACTGCAGCTGAGTCTGGTCCACCGCCACACCGTTCACGGTTACAGTTTCGGGCACAGACTCCTGTCCAAGGAATACCACACGCCATGCACGCTCGGCCGGTATGCCTTCATAGCCGCCTTGGCGGGCAGCTATCTTCAGGCGGGTTTCGCCCTGTATGCGAGTTTGCGTAAAATAGGTATTCGCTACCTTGGCGTCGTCCTGGTACTCCTGGTTTGTTCCGTCATCTTCATAGAAACGTCCCGTTCCGTCAGCTCCGGGAACCACAAGCAAGACTATCTCGGACGGGGTGGTCTGCACCGTTCTCTGCACAGGATAATTGACGATTACCGAACCGGGACGGTAGTACAAGGGGAACTCGTCCGTAGTGAAACGGTCACGGAAGATGCGGTCGCCCTCTACCAGTCTGTTGTGCGTTACATCCCACCATTTCCCCTTGGGCAGCCAGATTGAACGCTCGCTGTAGCCCTTGGCGTCAGCCGGAGTATAAATGGGAGCCACAAGCATATCGTTGCCAAACATATATTCGTCTTCAAACTTGTAGGCATTGTTTTCCTCGGGCCAGTCGTAATAAAGAGGACGGTTCATGCCCACTCCCGTCTCGTAAGTCTCACGCGCCGCAGTATAAAGGTAAGGGAAGATGCGATAACGCTGACGCACCGTCTCGCGCAGTTGTTCAAAGTTGCCGTACTTCCAGATGCGGCGTTCCAGTTTTGGGTCGTTTGTGGCATGGGTACGGAAAATGGGCGTATAGACGCCGAACTGGAGCCAGCGCTGCAAGAGTTCCGGGTCATTGTCTCCGCCCTGGTGTCCGCCAAGGTCGTGCCCCCAATAGTCATAGCAGACATTGCTGGCGTTGCTGGTAAAGAATATCTCATAGCCCAGCATACTCCATGACGCCCATGTATCGCCGGAGAAACAAATGGGATAGCGGTGGCTGCCCAATCCGCCCCAGCGGTGATAGATTACAGGACGGAGATGCGGGCGATTGCGACGCATATCCTCAAAGAAGACGTGATTGCACCAGAAGGTTTCGCCAAGTCCCGGCACATCCTTTGCCGTAAGATACTGCTGCCAGTCAATCCACCAGAAATCCACTCCGGTTTCCTCGTGCTCGGAAATGATGTTCTTGAACAGAGCCTTATAGAAATCATAGTCCTCTATCTTCCATGGAATATCATCGGTATAGGACGCATCATAGCCCAGATCCTTCTTCATGGCCACATAATAGTCCTCGTGACGGCCCACGCCATCGGCGGGATGAAGGTTGAGAGCCGTTTTTACTCCGTGATTGTGCATGTAGGTGATCAGAGATTTGGGGCTGGGGATGAGACTTTTGTTCCAGCTCCAGCCGGTCCATCCGCTCTTGTGCCAGTCCATGTCCATAATAAGTACATCCATGGGCACATCGTGCGATTCCGCATCGCGTATGATACGCTGGAAATCGCTCTGCGAATAGGCCCAATAACGGCTATACCAGTATCCGAAGATATACTTGGGGGGCATGGGTACGCGTCCGCCCACCTTTATATAATCAGCCAGACATCCCTTATAGTCATGTCCGTAGCCAAGGAAATACCAGTCGGTGGCGTCCTTATCCACCGGTTGGTCCCACCACATAAAGCCGTCTTCATTGGGAGCCAAGGCAAAAGTGGTACTGCCGTCGCCACGGGTTGTCTTGGGGCTCTCATCAATTATAGCCCACCCGGCACGGGAGAGCAGGCCTTTCTCCAGACTGCCGCGCCGGGTATCGCCCCACGCCTGGTCCAAGGTGCGGTGTGTGCCCAACAGATTCAGCGCATCATCCTTTCCGGGATACCACATACACGACTGGCCGTTCATGTCGAAGGTTATGCAAAGATTTGCAGGCGTTTTGTCCGACGCCTTGGGAACGGACCTTTTCTTGTAACGCAAGGTCAGATGCTCTGTACGGATATACAAATAAAGGCCTTCTTCCTCCACCGTATATTCCGGAACCGGCAAACGGCGGTTTACAATGGCAAAGGTGGCACGGTCTTCAAACTTTGAAGTGTTGCTGTACTGAATGCGGATCATCCTGCTGGTAAGTACCGTAAAGCGGACTTTTCCGCTTACCACCATGGCCGCAGAATCAGCCAAAGGATCACAACCTTCCTGTGCCGCCGCATCTGTCATAACAGGCAAAATGCAAAGGAGAAAGGCCAGGGCTCTTGTCACAAAACGGGAATTTCTCATCTTAATATTTATCTTTTAGAACAAATTCTGTACTAACTATGCCACAAAGATAAGTTTTTTTTCTGAAAGTACAACCCGCATTATGCATCTTATCGTTTTGCGTTATGCAAATCTGCAGTAAACTTTGTGCTTTTCCCTCGGAGCGCCATAAGGCCCAATTCTTTTTCCCTCCCGAGGCGCGAAAAATTCCCTCCCGAGGGAAAAAAGAAATAGCCGGGAAGGGAATGGAGATTCCGCTGCCCGGCTTGCATTTATCCGTTATGCCAAAGGGATTATTCCAAATGGCGGCAATAGGGAACGCCAATGAGGTCGTAAATCTTCTTCAGACGGGGCAGACGGTTCTTGAACTGCTCAAAATCCTTCTGTTCGGGAAGACACCACTGCACTTCGCTGGATGCACCCAGACGGGGAAGAAGCTGATAGAACGCATGCTGGGGATAGGCCACATGCTCTGTCCACAAGTTTACCTGGGGACCCAGAATAAGTTTCTGCTGTTCCTGGGTAAGGCTGTCTGGAATAAGGGGTTCAAAAGAATACACCTTGCTGGCCGATACGATATAGCTGTCCGTGGTGCGGGGCTGCTTGCCGTAGTCCTTCAGCTGAGGATGATCGATATAGCTGTACACATTGGGGCTCATGATTACGCGGTGTCCCTGACGAGCCGCGGCAATACCGCCCTTGACGCCGCGCCATGACATTACGATGGAAGAACCGGAAAGTCCGCCTTCCAGAATTTCGTCCCAGCCGATGATGGCGCGTCCGCGTTCTTTCATGAATGTCTCAACCTCGCGATTGATCCAGCTCTGCAACTGATGTTCGGCAGAGAATTTATGCTTGTCGTCGCCCTTTATGCCCAGTTCCTTAATCTTGGCCTGGCACTTGGCACACTTGTTCCAACGGTCCTTGGGGCATTCGTCTCCTCCAATGTGGATATACTTTGAGGGGAATACATCACAAAGTTCGCCCAATACGGTCTTCAGGAAGGTCAATGTCTCGGGATTGCCGCCACAAAGCACTTCACGGCTTACGCCCCAATAAGTACGCACCGGATACGGACCGCCGGTACAGCCCAGATGCGGGAACACATGAAGGGCACTCTGCATGTGGCCGGGAAGGTCTATCTCGGGCACCACATTAACATAGCGTTCGGCTGCATAGCGGACCACCTCGCGACAGTCGTCCTGGGTGTAATATCCTCCGTAAGGCACACCGTCGTAAATACCGGAGTTGCCGGGACCTACTACGGTTTCGGCACGCACGCTTCCCATGGGAGCCAGGCTGGGATAGGCCTTCACCTCGAAGCGCCATCCCTGGTCCTCGGTAAGATGCCAGTGGAGCTGGTTGCTGCCGTGCAGAGCCATAACGTCAATGAACTGCTTGATGAACTCAACCGTAAAGAAATGGCGTCCGCAATCCAGCAGCACACCACGGTATTCAAAGCGGGGCTCGTCCTTGATCTCCACAAAGGGCAGTTCCACCCCGGTTCCCTTTACCACGGGAAGAGCCTTGCGCAGCGTCTGGGCGGCACGGAACAGTCCCACCGGCTTGCGGGCGCGGATGTCCAGTCCCTTTTTGTCCACCTTGATTACATAGGCTTCCTTCTGCTGTTCTGTCAGTTCCGCCTCCGATTCATCCTTTGAGGCAGGATAATCCAGGGACAGGCGGACAGCCGCCTTCTTATCTTCCGGAGTCAGTCTCAGGCGAATGCCAGTCATATCCTCAACCCACTGGCAGAGGAACTGCACGTTACGGAATACCTCGGGGTCTGCGGCATCGTAGGCCACACCCATTCCCTGCTGAAGCGTAAACACTTGTGTAGAATCCTCCTTCACTTCCTTGGGAAGAGGGATTACATCATAATCGGCGCGCTCCGTCTTGGCCATGGCATTACCGGCCAAAACCAGGAGCACTAAAAACAATGGAAAAATTTTCTTCATGAACTTTTATCTTTTTATAACTATGTTCGGAATGTCCAGCCGCAAAAGTAAGAAAAAATCACCGATTTACGATGCAGATTCATAACTTTTTAATAGAATAGCCGCACAGAAAGGCTGTATTCGGCCATTCATCTCGCACTTAGTTTGGATAAGAAGGAAAAAATAAGTATTTTTGTATCGGCAACACAACATTAACAGCAATCAAATCTTTTGTAAGAGATATGAATACCGTTTTTCCGAAAATTGACTGTTTCATCCCCTGGACCGATGATGACCAGGCTTGTGAAACCATAGCCCAGCTGAGCGCAGACGAACACGTAGCCGCCATACACTACCTGAAAGAGGAGGGTGGCACCGGCAGCACACGGACTATCCGCCACATTGCGCAACTGGCTTCAGCGCCTTACATATTATTATATACAAAATATGACACGCTAAAACTGGGATTCCACGCCCTGCACCGCCTGCTTTCCGTGGCGGAAGACAGCAAAGGGGCCATGTGGTATGCCGACCACTATATTGTCACGCCAGACGGGGAGCGCCGCGCCATGCCGCTGATAGATTATCAGGAGGGTTCCGTGCGCGACGACTTCCAAATGGGTTCCGTACTGCTCATCAAGACAGAAGCGCTGAAGGAATACGTCAGCCAGGACCATCTGCACACCTACCAGTATGCCGCACTGTACGACCTCAGGCTTTTCATCAGCCGCCGTTCCCTTCCTGTTCACGTAGACGAGTTTCTGTACACCGAAGTGGAGCGCGACACGCGTCTGAGCGGACAGAAGCAATTTGACTATGTAGACCCCAGAAACCGTTCGCGCCAAGTGGAGATGGAGCGTGCCGTCACCCGTCATCTGCGTGCCATAAACGCTTATCTGCACGGCAACGAGAACGACGAGCTGGACCTGAAGGAAGGGGAATTTGCCGTGGAGGCCTCTGTCGTCATACCCGTGCGCAACCGTGTCCGCACCATTGAAGATGCCATCAGAAGCGTGCTGGAACAGGAGACCAGCTTCCCCTTCAACCTGATTGTCGTGGACAACGGCAGTACAGACGGCACCACGGAGGCCATAGACAAATATGCCGAAGACAAACGCGTAATACACATCATACCGGAACGCGACGACCTGGGCATTGGCGGATGCTGGAACATGGCCGTGCATCATCCCCAGGCCGGACGCTTTGTTGTGCAGCTGGACAGCGACGACCTGTACAGCGGCAGACAGACGCTGCAACGCATTGTGGATGCCTTTTACGAACAGAAGGCCGTTATGGTTATCGGGGCTTACCGGATGTGCAACTTCCAGCTGGAGACGCTGCCCCCGGGCCTCATCGACCACCGCGAATGGACTCCGCAGAACGGCCGCAACAATGCGCTCCGCATTAACGGACTGGGGGCGCCGCGCGCATTCTTCACCCCCCTGCTGCGCAAGATTCACATCCCCAACACCAGTTATGGAGAAGACTATGCCCTGGGGCTGATGATAAGCCGCCGCTACCGGATTGGGCGCATCTATGACGAGCTGTATCTGTGCCGCCGGTGGGAGGGCAACAGCGACGCCGCGCTGAGCCAGGACAAGATAAACAGGAACAACCTGTACAAGGACCATCTGCGCACCTTGGAAATCCGCGCGCGCCAACAGCTGAACAAGAAATGGCAGCACCATGTAGACACGGACGAGATGAAGGCGTTCTTCAGCCAGGAAACGGAAAACTGGCCGCTTGCCGCGCAGAACTACAAGGCCATCGGCAATATCCGCACCAAGGAACTGCACATAGGCGACCGCTCACTGCAGGCCCAGTGGAACCCGGCACGCATCGTCAGCACAGGAGCGAAAACCGATGCTAAGAGCATTGCCGAACGCCCCTGTTTCCTCTGCGACCTGAACCGTCCCAAGGAGCAGCATTCGCTGATGGTGGAGAAGCATTATCAGATTCTGGTAAACCCCTTCCCCATTCTGCCGGAACACTTTACCATCCCTACACGCAGACACACACCGCAAAGCATCTACAGCCACTTCAACACCATGCGCCGCATGGCCTGGGACATGAACGGCTACATCATATTCTACAACGGACCGATGTGCGGCGCCTCGTGCCCCGACCACATGCACCTGCAGGCCGGAAGCCGCGGTCTGGTCCCCATTGAGCGCGACTGGGACATGTACCAGCAACGGCTGGAAAAGCTCTACCCCCTTACCGGAAAGGAAGCGGCGTCCATGGAGGAAGCCGGCTATGTGGGTTCGCAGTGCGGACTGTACATCCTGCACGACTATCCCTGCCCGGTATTTGTCATCAGAAGCATGCCCACCGAGACGGACAGCATCCTGTGCCAACGCATCTACAAGGCCTTGCCCACAACAGAAGGCGAGGAAGAGCCGCGCATGAACCTGATTGCCTGGCACCAGGAGGGCGGTGCGGGCAAACCCGATGAAATCATCACACTGATTTTCCCACGGTCTAAGCACAGGCCCGACTGCTACTATGCCGAAGGGGATGAGAAGCTGCTCATCAGTCCGGGAGCGCTGGACATGGGCGGACTCTTCATCACACCGCGCGAGGAAGACTTCAACAAGATAACGCCGGAAACCGCGGCAAGCATCCTGAAGGAAGTGACCTTGGATGACGACCGGCTGGAAGAGGTGATACACAAGATCAAGGACAGGCCGAAGCAGGAGGCGCAGGCCGAGGAGGACACCCCACAGAGCATACTGGAAAACGCCACGGAGCCCGTGGTGAAAGTGGGGCTGATGTCCGCCACCCACATAGCCTTCCAGCTGCAAGGCCACTACAAGGCCAAAGGCAACCAAGTGAGCGGTCTGCAGACCGTGCAGTACCACGAGGGCAGCATCATGTGGAACGGCAGCCTCTACCACCACCTTACCTTCCACCCCTTGCAGGAAGATTCCGCCTTCTCGCTGCAGCAAGTGACCATAGGCAAGCAGTTCCACTGGGAGCGCACCGAGACACAGACCTTCCGCGGCGCGCTGCGTCTGATCGTTGACGAGGAGAAGATTCTGGCCATCAACGAGATTCCGATGGAGGAATACCTGACCAGCGTAATCAGCAGCGAGATGAAAGCCACCTGCAGCCTGGAATTCCTGAAGGCGTCGGCCGTTATCAGCCGCAGCTGGATTATGGCGCAGCTTGAACACCGCCGCCGGCACGAAGGGCAGCACAACACGTTCTTCTCCTTCAGCAAGTCGGACAACGAGCTGGTGCGCTGGCACGACCGCGAGGAGCACACCCTCTTTGACGTGTGCGCCGATGACCACTGCCAGCGCTATCAGGGCATAACACGCTCCTTCAGCCCGCAAGTGAAACAGGCTGTCGAGGCCACACGCGGACAGATTCTCATGAACGGCGGCGAAGTGTGCGACGCCCGATTCGGCAAATGTTGCGGCGGCCGCACCAACACCTACCGCTACTGCTGGGACAACAAGGACCTGCCCTATCTGCAACACGTGGACGACCCCTATTGCAGCCAGGCCACGCCCGAGGTGCTGGACCAGGTGCTGAACGACTATGACCGCGAGACCACCGACTTCCTGGAGTGGACAGTGGAATACAGCCAACAGGAAATGCAGGAGCTGATCAGCGAAAACCTCCGCCCGGATCTTGGCCAGATTGTGGACTTCCAGGATGTGGAGCGCAGCCCGAGCGGACACCTGAGCAAACTCAAGATTGTGGGAACGCAAAAGGAATTTACCATAGGGAAGGAACTTGAGATACGCCGCACGCTCAGCCGCACCCATCTGAAGAGCAGCGCCTTCCGCGTGGAATGCCTGGACATTGCGGACGGCATTCCGCAACGGTTCCGTCTCTGCGGCCGCGGATGGGGCCACGGTGTGGGCATGTGCCAGATTGGCGCCGCCGTAATGGGCGAGCAGGGACACAAGTTCCAGTCCATCCTACATTATTACTATAAGGAAGCAGAAATCAGGAAAATCTATTAGCCTACATGAGAAAAACCATTGTTAAAGGGATGCTGTGCGCATGCGCCCTGCTCCCCTCCGCACTGACGGCACAAGAAGCCGCCGATGTGAAAACCACCAGTTATGACGGTCCGGCCATCGTAATGAAGCCTCACACCCTCGACGCACATTGCCTGGGCAAGCTGAAAGGGCAGGAGAAACAAAGCTATCAGGGCATGGACGTATGGAACGACTACATCTTCAGCTTTCAGAACACCGGATACCTGTCGGTCTACACCACAGACGGGAAGACACTGAAGCAGGCGGTAAAGCCTTTCAGGATTGCCAGCCACCACGAGAAGAACCACTGCAACGAGGTTACGTTCGGCCGCATCCGGTATGAAAAGGACGACCCCTTCCCGCTCATTTACGTGGCGCAATGCCAGCGGGGCAGCATCAACGGGCGCAAGGATGTGCTGTACGTTGAACGCATCGCCCCCGACATGAAGTCGACCACACTGGTGCAGACCATCGTGTTCAAGGACCGCAACAAGCTCTTCGGCTATGCGCTGAACTGGGCGGTAGACGCTGAAAGAAACTATCTTTACGGCTACGGCAACACGGTAGACAACACCAACCCCACCAACCGCCACCGCATTGTAAAGTTCCGCATTCCCGAACTTTCCGAATCAACAGACGGGATTGTTACCCTTACAGAGGAAGACCTGCTGGAGAACTACCTTATAGAGGACACCTACCAGGCTCCCTTCAACCCCATCGGGCAAGGGCTGATGATCAGGGACGGACTGCTGTATATGCCTACCGGATTCGGCAACGAGAAGTACCCCTCCGAGCTGTACGTATGGGACCTGGACACCCGCACCATGCGCAACGTGATAGACCTGAGCCAGGTAACGAAGGGCGAGCTGGAAGACTGTTCGCAATGGCGCGACAAGATGCTGATCCAGACGCAAGGCGAAATGTACCTGCTGGATTTCAAGTAGAAGTGCCGCACACGGTATACAACAAGGGCAACCCTCTCTCCGGGGGCTGCCCTTTTTTCGTTTGCGTTATGAAATTTCGGAGCGGAACGGATTCCGCTTTCCGCGCTCAGTCCATCTTCCGCCGTGTGCGCTGTACGGTGCGCTGCCTGTATGCCGTCTCCGACTCGGCAATCGTGGCGTTCATCAGCGAGACAAAGCGCGTGGCCTCGGGGCTGGGATACGCCACGCTGGTGACAAAGGCTATGGTCATGATGTCGTCGAACTGCTCGTCCATCTCGGCACGCACGGCCTTTGCCGGCTCAGTCCTCTCGGCGGCACGCAGCGAGGTGCGCTGGCTGATCAGCTCGCCAAAGCGCCCGGCCACAGCGCCCAGCTCGTCCACCACATCAGCCAGGTGGAGCGTCTGCACATGGGCGTACATCCCTTCCGTGGTCAGGTCGGTCAGCAGCGCGCGTATCATCACCAGCTTCTGCCCCTGCGGCATATACTGGCAGCCCACATAGGGCTTGGTTTCCAGATAGAGCGCCTCGGCGGCAACGCGCATCTGTTCCAGAGGTGCCGAGCGGTTGGCGCGGATGGTGGCCATCAGATAGACGACAAGCCCGTCCGCCTTGCGGTCCTCCTCGGCAATCTGCATCGTCTCAATCCGGGCGCGGCTTTCCGCTATGATGTCCGTCAACTTCTCCACATTGGCGGAAAAAGCGTCCAGCAGAGCCTGGCTCACGCCTATCTTCTCCGCCCCAACCTCCAAAATAAGCAATTTTGTGTCATTCATCAGGCTGGCATACTCCGCCTTGTTGAATTTTCCCAGTCTGACGGGATCAATTTTCAGATAACTTCCCATGTTGTACACTTTTTAGCGGTTGAAACTCAGTCGGGCGACCTCTCGAAGGCCTTCCCATGCCACGAAAATATAAAAAAAATCTGAAATTAGACATTTAATCCGTATAAAAATGGAATTTCATTTTGAAATTATACTTTCGGAGTGTCTGAAAATTGAATTTCATTTTGAAATTGTACTTTCGGAGTGTCGGGAAATATAATTTCAATCTGAAATTTCACTTTCGGAGTGTCGGGAAATGGAATTTCAATCTGAAATTGTATTTTCAGAGTGTCAGGAAATAGAATTTCAATCTGAAATTGGGCTTTCACATAGTGTGGAAATGGAATTTCATTTTGAAATAGCGATTTTACATAGTGTGAAAATAGAATTTCAACATAATACGCAGGCTTTTTTAACAGGAAAGTCATCAACTTGCCCAAGAAACGCCCTGTTGCCTGAACGGAAATCACCTCCTCACCACCGCCGGCAATCATTCGGACGTTTTAAGTGCCATCCTGCGCCCCGGGCCGCAGTACGGGGCGCCGCAAAAGGTGCACGATATTTCTTATTGTCATCCTGATAATGCGTCTGGAAGACGCGAAGCCCGTAAGGGCGAATAGCCGCGGGTTCTTGAACCCGTGGAAAAATTGATAAGGCAAAAATGGCGTCTGCAAAGACGCGGAACGGCGACGATCTTTAACATTGAACAAATATCGTTTGATGGATCCACGGTGCCGATTAGTGTCTTTGCAGACGCCTTATTGTGCGGACGTGAGGGACCGAGGGCTTAAAAGCCCCCGGCTATTCATGTTCACGTCTTCCAGACGTCCATCATTCGGATGCCCTAAGGGCCGTCCTGCGCCCTTTAAGTCATCCTGACCATACCTTAATACATAAAAAGATGTTCTCGATGAGCGAATGCGAATAACTTGTTTGGTTTGACTTCGTTCTTTTTGCACACGGTTCAATAAGTCATCCTGAACTTGTTTCAGGATCTGTCCGCGGAGAAGGGTCAATCAAGGCTCGCACACAATAAGTCATCCTGAACTTGTTTCAGGATCTGTCCGCGGAGAAGGGTCAATCAAGGCTCGCGGTGAGATGCTGAAACAAGTTCAGCATGACGTAGGGGGAAGAACACAACAAAAAAAGACAATACGCAACAAGGGCTTGGCAGCGTGTTGCTCCAAGCCCTTGTTGGTTTTATTGATGTTGGAATGTTGTGTGTATTCCGCGTCGGATTCAGATTACCAGATGTCTTCCGGTTCTTCGGGGTTGTCGTACACTTCCTTGGCACACCACTCCAGGTGGTCCATGTAAAGCTCCTTACGGTCAGAGTCGAGCACTGACTTCAGACGCAGGTAGTAGGTCTTGTCCGCATCGATGTGCTGGCGCAGAAGAATGTGGCGCACGATGTGCGAGTTGCTGCTCTTACGTGCAGAGCCTCCGCTGTTGGCAATGGCCTCGGCTCCCTTCATTCTCATATTGTTGCGCATGCGCTTGTCCACCTCGGCGTTGTAGTCCATGTCTTCGGTATCGTCTTCCCAACCGGTTGACTGGTGGCGGCATCCGATGGTCAGGTCTACAGGGATTCCGGTGGGCTGCATGAAGTTCTTGTTGTCACCGAAGTAGAACTGTACCACACCGCGGTCGCCGTTGGCCAGTACGCGGTAACGCAGTTCGTATGTACCGCTGCGGGGAACGGGCGGAAGCTTGATTGTCACTTCATAGCGTCCCACGGCCTTCACCTCGTCGGCCTGCAGGTTACACCAGTCGTAGCCGTATGAGTTCAGGTAAACCATGTTGGTCTCCTCGTTCATGTCCATATTCTCAAAGTAGTGGTACACGGCATTCTTGGGGATGTGGACAAACTGGTAGCGGTAGTCAGTATCGTCGCGTTTGCGGATGTCGTTGCTCATGGCTTCGGGGAAGAGGCTCATGCTCTCGAATCGGATACGGTTCTTGGCCAGGTTGGTACGCACAGCATCTGTGTATGCAAGAGGACGGTCGATGGCATAGATGATACCGTTCACGGCCTCGTATTCGAGTACGCGGTCAGACTTGCTGTCAATCAGGTTTCCGCGCTTGTCGTCGTCGCAGGATGCCTCGTGATAGTCTTCCTTACGTCCGTTTCTGAGATTGGGGAAACGGTTCAGATAGATTCCGTTGCTCTCCTTGCTCTCGTATATCTTGAGCAGACGGCGCTTGCCCATGGTGGCGTAGAATTCCATTACGGGAATGGTGAGGGTCTTGCTGTTCAGCGAGTATCCCTTTTCGTTCACGTGATATACAAGCTTGTTTGCGGGAGTCTTGAAGGGAAGGATGTGATAGGTTATCCACTGGTTGAGCAGGTTGTTGGGCGACTTGAAGTTATTGTCAGCCTCGAACTTGTCTTCGGCAGAATACTGCTGGTTGGCCAGCACCCAGTTCTGCACGTCCTCGGGATAGATTTCCAATGCGGGCTTGCCGATGGCCTCTGTCCAGAAGCTGTCGGTCTCGGCGAAAATGGTGAAACCGTACTTGCGGTGCTTGGGCGCACGGGCCAGCTGGTATCCTGATGCTCCGTGGAACACCCAGCTGTTCTTTGTGGCGTCATAATCGGGGATAAGTCCCTGTCGGTAGAGCTTCTCGTATTTTTCGTCCTGGATTTTGCTCAAGGTGTCGAGCAGTCCGCAGGCGTCCAGCACTCTGGCTGCCACCAGGAATCCCTCTTTCTTGGTTTCGAGGATTTTTCCCACAAGCGTGGCCATGCTGATGTCGCTTGGCGCGAGCACCTTTTCCAGACAGTGGATGGTTCCGTTGATGGCGGGGATGTCGCGGTTGCGCACGCTTACGGCGCAGTCATAGTTCAGGTAGATGGAGTCGGGGTCGTTCACGTATCTTACCGTCAGACGGCGGTCGTTCATGTTGGACAGGGGGAACTCGCCGTTAGTCTCCTGGGGGAAATCCCATGTATTGTACTGTGTAACGTCGCCTCCGTCGATGATGCTGTTCAGTACGATGACGGCACGGATGGAGTCAAGCTTGTGCTGGCTGGGGAACGACTCCCAGTTGGGGGCGGTAATCAGCCCCTCTTCTACCAGTTTCTCCAGATACTTGGTGATGGCCTCGTTTGTGGGGGCGAAACAAGTGTAGTTTCCGCGTGCGGCGAGCAGCTGTCCCACCGTTGACTGGCTCATTTCGCTCACCGGCACCATATTGAGCAGTTTCACAAACTCGCTGTACTGTTCATTCTTGGCCAGATAGCTTGCAATGGTCTCTTCCTTGAAAACATAGCGGGCGGATGTGTCCACATGCTCTGTACAGGCACTCAGTGTGGCTGCAACAAGGATAATTACGCTTAAGAAGCGTTGGAATTTTCTTTTCATCGGAAAATGTGTTGTTAAAATTTGTTGCAAAAGTATAAAATTTATGTCTATCGGCAAAGCGTATGGTTATAAATTTATTGATTTTATTTATAATGTGTGCTTTTTCAGATTATTTATCTTGTAACCACGGCGTTTCAGCTCGCGAATGAGCATTTTAAGATGGGAGCGGTAAAACTTGTCCGTGCGCGCTTCCACGGTACCGATGTGGAAGAGGAGCAGATGGCCGTTGAGCCCTTCTTTCTGTTCCAGGGACAGGATGTTCTCATAGATGGTTTGCGAACTGCGGTAGTTCTTCATCTGCGGCGTGGTATAGTCGGCATTGCTGGTGCTTCCGGGCGTAAAGTTGATGAGTTTCAGCCCCATGTCGGCAGCCCATGCGGACACCGTGTCGTTGTAGTGTTCGTAAGGCGGCACAAAATAGGGAGCCTTTTCAATGGTGATGCCGTAAGGCTCAAGTGCGCTGTAACTCTTTCGGATATCCTGTTCAAACTCTTCCCTGGTAACATTCATGCGCGAGCCGTCCCAGGGGAAATAAAGCAGATGGCCGTAACTGTGGCTGCCCACATAATGTCCCTGGCGCACAAGCCGGCGCACAATGTGGGGATAGTTTTCCACAAAATGGCCGGTAAGGAAAAAGGCGCCCTTAACACGTTCCTGCCGCAGGGTCTTCAGAATGGCGTCTGCCCCGTCCGCATGATGGGCGCCGGTGAAAATCAGGGTTATGCGCTTGGCTGTGGTATCAGAACGGACCATGCCGCCACGGCTCCACACTGCATGGCGCTGCGACAATGCCGCCAGCGCCGGCAACAAAAGAAAAAAGACAAGGCACAAACGTTTCATTTTTGTTTTTATTTCTGTTTACCAGAGACCTAGAAAATCTAGAAATACTAGAATCTCTAGAATCTCTAGAACCTCTAGACCACCAAAAAAATCATCCGAATCCTTCTATCTCAGCAGCATAGCGCCCATGTACATAATGAACCATGAACTTGCCGGAACGTCCCTGTTCTGACAACATCACAGCCACCATTCCCATGGTCATGCGCCAGTTAATCTCCACACAGGGGCAGATACCTTCGCGGCAGAGCATCATGTCCACGCCCACAGGTCCCTTGTAGGGAATTTCCTTCAGATAGGATATCCACCAGCGGCAGATGTCATCCAGCAAATCGAGCGACACATACTGCCCCAGCCACTGGCGCTTTACCTCCTCAGGGGCAAGCCAGTTGCCTACATACGCACCGGATGGCGTGTTATGGAAGAGCGACAAACCGCAGTATTCCACTCCTCCGCAACCGTCGCAACGGAATTCCATGGCAAAATCCACCGTCTTGTAGAGCCAGCGCTCCGCCACCACGCTGCCCTGCTGGCGGATGATGCGCTTTGCCCATGCATGGAAGTGAGGGTCGGTGTCGGGCATCAGTCCCTTTCCGCTGCTGCTCCAGGGCGCTTTGAGCAAAGTGTGGGGCCAGCGTTGACGGCAGATGTCCAGTTGCTCCAAAGTGCTGCACACTTCCGACTCTCCGCATATCCACTCACCCGCCACCCCGTCGGCACGCAGGTGTTTCAAGGCCTCTACGGCTGTACGGCGGTTTGAGAGGGCGCGCAGACTGTGCATTTCCTCATCCGACGGCAAAAAACTGTCGTCCGCCCCTGCCTTACGGAGTTGGTGGATAAGCGCAGGGCTCCATCCCCAGGGCACAATCTCATCGCCCGGATTCAGATGAAGAGGCTCCTCTCCGTCCCATACCCGGTCGCCCTCATCCGCCCACCACTCAGGCAACCAATACAGTTCGCTACGCATCTGCCTTGCGCTGGCAGGGGCGGTAAAGCCGGGACGTCCGTCGGCCAGCGCCAAATCATTCTCTGGATTAAATATATGCAGTTTCATAGTACAAAGGTAGTGATAATTGACCGTTCAGCCAAAAACTACGTCTCCGAAATGGTATGCCGAAAGCACAAGCCGCCATATCAGAAACACTGCCATACAGTCCTTTTCAGACATTTCGGGAGGCGGTTTCTGGTAATAAAAACATAGGACAAAGGCATAAAACGGATTCATCTGTTGTGAAATACAGATTATTTCCCTACATTTGTGGGCAAATAACCATTAGCCCCACAAATATAATGATGAAAACATTACACTTACGGACTGTCCTGCTGTTATGCCTGCTCATAACCGCATCGGCAAGCATGGCCGGACGCATTGAAAAGGACAAGGAAAAGGTGGTGGTGGCCTACGTCACCTCGTGGACAGAAGTCATTCCCGACCCGCATTCCATGACGCATATCAACTATGCCTTTGCCCTGGTGAACGACTCGTTCGACGGCATCCGCATCTCCAACCCCGAGCGTCTGCATCGCATTGCAGCCCTGAAAAAGGATGCGCCCCACCTGCGTGTCATGCTTTCCGTTGGCGGTTGGGGAGCTGGCAATTTCAGCGAAATGGCCGCTTCTCCCAAACTGCGCAAGGCTTTTGCAAAAGATTGCCTCAAGGCTGTGGAAGAATTCGGTCTGGACGGCATAGACATAGACTGGGAATACCCTACACAAAACAGCGCCGGCATATCCTGCTCGCCAGATGACACAAAGAACTTCACCCTTCTGATGCGCGACCTGAGAAAGGCACTGGGAAGCAAACGGTTACTGACCATAGCCACCGTGGCAAGCGGAGAATACATCGACTTTCCCTCTTGCATCAAATACCTCGACTTTGTGAACGTAATGGCATACGACATGGGAAATCCGCCCGTCCACCATGCCCCGCTCTACAGCAGCCCCATTACAGGGTGGATGAGCACATCGAAAGCCATTGAATCGCATCTGCAGAAAGGAATCCCGGCCCGGAAACTGGTCATGGGCATGCCCTTCTATGGCCGCGGGCCAAAGACATATGACTATTATCACGGTCCGCAGCAGAAGCTTCCACCGGGTATCAGCGAGCGCTGGAGCGACAAGGCACAGGTGCCCTACCTGGCAAACCAGGGCGACACACTGGTCTACGGCTACGACAACACACGCTCGCTGGCCATCAAGTGTCAGTATGTAATGGATCACGGCCTACTGGGAGGAATGTACTGGGAGTATGCCGACGATACGCCACAAGGTGACAAACGGCGCACCCTGCAGCTCAGCCTCATGCAGCACAAACGCGGCACGGAAGCCCCGCAGCGCATACTGGCCATTGCAGAAACCGGCAACGAACACGAAGCCTTCAGCCGCGCCGCCCTGGCATGGCTCCAGGCACGCAAGGACTCGCTCAACATCCAGGTGGACCACGTTACCAGCCTGCGCGACATGCCTGCCGGAAGCCTTCAACAGTACCATCTGATTCTACAACTCGACTACCCGCCATACGCCTGGAGCGACGAGGCCAAGGCCGATTTCATACAATATATCGAACACGGAACGGGTGCCTACATCGGTTTTCACCATGCCTCGCTTCTGGGCGACATCTTCGGTGCGGGTCCCATGTGGGACTGGTTCAGCAAGTTCATGGGCGGCATCCGTTGGAAAGGCTATATCGAAAAGCCCACGGACGGCACCATCTGCCTGGAAGACCGCACACACCCCGTCACCGCCAACCTTCCGGACACCATACGCATCCCACAGGACGAGTGGTACACATATCACAGCAGTCCGCGCCCCAATGTGCATGTGCTGGCACATGTGGACGAGCACAGCTACTCCCCTGCATCGTCCGTACGTATGGGCGACCATCCTGTCATTTGGACAAATCCCTCCATACCCGCCCGTAATGTATATTTCCAGTTCGGCCATTCCGCATCTCTTTTCCAACAACCAGCCTTCGTGCAGATGTTCTCCAACGCCATCCGTTGGGCGTTAGGCAAATAAACTTCCAGGAAATCCAAAAAAATAAATAAAGATGAAACATTTCCTTCTCCTTCTCTTCCTGGCCAGTCTATGGCTTGTCCCGGCAAAGGCACAACAGGGATACCCCGCCAGTTATGCCGGTGCGCCCCGCTTCCGTGCATTGCTCGTATGGAGCCCCCATGTGGAAGAAGCGCACGTACAGTTCTCACAAGACGCCATCCGTTTTTTCCACAAACTAAGCTACGGCGAGGGTTTCCTTATGGACACCACCACTCACTTCAGCCAATTTGCCGACAGTCTGGAACGCTACAATATCATCGTCATGCTGAACACACAACCCCACGGTGAAAAGGAACGCCAGGCATTCCAGCGCTACATGGAACAAGGCGGCGGCTGGATGGGGTTCCACGCTGCAGCCTATAATGACAAAAACACAAAATGGCCATGGTTCAACGAATTCCTGGGTTGCGGTGCTTTCTACTGCAACAACTGGCCTCCGCAACCGGCTCTGGTAGACTGCGACACCACACACACCGTCACACGCTCCCTGCCACAATCGTTCGTTATCCCCGAATCTGAATTCTATATGTGGAATCCCTCGCCTCGCGCCGACAAGGATGTGCGCATTCTGCTCTCCATCTCGCCCAAGATGTACCCCTTCGGCATCAAGGACATTATACGGTGGGGCGATTTCCCCGTGGTCTGGACAAACACTCGCTACCGAATGATTTACCTGAACATGGGACACGGCGATACAGGCTTTACCGATGCCACACAAAATCTGCTCTACGTGAATGCCTTCCGCTGGGTTGTGAGCCGCCACCCCAAAGGGAATCCTTTTGGCGACTAAACGACAACCGTCTCTGTCCGCTGTTTATTTCTTACGGAAAATCACCCACTCGTTCATCACAAAATTGAACAGGCCGGAGAACACAAGTGCCAGCAGATTACAGACTACCACATTAAGTCCCGCAAAATGGCGGATAAGTACAAACGGCACCATTTTTATCAGAAAGGCCGCCACGCAAGATACATTATAGGGGAAAAAGCGAAGGAAAAAATTGCGCACGGAGCGCTGTGACACCCTGTCCTTCCAGACAAAGAAGTAAGCCAGTACATAGTTGGTAAACACGGCACACTCAAACGATACGGACGGCGCGACAAAAAGTTGCGCCGCTTCGTTTCCCACAAACAGCCGCTCTGCAAGAAGCCACATTACGATACAGTCTACAGCCGTCCCGGCAAGTGTAGACAACATAAACTTTACGTATCTGAGGATTTTCTCCATGTAGCTCACACCCAAGGAGAGCGGCGGAGACGCCATATAGTCATCCAACTGCCCTCCCTACGTTTCCTTACTTATTCAGCGGATCTATTTTTGCAAAGAACTTACCGTCCTTCACCAGGCTGTTGACATAGATGGCAAAAAGAGTCAGGGCAACTGCCATGCCCCCCACATCCATGCTGAGCAAATCGGCATTCAACGGTCCCAATTCCACATGCAGGCTGAAACTGTGCAGAGGCTCCACAAAATACCAGACCGTATTTATCAGTATCATGAACACGCGGAACTCTGTTGGTCCCATAAAGCCGTAGGTCAGTTTGAACTCATTTTTCAGATGGGCGCATATCATTACATATACCTCCAGCGCCAGATAGACTGCCAAAATCAGCATCGCGGACCACAGGTGCATATAGGCAGAGAATCCCATACCGCCGATAATGAAGAACTGGGCAACGCAATCCACATTGTGGTCTATATAAAAGCCGTACAAGGGGCGTGACTGATTTCGGACCCGAGCCAGCGTGCCGTCAAGCGAATCGCCGAACCAGTGGAGCACCACGCCAAAAGAACATAGCCACAACCATTCGTGCGCATAATTCGTAAGCAGATAACCGGCAGCAATCAGCACTGCCGCAAAAAGGCTGAACCATGTCAGCATGTCTGAAGTGACCCATGCCGGCATCCGCTCCGCCATCCAAATCAGCACTTTCTTCTCGTACGGGTTCAGCAAGGATGTCTGTATCCTGTTGGAATTCTCATTCTTGTTCATAACCTCAATCTTTCTTCTTTACCTAAACAAATAATAAAGACTGCCCCGACAAACGCGGAGCAGTCTGCACGTATTTAAAATATTATGAATTAACAAGCAACATATAGATCGTAACTGCAGGGATGGCCAGCAGACTGCTGTCAAAACGGTCCAGCATGCCTCCGTGTCCGGGAAGCACATTGCCGCTGTCCTTTATGCCCAGCTGGCGTTTCAGCATACTCTCCACCAGGTCGCCCCAAGTGCCGAAAAGCACCACTACCAGGGCAAAGCCTATCCACTTGGGCAGAGAAAGCAGACCCGGGAAGAAATGGGATACTGTCACGGCCGCAGCCACAGTCAGCAATCCGCCGCCGATACTGCCCACCCACGATTTGTTGGGCGAGATACGGGGAAACAGCTTGGCTGTAAAATACTTGCGGAGCGAGCAGCCGAACAGGTAGGCACCCGTGTCATTGACCCAAATAAAAAGGAACAGCGCCATAGGATAAATTTCCTCGTACACACAACGGCCGTTCTCGTCATACACCACACTCATCATGGGCAAAAGTGCAAAAGGCAAAGCCACATAGAGCTGAGAGGCAAAGATTAGCGACCAGTTTTTGAGCGGATCTGCAGCCTTGCGATACAGTTCACTGACGAGCAAATAGAGCAACAACAGGCCATATAGGGCAAAAGCCTCGCGCGTACCGCTTCCGCCCACCAGCCAAAGCCATACAGAAGAGGTAAGCAGCATTCCGGCAAAGGCATTGAGATAAGGAACCAGCGAAGCACCGTAATGACGGTTCATCAGAGTGCTGAACTCCCATAAAGTAGCCATGGTTACGACGGCAAAAAACAAGTA
The DNA here is from genome assembly GCA_017935785.1 of Bacteroidaceae bacterium. Classification (GTDB taxonomy): domain Bacteria; phylum Bacteroidota; class Bacteroidia; order Bacteroidales; family Bacteroidaceae; genus Physcousia. Next base: position 42,254 of record JAGBGU010000047.1, read on the forward strand.
TGCCGATACTGGCCCATAGAGGGTACATCCAGCCAAAAGTACCACATATATAGCCCCGGTAAGGGCTCTGACTATAAAATTCTTCATGCTTCTTCCGATTCTATGTTCTTTTCATTATCGTTTATCATTTCCGCAGCCCCCTGGTTCTCCTCCGTTGCAAGCAGTTCCTCTGTACGGCTGGTCCAGGGACGAGGGCCGAAAATTTCCTCAACATCCTCTGCAAAGACCACCTCGCGCTCTACCAGACGCTCAGCCAGCTGGGCGTGCTGTTCGCGGTGTTCGTTCAGGATACGGCAGGCACGGTCGTACTGTTCCGCTATCATTTTCTTCACATCCTCGTCTATGAGCTGTGCGGTAGTCTCGGAATAAGGACGGTGGAAGGCATACTCGTCCGTGTTGTAATAGCAGAGATTCTGCAAGCCCTCACCCATTCCCATATAGGCAATCATGCCATACGCCTGCTTGGTCACACGCTCCAGGTCGTTCATGGCACCGCTGCTGATATGTCCGGTACAAATCTGTTCGGCAGCCCTTCCGGCCAATGTGGCGCACATCTCATCAAGCATCTGCTCGCGGGTGGTAATCTGCCGTTCCTCAGGCAGATACCATGCAGCTCCCAAGGCGCGTCCCCTGGGGACTATGGTAACCTTCACCAGCGGATTGGCATATTGCAACAGCCAGCTGATGGCGGCATGGCCGGCTTCATGAAGGGCTATGGTTTTCTTCTCCTCTGCTGTCATAACCTTGGTCTTCTTCTCCAGACCTCCTATGATACGGTCCACCGCAGCCAGGAAATCCTCACGGCTCACATGCGTTTTATTGTGACGGGCCGCAATCAGTGCAGCCTCATTACATACATTGGCTATGTCGGCACCGCTGAAGCCCGGTGTCTGTCGTGCCAAAAAATCTATATCAAGCGAACTGTCTGCCTTGATGGGACGCAGATGCACCTGGAAAATTTCCTTACGCTCGTTCAAATCGGGCAGATCCACATATATCTGACGGTCGAAACGTCCCGCACGCAACAGCGCCTTGTCCAGCACATCCGCACGGTTGGTGGCAGCCAGAATAATCACTCCGCTGTTGGTGCCGAATCCGTCCATTTCGGTGAGCAACTGGTTCAGCGTACTCTCGCGCTCATCATTTCCGCCCATGGCAGAACCCTTTGAGCGGGCACGTCCCACGGCATCAATCTCGTCGATGAATATGATACAGGGACTCTTCTCCTTTGCCTGTCGGAAGAGGTCGCGCACACGACTGGCTCCCACGCCCACAAACATTTCCACAAAGTCGGAACCGGACATGGAGAAGAAGGGTACGTCCGCTTCGCCGGCAACAGCCTTGGCCAGAAGGGTCTTACCCGTTCCCGGAGGGCCCACCAGCAATGCGCCTTTGGGTATCTTACCTCCCAGTTCCGTAAACTTCTTGGGATTCTTCAGAAACTCTACTATCTCCTGCACTTCCTGCTTGGCACCGGCCTGACCCGCTACATCGGCAAACGTCACACGCCCCACCTGATCCTTCTCTACCAGTCTGGCGCGACTCTTCCCCACGTTAAATATACCCATGGGACCGCCGCCGGAGCCTCCGCCGCCCATTCGGCGCATTACCAGCATCCACATTACCAGGATAAAAATCAGAGGTCCGAAGCTCCATAAGAAATTGCCGAACATGCTGCTGTTCTTCTTATAGGTGATGTCGCCGTTGAAGTTGCCCAAATCCTGCTGGTCGGCCAGAAACTCGTCCAGCTTGTCGTTGGAAGGATACTGGGTTTCCACATAAGGAACCTTTCCCTTTTCCACGGGCACGTTCTTGAACACATCGCGTATGTGTTCCGCATTTACGTACATTTGCAGCTCTCCATCGTCCTTGTTGGCTATGATACGCTGCGCATATCCGCTTTCCACATACGTCTTGAACTCGCCGTATGCCACAAGTTTGCTGCTTCCGCCCATTACAACGGTAGCATTGTCACTGGTGAGCACCAGATAGCCCAATACGGCCGCAATAATCACATAAATCCATGTCAGATTTATCTTGGGCCCGTTATTCTTCTTGTTATTTTCTTCCATGTATTCTTCTGTCTGATTTTCAATTCTTAACAGGTATCAGTCCAAATCGGGTACAGCAACCAGTTCCGCATCGGCCCACAGATGTTCTATGTCGTAGAAATCGCGTTCCTCCTGCAGGAATATATGCACCATTACATCAGCATAGTCAATGGCCACCCAATGGGCATAATGCATGCCGTCCACCGCCAAGGGATGAACATGAAGTTTCGTGCGCACCTTGTCATCCACGCTCGATGCCAAGGCATGGAGTTGTGCGGGAGAGCCTCCTGTACATATTATCATGTGCTTGCAAATGGTGTCGGGGATAACGCTCAGGTCCACATCCACTATGTTGTGCCCTTTCTTGTCCTGAAGAGCGTCTATAATTGTCTGCACCAATATTTTTGTGTTGTCTGACTGCATTTTTTCCGTCTATAATATTATATAAGGTGTAAAAAGTCGCACAAAGGTAGTGATTGTTACGTTAAAAAACAAATAATTTAAATTTTTTTGACATAATCGTTTGCAACATCAAAAAAAGTATGTAAATTTGCACCGCGTTTGAGGAAAACAACAGCAAATTGGGCTATGGTGTAATGGTAACACTGCAGATTCTGGTCCTGCCTTTCCTGGTTCGAGTCCGGGTAGCCCAACCTCTTAAAGCGCAGGCAAGCGTTGGGCTGGAGCCCCCTTGCAGAGACACAAACGATTGGGCTATGGTGTAATGGTAACACTGCAGATTCTGGTCCTGCCTTTCCTGGTTCGAGTCCGGGTAGCCCAACAAAAAAGAGAACCCTTCCAAGTGATGCGGTTCTCTTTTTTGTTATTCATTCCGGAATGTCCCGCCGGTTCTCTTCCTCGTATTCAAATGTACGTTCCACTTCCTGAATCTCTTCGGCGGTTTTGCGCACAAAGGGGTGATCTTCCGGATAAGGCCAGCCAGACTTGTCCTTGAGCACCAGCAGAGTATCAGGACCCAGCACACTGGTATATCTGATGGAATCCTGAAAATAGCTGTAATCATACTGGCGCCACAGGCTGTATCCGTCCTGTAAAGCCTCTGTAACGGAATGCACATCCAGCGCCAACGGGCCGCTGAAGTAGTCCGTCCCTCTTGAGTCAAGCAGGAAAGTAAGCGTATCACCGGCCATGCCTATGTCCTGCATCCGCCATACTGAAAAGCCAGGATAAAAGCCCTCTCGGGCACTGTAAAACTCATCGCTTGTACCCCAAAAGAAGCCGTCCACTACCACGCTGTCCCTGAATCTGAGTTCTATTACGTTGTCTTCGTCGTGCAGATTGCTTGCATCATATTCCCACAAATAATATGCAATGGAGTCTGCGGCATATCCCCTTGCCATGCGGGCAATGGAAAACGGTTCGTCCCGATGCGGATGAATGATGTCATCGACATACCAGTCGAGGTTGCCCCGCAAACTTTCGCGTACTGTCCTTATCTGCACCGAATGGAGGTCGTCACCGAATGCCCGGAACCGCACCGTTACCATGGCCGTATCCTCATTCTGGCAGTCCAGACTGACCATTTCTACCGCCAGGCTGTCAAAATCCTGCAAGTCTGTCCAGATGTTCGCGCTGTACACCAGCTCGTTGTCGGGAAGCTGGCTCCAGAGCCCCCTCAGACGGGCAGAAAACACAAAGCGGACACTATAGGAAAAGTCGCCGCGGTTATAGTGTGAGAAGATATCCTCGTACAATGTCCGGATACGCGACACCACGTCCGTTCCGCTGTCCGAAGTCATAACCGCCGCCGGTGCAGCCACGGTCTTCACCTCGGTCTTCTCCCGCTTGCATCCCATGCAGGCAAGTACCGCAAGCAAGCAGATTATTCTGACGTTCTTCATCACTTTTTTCGCTCTTCAATGTCTTTCAGCGGACAAAGATAGCCTATAATTGTATACCCCACAAATGAAAAAGCAAAATTTAGTACGTTTTAACATTACCGCACCCCTCTTTTTATTTTCCTCGGGAGGGAAAAAGAACGCCGTCCCGAGGGAAATGAAAATACCCCTTCTTTCCGCTTGTCACTTTAGCCATATTTTATTACCTTTGCAGTACTATTTCAAATTTATAACTGCCCCCCAATAAGGAAAGGCTAAAGTTGCAATGAGATACTTCATATATTTTGCGTATGACGGAACACGCTACCACGGATGGCAGATTCAGCCCAACGGCATCAGCGTACAGGAGATGCTGCAAAACGGACTGTCCACGCTTCTGCGCCACAACGTGGAAGTGGTGGGAGCCGGGCGCACTGATGCCGGAGTACACGCCAGGATGATGGTGGCACACTTCGACGCCGAAGACGTGGACTGTCCCCAGCTGGCATATAAGCTGAACAAGATTCTTCCGCCGGACATTTCCGTATTCAGAGTAGAGCCGGTGGCAGACAGCCTCCATGCCCGCTTCAGCGCCACAAGCCGCACATACCATTATTATATCCACACACACAAGTCGCCCTTCCTGAACGCCTACAGTTGGCAGGTATACGGACAACTCGATTTCCGGCGCATGAACGAGGCCGCGCAGACTCTGATGGAATACCGCGACTTTACCAGTTTCAGCAAGGTCAATACAGACACCAAAACAAACGACTGCACCATCACCCAGGCTTTTTGGGAAGAGACGGAGCCAGGGGTGTGGCGGTTCACCGTCACGGCAAACCGCTTCCTGCGCAACATGGTGCGTGCCATTGTGGGTACGCTCATAGAAGTGGGAAGGGGCAGACTTACCGTGGAAGAATTTCGGAGAGTGATTGAACAGAAAGACCGGTGCAAGGCCGGAGAGAGCGTACCGGGAAAGGCTTTGTTCCTGGTGGATGTAACATATTAGAAGACAGACTATGTGGTTGGCATTCGCTTTTCTCAGTGCAGCCTTGTTAGGTTGCTATGATGTTTTCAAGAAACGTTCCCTGAACGGCAACGCCGTCATCCCCGTGCTGTTCCTCAACACGTTGTTCTGCAGCCTCATCTTCCTGCCTTTCGTCTTCCTGTCCGCCACTGGAGCCATCCCTACAGACCATCTGCTCCATTCCGATTTCGGAGGATGGGAGGTACAGAAGTTCATTGTACTGAAGAGCTGTATCGTACTGGGCAGCTGGCTTTGCGGATACTTCGGCATGAAACATCTTCCCCTCACACTGGTAGGCCCCATCAACGCCACACGCCCCATCATGGTTCTGTTGGGCGCCATGCTTGTTTTTGGCGAGCAGCTCAACCTGTACCAGTGGATCGGAGTTACGCTTGCCGTCGTCAGTTTCTTCCTGCTGAGCAGAAGCGGGAAGAAGGAGGGCATCGACTTCAAACACAACCGTTGGGTGGCCATGATTGTGGCGGCAGCCATTCTGGGCGCCATCAGCGGGCTTTATGACAAATATCTGATGGCTCCGCCAGAAAACGGTGGTGTGGGACTGCAGCCCATGACCGTGCAGAGCTACTATAACTTCTACCAGTTGCTGATGATGAGCGCCATGGTGCTGTGCCTTTGGTATCCTACCCGCCACCGCACTACCCCATTCCGTTGGAAAGGCTCCATTGTCTGGATCAGCGTATTCCTCAGCATGGCAGACTTTGCTTATTTCTACGCCCTCAGCATGGACGGAGCCATGGTAAGCATCGTAAGCATGGTACGCCGTGGCAGCGTGGTGGTCAGCTTCCTGCTGGGCGCCTATCTCTTCCGTGAAAAGAACCTCAAGAGCAAGGCTATCGACCTGCTGCTTGTATTGCTAGGACTGATTTTCCTCTATTTGGGTAGTAAATAAACACACACAAAACAATGAGAACATTTATCCTCATCATGTTGGCAATGAGCGGGCTTTCCGCCTTCTCGCGAACAAAGGCCAAGGACGTCTTCGCCGCCGCGCCCGACAGCATTTTCCCCTTGCTGACCACCAACAATCGGCTGGACTGCATAGACCTCATCGAAAACAACATGAAAGCTACGGTGAAGAACAAGCTGGAGCAAAAGGCGGAAATGACCGCGCTCACCGATTCTTACCTCCAAATTAAGCCCAGCGAAAGAAGCGTGGTGGAAATCAAGATGCTGAACGATTCTGTGTTCTGTCTAATCAACACTTGCCTGGGCCCTGCGCCTGACAGCCGGATCTTATTCTTCACCCGCGGCTGGAAACCTTACGAAACAACATTTCCAATGCCCCATGCCACCGACTTCTGGGCATCCGTACCAGACAGCCTCGCAAGAGATGCAAGCTTTGCACAACGTTCCCAGGAAGACATCCTGCTGATCCAAATTTCCGCAGACAAGGAAAGCACAGAACTGACGCTAACCATACAGACATCTGAGCTCTCGGGTAAAGAAAAAGAAATAGCACAGAAATATGTCAAACCCCTACGCTACAAGTGGAACGGGAAAGATTTCACACGCTAAATTCCTTTAGGATACAGAAAATGCGCGGTCTCCCCCGCGCATTTTCTGTATAAGGACCTCTTACAAAGAAAACCTACTTGACAGGCGTTGCACCCATTGTGAATTCTAGCGTTCCGCCAGCCTTTATCTGATCGTATGTGATGCTTGTTCCGGCATGAGGCTTTCCATTGAGCTTAACATCCTGTATATAAATATTTTCCATGGAGTTGTTGTGGGCAATCACAGTAAAATTCTTTCCGCCGCCCACATTCAATGTAGCCTTATGCACGATGGGTGAACCGAACTGGAATTCTCCTGCCGCCGGGTCTACCTGATACAAGCCTATTGCAGAAAGGACATACCAGGCAGACATCTGACCGGCATCTTCGTTTCCACACACACCGCTATGGTCGTCAAAGTAAAGTTCAGTAAGAATCTGGCGCACCCTTTCCGCACATTTCTCCTGATGGCCTACATAATTATAAAGGTAGGCAATGTGGTGGCTGGGCTCGTTACCGTGAGCGTACTGGCCGATAAGGCCAGTTACATCAACACCGAAGTTGCTTCTGTCACCCTCTTCCACAAAAAAGGTATCAAGCTTTGCGGTAAAGTGTTCGGGACCGCCCAGAGTGTCCACCAGTGTTTGCACATCATGGGGCACAAGCCAGGTATATTGCCAGGCGTTACCCTCGCTGAAGTCCGCATAATGTCTGGCCAAATAAGGGTCGAAAGGCTCGCGCCATGTACCGTCAGCCGCCCTGGCACGGACAAGGCGCACCGAGGGGTCATAATATTTCTCCCAAGACTTGCTGCGATTGCCAAAGTATTCAGCAGCCTCGGCATCGCCCTGCATCTTGGCCACTTTTGCCAGCGAGGCATCGGCAATGGCGTGTTCCATACATCTTGACACCACTTCGGGTTCGTCACTCTTGTCATAGGGGATGAAGCCGTATTCCTTAATGTAGCCCACACCACGGTCTTCGCGCATGGAAGACTTCTTCATCGCCTCCAGTGCTGCAGGCACATCCTTCACATAGCCCTTCAGGCAAAGGTCGGCCAGACAGATCACCGCAGGATTGCCAGGCATACAGTTGGTTTCCCAACCCTGCAAGTGCCAGACGGGGAGCGTGCCTTGCTGTTCATAGATATTCATGAAGGTAGACACCAGCGATGTGGACATCTCTTCATTGATTAGGGTGAAGAGAGGATATGCCGCTCTGTAAGTATCCCAAAGAGAAAGCATGGTATATTGCTTCTCCTCGGCTTGGTGATTCTTGCCGTCGGCACCACGATACTCGCCGTTCACATCACTGAAGAGCGAGGGTGCAATCATCGAGTGATACATGGCGGTGTAGAAGATACGCTGCTGCTTCTCGTCCATAGGTTCAATGTCAATGCGGCCAAGTTCTTCGTTCCACTTATTCTTGGTCTCCGCATATACACGGTCAAAGTCCCAACCGAGAAGTTCAGCGGCAAGGTTTTCGGCGGCATTCTCACAACTTACGGCAGAGATGCCCACCTTTACAAGAACCTTCTTTTCCTTAGACGTGTCGAATTTTAATGCTGTGGCATATTCATCATGCACGATATGCATTTCTTCCTGACCGATAATAGGTTCAGAGAATTCTGCCACAAAATACACAATATGGTTTGCCCAACCCTCTGAATGTCTGAAACCCTTTACATGTGTGGGGTCTACCACCTCAAGGCTCCAGTCGGTGGTTCTGTCACCGCAAACTCCAGTACAGGGGTCTATCAGGATGGCCGATTGTTCATCGGTAAAAGTATATTCATGCAAGCCAGTCCGGTCTGTAGTTGTCAGACGTACATTCACGCCATAGTCGGGCAATTCCACGGTATAGAGACCAGGTTTCACACTCTCCAGATTATGGTCAAGTCTTGCGAACAAATGCTTGCAATCTGCTTCCCTAGAATCCAGATAACGGTTGTCAATCTTCTCCTTTCCGGGGGCAAAAGGCATAAAAAGGATGTCTCCAAGATCGCCACAGCCCGTACCGGTGAGGCGGGTATGGGAGAATCCGAAAACCAGCGAATCACTGTAATGATAACCCGAGCACCAATCCCAGTCCTCTACAATCTGATGGGGACCGAGCTGCACCATGCCGAATGGAGTGCTGGCACCAACAAAGACATGTCCATGACCACCCGAGCCAATGTAGGGGTCGACAAAGGCAGTGTAATCCTTCTTGTCGCCGCATGAAGCGAGAAGCATTACCGCACACATTACACTAAATAAGATTTTATTCATGACATTGTAAAATTAAACAATCCTTAAAAGAAAAACAGGTGCTAATACCAGAAGGTATCCACACCTGTTTTTGTTTCTCGATATCCAAATGCCAGATTACTTCTTGGCTTTGGCGTAGCGGCTCATGAACTTGTCCACACGACCTGCGGTGTCCACCAACTTGCTCTTACCGGTATAAAAGGGGTGAGAGGTGTTAGAGATTTCCAACTTAACTACGGGATAAGTTTCGCCCTCAAACTCAACGGTATCGTTGGTCTTGCAAGTAGAGCGGCTCAGGAACATATCGCCGTTGCTCATGTCCTTGAACACAACGGGACGATAGTTTTCGGGATGAATGCCTTGTTTCATATCTTTAATATTTTTATTTGTTATCTTATTGATATATAGCTGGTAACTATATGTGTAATGGTCTGCTTTACGAGTTGAAATATATTTTCAGCATGCAAAGGTATAGGATTTTGCCGAATCAGCCAAAGTTTTTCAGGATAATTTTCTGATTTTCCCCTTGTTTTGTATTTCGAAAACGCTACCGCCCATGCATCTGCAAGCCCGGAAAAAGGCACGGACAAGGCTGCAGCACGCCCGATTCTTGCAACGTATTCTAAAAAAAAGAGCAAAAGATGCCCGAATTCGTGCAGATTTATGTACCTTTGCACACAGAAAGTCATTTCATTATTAATATAATAACAAATTCTACAAACGATTATGACAAGTTACAAGGAATTGGGTCTGGTGAACACCCGTGAAATGTTTGCCAAGGCAGTAGCCGGCGGTTATGCCATCCCCGCTTTCAACTTCAACAACATGGAGCAGATGCAGGCTATCATCTCTGCCGCTGTAGAGACCAACTCTCCCGTTATCCTGCAGGTATCTAAGGGTGCCCGTCAGTATGCCAATGCCACTCTGCTGCGCTACATGGCTCAGGGTGCTGTTGAATACGCAAAGGAACTGGGTTGCCAGAATCCTCAGATTGTACTGCACCTGGACCACGGTGACACCTTCGAAACCTGCAAGAGCTGTATCGACTCTGGTTTCTCTTCAGTGATGATCGACGGTTCTCACCTCCCCTACGAAGAGAACGTTGCCCTCACCAAGAAGGTTGTTGAATATGCTCATCAGTTCGATGTAACCGTTGAAGGCGAGCTGGGTGTATTGGCTGGCGTTGAGGATGAAGTTTCTTCAGACCACCACACCTATACCGACCCCGAAGAAGTAATCGACTTCGCTACCCGTACCGGATGCGATTCACTGGCCATCTCTATCGGTACCAGCCACGGTGCTTACAAGTTCACTCCCGAGCAGTGCACCATCGATCCCGCTACCGGCCGCATGGTTCCTCCTCCATTGGCTTTCGACGTTCTGAAGGCTGTTGAAGAGAAGCTCCCCGGATTCCCCATCGTACTGCACGGTTCTTCTTCAGTTCCCCAGGACGAGGTTGAGACCATCAACAAGTTCGGCGGTGCCCTGAAGGCTGCCATCGGTATCCCCGAAGAGTGGTTGCGCGAGGCTGCAAAGAGCGCTGTTTGCAAGATCAACATCGACTCTGACTCTCGTCTGGCCATGACCGCTGCTATCCGTCAGACCTTCGCCGAGAAGCCCGCTGAGTTCGACCCCCGCAAGTATCTGGGTCCCGCTCGCGACAACATGAAGAAGCTGTACACCCACAAGATTATCAACGTGCTCGGTTCTAACGACAAGTTATAATCAATCCCTATTTTTGCCGGTTTCGGCATGAGGCCAACCCTCGCAACAATCCTCACACGGATTTTGCGAGGGTTTTCTTTTTTGTCAAGCCAAATAGGACTAAAGGGATGTCCTAAAAATTATGTCGTGTTGATTTACGTTCTATTTTCGTGTGTGCTTTTGTAAGTTGAAGAAGGAGCATAGCGGGCTATGTGACTGATGAGATTTGACAAAATGACACCATAAGAGACGAAAAGCGGCCGAAACCGAGAACACCAGAATAGGTAAAAACTTAAATCCTGGATTTTTAGAACATCTCTTATGCCTTTTAATGTTAAAAACACAAAAGAAAAGCACAACTATCAGTTGTATTACAGAAATTATTTACTAACTTTGCAGCTGAAACATGGAATGCCATATGAAATTCGATAGAATTCTCGACAATAACACTTTATGGGCTGTACGATACAACGGAGCCAAGGACAATGCCCTTCAGACTTTGTTTGAACAATGGAGCGACCCAGAATGGTTGGTTGATTTCTTCATTAAAAACATCTCCGACCTTGCGTCATACTTCAAGATTACAGACATCAACCAAGCCATCTATGATACGATTGAAGACAACCAAAGGATGCAATGTTTAATACTTGACATCTCTCCCGATGCTGATCTTGACCAACTTTTCAGACCTTTGGAGAATAGTCGGATTAATGAAATACTTCTTGGTAAGGAAAAAGCTAGGATTAAGAATCGCCCACAACACACATCATGGCTTCGTATCTATGCGATTAAACTTGAACCAGGATGTTACATAATCACTGGAGGCGCCATCAAACTGACCAGAACCATGCAGGAAAGGGAACATACGTTGGAAGAACTCAGAAAAATGGAAACCGTACGTCACTTCCTTTTGGAAAGTGGAGCGATAGACGCAGATGGATTTACAGATTTCTTATCAGAAATTCAATAAAGGAAGAAACATTATGAAACAAAAAACGCTTGAATTCCTTGAAACGCACAAGAGCGAAACTTCCTCAACCTGGAGGAAGGAAGCAGAATGGAGACGTGAAAATTGGTCATGGCTCCGCCATTCCCAGATGATTGCTGTAAAGGTTCTGCTCCAGATGAAACTGCTTGGGCTGACACAAAAAGCGCTTGCAGATCGAATGAACTGTACGCAACAATATGTTTCAAAAATCCTGAAAGGACGGGAAAACATGTCTCTTGATACCCTATCCAAACTTGAGGATGCGCTTGGCATCAACCTGATTTATGACGAGCAGACAACCTATCCAACCATAGTTGCGGAAGAAGAGCTTGTATAATGTTTCTGGTCAAACTATATGTTGTTATAAGGTATGTTCTAAAAATTATGTCGAGTTGGTTTTCGTTCTTCTTTCGTGTGTGCTTTTGTAAGTTGAAGAAAGAGCATAGCGGGCTATGTGACTGATGAGACTTGACAAAATGACGCCGAAAAAGTCGAAAAGCGGCCGAAACGGAGAACATCAGAATCGATAAAAACTTAAATCCAGAATTTTTAGAACATACCATAAGTAATATCACTGCAAAGATTGCAGTTTATCCTTATAGAAAAATCTTTTTATAAAAAAGTTTTTTAACCCAAATCGGTCATTAGCACATAACAGAAAGAATCCGGGAATGAACATTCACACATCCATGCCACCTTCTCTCATTTCTCGTTTAAGGCTTTCCACAAATGAAACATAAAAGATAAAATCATTAACAAACCAATCGCCACGTTCTTTGCACATATCCAGCTCCATTCTCGACATCACAACCCCATCCCTGTTAAGAGTCCCAAATGTTGCCCAAACTGTAGCCCGATTAGCATTCAGTTCTACAACCTCAACTTTATGTAAATGTTGCGTAGAATGATCTTGACCATCGGTAAATGGGCAAACTGTTGGAGGATAATCGTTGCCACTGGCAAATTTTATGAAATCGCAAAACTCTTCGCTACAATATAGCGCAAAAAAATCACGTTCCGATTCTACATTATGCAAATAATTATGAGTTTCTAAAAAATCATCATATATACATTGAACTCGTTTTGCCAATTGTTTTTCCTCTTTATTTGAGTAGGACAAAATAACATCCGGTTTTGGGTATATAACAGTCATCATTAATGAATCAAATATATTGGTTTGCGTCCAATAATCCGAATCTGGCAAATTTACACAAAGACTTTCTGATAATTTATATACACTATCGATCAAAGGACCATAGTTGTACGATTCTTTCCATAAGATTGAATCGTAATAAGCTTCATCATCATTAACTATTTCTATTATAGAATCCTTTACAGAAACAACTTCTGATGCCATCTGTTCATCATCAGATAAATGTATTTCAGATGTAGCATGTTGAGTTTGGTGCTGACAAGCATAACACAAAAAGGCCAACACATACAAAGTAATTACTATTTTCATGTCAATGTTTATTGATCCTAAATTCCGCAATACTTTAATTTAAACATCTTCATAAGTGCCATGTCAGTTTTTCACTGACCTTAGTGCTGCAAAAAAATCAATGCAACTGAAAATCATCAACGACAAAGCAAAGTTACAAATAATATCCGAAAAGCTCACACCTTTTGGCGGTATTTTCCCGATCATGGAGCAATTTGACTCCGCCATGTCATCAGTTATATGGTTAATCTTTATGAGATTCGAGCAAGTTCCATACATTCCAAATTGGCAATTACTTTGCCTCATAAATTCGGAAAGGCATTACCCACATCCCGTTATCCAAATAAAACGAAGGAGCCATACTTTCGCTTCCTCTCCATTTGAATATATGATTTTTACTTTCTTCTAATGTCAGCAATGTTTCATATTTATTGAATTCATCCAAATTGACTTTTACATTATCAAAAAGAAAAAAATAGTTTCCTGCTTTCAATGAAAAGTCATACCCGGTAGTCAGCCACCATTCATGCTGCTCTTGGGGATTAGTTCTGAATCTCCATGGTTTGAATTTATCTATATCAATAGGATTGGGATTCCCCACCTCATACAAAGAAATCCTAACATATCCTTTTCCCGTCTTTGTTTCTGAAAAATGAATGGTTTGCAGAAAGTGGTCACATTCGCAACCATACGCCTTTCCTGTAGATTCTTTCAAAACTTTCGGGAAGTCATCCAGTTCACGTGTAAGAAGAACTTTATCTTCATCTGAACGATAGAACAGATGTATTGCCTCAAACATGAAGGGCTTGTTGAATATTTTGGGCGGGATATTATATAGGATTCCATCTATTGGATATGGGAACAACTCAACTGTTGCAGTCTTTCTCTCATATTTATCGGTCTTCCAATTATACGGAAGATTTTCTTTTTCTTTATACTTCATGTTAACCAATGGAGCAATTATTTGTTTCTGTATGGGTTATTATTCTTTTTGCTGCAGCAAGCTCCAGATATTCCTCCTGACTAATCTCTGCTACATCTTTCCTTAAAATTTGTTTTATTCTGTAATAACTTAGAGCTTCTTTTTCTGCCATTATAAAAGGGCACAACCTCTTGTCTCTTTTTCCAATAGAACCTCTCTCAATAAAATTATTCCCATAGCATGTTGGACAAATATTGTGGATCAAACACTTTTTACATGAGACGTCATCGTAAAGGGAGTCTTCATTTTCAAAATCCAGATTTGAGATATCATTCCAACGTTTTTTATCAAGCGTGTTGGGGATAAACATTTGGCACGGATATGCATTACCTTCGACATCAAACGCCATCATGTTTTTTCCTGTTCCGCAATGTCTGACTATAATATCCTTCTCCAATATAGGGGTAAGATGTTTACTGAAAATCGGTATTGTCTCCACATCTGGGTTTTGTAGGTAGAAATCAGCTAATTTAAATAACTCATTGCGATAGGTTTCCACTTGTGTATTTTCCCATTCTAATCCGTAAGCTAAATTTGCATTAACTTTTAGCCCATATGAATGAATATACTTCACACCTTCAGCAAAGCCAGAAAGAGTTTCTTTCGAGACTGTCATTTTTACTGGTTGTTCCGGCCACAAATCACAAAAGAAGCGAATTGTATCCTCAGACAATCTTGTTCCTCTGTTTTGATAGTTCATTTCCAATGTTCCATCCAAACTCAAGGCTGCAGCAAAACGTTTTTTGTTTTCTGTTAACCATTCTTTTACTTCTTGAGTCAATATAGTTCCATTGGTGGTGGCAAAGAACTTTATCGTATACGAGGGAAATTCATTCCAGCACCATTCGCACAATTCTCGGATTAATTGAAAGTTCATAAATGGTTCTCCACCATGAAAATCAATCTCCAAATCTTCATTCCCATGTAGTTTTATTCTCTCCCTTATAATTCGTTGTGCAGTGGAAATGTGCATACGCCGCAAATCTTTACTTCCTTCATAGCAATATATACACTTCAAATTACATTGGTTTGTAATGGTCAGCATTAAACAAAATCGTTTCATAATAAATAGCAATTTAGGATTTCTTTGTTTAAGTTATCCGAAAAATGGCCCAGAACAGTCTGAACAATTATCGGAATCTTAAGAGTCAATCATAGCCATTGTCCCTTTGCAAAAATTGCATTCATCGCCGCCAGAAGTATAAGCACAACCACTTTCTGGATGTAAAGTTTCGTTCTTTTCCTGTACGTCATCTACAGCCCCGTATTTAATTCCCAAATCATCCAATACTTTATTCAATTTTTCCATATCCTCAATATAAGTATTAATACGACAAACACTTTAAACTTAAAACTGGTGTTGTGCCAAATTCCAAAAAGAAGCACAACACCAGTAATTAATTATCCAAACATGCCACCTTTACAACGTTCGCATTCATCGTCACCAAACATTGCTCCGGTACATTTGTCGCATGGAGAATAATTAGCTTTCACAGAACCTAAAACCTCATTTACTTTGCCATACTTTCCTTCAAGCAAATTCAATGTCAAATTTAAGTCTTTCATGATTGTATTGTTTAAAAGTTTCTCCTACTCTATTTAGGCTTTTCGGATTCCGCCATATAATGTTTATTTTCCTGTTCTTAATGCTGTTATTTCATTCTTTACACGTGAAATATCCGCAGATGCATCAACGCCATATTTCTGAGACTCTTGATAATACAGGATTGACCGGGAGAGCATGGTAACAGCCCATTCATTCACTTTTTTTTGGTTCTTCTTTCTCGACACATCCGGCACATCCTGTGCAAATTTCTCAAATTCACTGGCTGCCTGATACAACAATGTAGCTTGTGCCTTTACTGCTTTCTTCAATTGTTCTTCCTGGGCACTTAACTGTTGTCCTTGTTGTTCAATGGTTGACTTCTGTTCTGTGATAGTCGTATTCTGACTTTCGATTATTTCCTTAAGTGAATTGATTTCCGCTTCTTTTTCTTTAATAATTGTCTTCAGGTTTGCCACAATTTTCTTATAAGCACTATCGTTTCCTATCTGCTTTTCTAAGGTTGAAATCTTATTTTTGATGGCCTTGATGTTATTACTTATTTGTTCTGCTTGCGTTACGCGCGCTGTACCATTTTCAATGTCCCCGCGCAATACCATTGTACTTCCTGATATTTGGGCCAACTCGCTAAGCGTTTTGTTTATGGTTGCTGCTTGATTCAAATTTGACTGTTGAGTGGCATCAAGTGATTCTTTCAGTTCTTTATATTCATTGTATATTTCGTCATATTCCTCTTGGGGAACACCTCCACCGCAAGACCATAACAATCCTGCCAATACTAACAAACTTATTACTTTGTTAATTCGCATATTCTTTCTCCTTGTTTAAATGTTAATGTTATTTTATCTAATTTCTCATTATATGTGATTTCTCCTTTCCCCAGTTGTTCTGATTCTATACTTCCACTCGCATCCAGCGAAAATTCATATATTTCCGGACCATATTCGGAAACCACCAATATCCGAGCTTGAATATCTGATGTTTTCTTTATGGCAGCAGTACGAATACCGTTAACTAAGACACCGGCATTCTTTTCGCGTAGTGTATAATTACCCTCAAGTCGACTTATCGCAGTGGAAAGATTCACCTCTGTTTTTACAGGTTCCCCAACATTCTTATTATTACTATCAGATTTGCCGAAAGTAAAATAAAGGAATGCCATTAATATAGCAGCACCTACCCATGTATACCATTGTTTGTACCATGGGGTTCCTTTTGTCTTGGAACCTCCCGCATTTGGCAATGGATTCTCTATTGGCGTCTGTCTTTCATCTTCCGTGGATGATGTGGGAGGCAAAATAGGAGTTGATTCTATAGAGGGCTTTAGACTGATTTCAAATGTTGTTTTATATAAACAATTTTCACCTTCATAGAATTCCACTCTCCAGGTACCAGATGCCTCATAACAGTTTTTGTCCGTGTTTCCAAAACCGTCTAAAATTGCTGTTTGCTTCACCATTGTGCTACATTGAACACTTCCTTTCCAAGTGAACCCTGTTTTAGAACCTTCTATTGAAAGCAACTCACCTTCAGGAGAATAAATCTTATACCAAATATCTATAGGATCTCCTGTCCGAAGAACTTGATACGTAATTTGTGGAATCAAATACTCTACATCAGTATAAAGTTTACTGCCAAAATTTCTTATGGTATTTCCGTTTCTATCTGAGTCTCCAAATTTTACATCTATAATTTCAATAGCTGCATTTTTTATTATAACAAAATGTTTAAGTGAACCATGTTCGTCTTCTTGTAACAATGTTTCTATAAAATCTTTGTATTTAGATTCGTCAACTACCATTATTCTTTTAGCAAACAGACTCGCAGCGTCTTTAACATCTAATTTTTCGCCAGAAGCATTGTACTCTTGGGTTACTTCTATCAGTTTATTACAAGTATCCTCAATATCCTCTCTTTTAGGAAAATCAGCTGACAATTGATTAATTATCTCACTTACAAGTTGATTTATGTCGGAATATGTGTTTTTATTTTCTTCTGAACTTGAAATGATTTTTGCCAAAAAATCTAGGTCCTTTATACATTGTCTTACTTTTAACTTTAGTACATCTTCAACAGCCATAATCGTAAGTTTTTAGGTGCTAATTAATAGCTTATACTCTTTTCGTTTCTAATTCTTTTCGCATATTTTCTATTTCTTGCTCGGAATACATGCCTTTGTACTTTATAATAAAATCAACTCGTTTTCCTTGACACTCTCCCCAAATCCGTACTGTGCTATCAGAACTTCTTGAAACATGTACTATTACGGGAGTGCCTTTTTCTACGGGAAACCCCCAAACTAGTTTCTTTTCATCCACTAATGTACATTTACCCAAATCTATTGCATCTTTTTCACTTATGTTTTCATATATTGCCACAAGAACTTCTGTCTGCCCATCACTAATTGTGCAGAAATTATGTGTACCTTGGTATATCATATCATCTGTTCTTTTTATAACATTGGCTACATATCTTTTATCTTCCGCATTATCGTAACAACGGACGCCATATGAACGACTTGCCAAATCAGTACCAATGAAAACTTTAGGAGAAGTGTTACCAACTAACTTGGCAGCATGAAGAGCTGCACCTTTAGCGACAGCTCTATCTGGCTCGAGATTATCCAATCGAATAGGGCACGAAAACTCTCGCTGTAACCTTTTCTTTACCATTGGCATATATGACGATCCTCCAACCAATATTACTTCATCAATTTTCACGTTTGGTTCACGAGATATTTTTATTGCGTGATGTATTATATCAACCGTTTTCTCTAATAATTCTGATGTTAGTTCTTCAAAAACATCCCTACTGATTTCTGTAATATATTGTTTGCGTTTGTACACCAATTTGAAAGATGCTTTTTCGCTTTTAGACAGATTTTTTTTGCAATTTTCTGCTGCTAAAAGCATTTTCCCTGATTCTCGTTCCTCTTTTATGTCTTCGTATGTAACATCCAAATTGTTTCTCATAAAAACATAATCAAGCAGAGATGTGTCCCAGTCTACACCACCAAGATGATGGTCTCCATTGGTTGAGAGGGTATTAAGTTCTCCGTTTTTCATCCTCATGATACTCACATCAAATGTTCCTCCTCCCAAGTCATATATTAGGAAAGTTTTTCCTTCTAATCCATTAGTACCATAGGACAATGCTGCCGCCGTGGGTTCGTTCAATAAATCCAAAACCTCTAAACCAGCAATTCTACCTGCTTGTTTTGTCAATTCACATTCCATATTCCCAAAATATGCAGGAACCGTGATTACGGCTTTGTGGATAGGAGGGAGACCGTCATAACTTCTTTGTTCATTAGCATCATCTACAACCTTTTTTAGAATTAAAGCTGAAACATCAACTGGAGATATTTTTTTTCCGTCAATGGTTCTATTGAAATCTTTATTAGACATTTCGCGCTTTATAAATGCAACTATTCTGTCCACCTCTACAGACATTCCACTTTTGGCTTCTTTGCCTACATAATATTCATTCCCTTCATCATAAAAAACGACTGATGGTGTAGTGAACTCATCATCTAAATTTTTAATTACTTGAGGCAAACCATCTTCACCAATTGTTGCGATACAAGAATTGGTAGTACCTAAATCTATTCCAAAAACTGCGTCCATATTTTTTTAATCTTCTTCGTTTTCTTTATATTCCAATTTCACTATTTCTTCAGGCCTAACGACATATGAGAATAATTGGGGAACATTATTATCTTCCAATATTTTGCCCAATTGCACTTCTGAATTTATTACAAGATATGGTATACTCCATTCATATCCAGGAGAAACAGTTTTGTAAGTGTTATGTTCCTCTACAATATTAGTTTCCTCTTTATTTACCAAAACTTGTCTTTTACGATTCATTGTAGTTGAATCCAGGTCAACATCTTGAAATTTTCTAACGGAATTATTGTTCAACGAGGCATCTACCCACTTCTCTAAGTCCTTTACAGCACCAAGTAAATCATAGTCAGTATCCGTTTCTGAATTTTGTATAATCATCCGAATGTTATCCGCAATTCCTATCAATTCCATAATGAGACTTTTCTGTGTCTTATAAATCACATCTTCTTGAAATTTCAACGCTGCATTATGTTGTTTCTGTATAGTTCTTTCCTGTGCTTCTAACACATTCCCTACCTTATCTTGCAAAAAAAGCAAAACATTTTGAATAGTTTCATTTTGATGATGATTAAAATTTATTTCGCCAATCAATTGATGTAGCGAAGATATATTAGTAGCAATTGGTGATACTATTTCCTTTATTTCCGGTAAAACAGTTTTATACAATTCATGTTGAATATTATCAACCAACTGATAGATTAGTTTCTCATTTAGGCTATAACCTTCCGTTAGATTATTTAAAGTTCCTTTTGAGATTCCCTTTTGGGGAGTTTCCTCTTTGTTTTGAATGTTTTCTTGTTTATCATTTTCTTGAACGATTCCTTGCCTCCCAATAGTACAATGTGATTCCTTAGGAGTAGGAATAGATTGCGATGTGTCGTTTGATTCCGCACCTCTAAATAGATTCGTTAATATATTACTCATATTACTAATATTTTATTCCATTATTCCAGATTTCATTTTCATAAGAACCATCTTTCTTGTAATGTAAACACTTACCATCAGGCCCATTCATTGTCATATACCCAATAATACATGACCCATCCTGCAAATAATACACTCCGGTTCCCTGTTGCAACAAACCATTCGAGAAACGGGCACAAAGTCGTTCTCCGTTCGGGAAAAACAAGGTACCGAGACCATGCATCTTACCATTTTTCCATTCCCCAGAATAACGTATGCCATCTGTTTGTATTGTAGTCCCTATGCCATTTTTACGATTGAAGTTCCATTCTCCTACGTATTTACTATTTACAGAGTTTACTTCCATTCCAACACCATTTCTCATATCTAACTTCCACTCTCCTACATAGTAGCTTTCGTCTTCATTTTTACAAATACCAAATCCAGAACGTTCGTTATCCACGCTAATATCTCCACAATATTTTATACCATTCATTTCCTTAAAAGATAATTCTCCTGCTTTACATGTAGAACTTTCTAAACTTTCGATTTCCCTCTTCAATGACTGATTTTGCGAAGTAAGTCTTTGTACTTTATCTACAAGACCTTGGTTCTCTTCCTTCGCTGTAGCCAATTCTTCGGTTGTTTTATCAACTTGATCTCTATAACGTTCTTTTTCTTGTTCCTGTGCTCTTGTCTTTGCCTTTTCTTCTTTAAGGTTATCCTCTAAAGTTTTATTTTTAGAGACTTCGGCTTCATAATTCTTTTTGAACCTTTCAACCCCCTGATTATGTTCTTCCCACACCTTTTTGCATGCCTTAATGCGTTTTTCTTCATATATCCTTACTTCGTTTGAAACAGGTTCTGGAAGAATATGATGCTCGAAACCGCATTTGGGACAGAAAGAATCTGATAGGTTTAAATCTCCTCCACAAACTTTACATTTATCCATTGACATAATAGTTGTATTTATTTGTTCTTAAATTTCCAATTGTGCAAACAATTGTCGTATATCAGTTATCAGGCGAACTTGAACTTGTTCAAAACCGCCCTGTAAAAGACCTATCACTTGATAGTTGTCCTGACGGACGACAGGGCCTCCGCTATTTCCATGCGTGGCGTTTATATCCGACATATAAGTATCAAAGCTTCTGTCGTTATTTTGCTTGTTTGCTTCATAATTAGTGATTTCACCAGAGTTGACCATCAGATTACGGGATACGGCTTCTCCCAAAGGGTATCCTGCCAATGTAATCTTCGTGGTTTTTCCTACGGGTTTCTCATCTTTACATAATTGTAGATAACGGGCTTCCTGTGGCAATATACCCACTTGAAGCAATGCCATATCGTATTGGGGATTGTTCCACAGCAGGCGTGCAGTCGTTTCAAACTGAAGTTCACTAATACTAAAGGTAAACTTAGTTTTCCCTTCCACCACATGACTGCATGTAAGCAGATAATGGTTATGAAGTGAAATGATGAACGCTGTTCCTTGGGCCTTTTCTGAATTGGTTCCACCCTCACAAGTCAGTAATCCAACAGAATGTTCAAGGTGCTCAACGCATGTTGCCCTATGTGCTTCGTCCTCCTTTGTCAAATCCAAAGAGACCATAGGCTGCTCAGCACCGTTTCCGGATGCTTCTACCCTATCCTCCAACGATTGTCCTTCGGAACCTTTGTGCAAATTCAAAACCTCATAGGCTGCTTTTGGGAAATCCTCAGGTCTGTATTCATTCATAAGATCAGTGGATTCATTATTCGCAGCACGCAATCGTTTGTCATTATTCTGTTCCAAAATGCCTAACAATTTTTCACTTTCGCTGGCATTGCCGAACTTATTGGTACGAGGAATCAAACCAAACCAAGCTAAAGCCAATTGGTGACATAATTCCTCGTCAACAAAATGTCGTTTCAGCCTTCTCATGTTAAACTGCAGAATTTGCCATAGCTCTTCATTTGAATAATTGTCGAATTGGATTATATGTTTCACCCTGCGCGTCATACCGTCATTCATACTTAAAAACTGGGACATATCATCAGGATAACCGGCCAAAACAAGCGCCATTTTTCGTTTATATCTTTCATCGGTCAGCAATCCTACAATTTGGGTTACTACACTTTTATTGTTATTTTCACAAAGAGCGTATGCTTCATCGATGAATAGAGTTTTTCCCACATTGTCAGCAAACAATTTTTCAACATTCTTTTCTGTTCCACCTGCGAAATTATCAACAATGTCTCCCTTCTTTTTTTCTACACAATCACCGCTCGTCAGTAAGCCCAAGTCATGAAGAATACCGCCCAGCATTCTGGCCACTGTGGTTTTACCCGTTCCAGGAGAACCGGCAAAAACGAACACCAAGTCTTCTTCTTCAACAGGCAGGCCGGCATTCATTCTAAGTCGGTCACGCCTCATTTTGTAATAGATTTCTTTCAGTTTCTCTTTTACATTTCTCAAGCCGATAAGTTCATGGAGATTTTGAAGCACTTCTTCATCTGTTTTCTCTTTAGTGTCAATCATCTTGCTGAACATTTCCGGAATATGCGAAAGTTCCAATGTTCCATTGTTTTTTTTGTAAAATTCCTTGTAGATTTGAGCTGCAAGTTGCTCCATTTCTCTGGCATTACCCCAAGTACGAAGATTACGTTGGGCAAACATTACTTCTACGAGCATACGTATAGCATTGCTGAATTCATCAGTCTTTGGATACGTCAGTTTGCGATTCAACATTTTTAGCAGTTCAGATGGTTCATAGTCGTCAAACATGATAAGTTGGTCATCGTTGATTCGGCTCCGAAGGCCTGGATTACTATTCGTCAGAAGATCCTCCATCTCATGCTTATAACCAGCCAATACCAACATAAAGTCTGGTTTTGTCATATATTGTATCAAGACTTCAACAGCCTCGGCCGCATAGTTTGCGCCATGCCCTGTTTTATCTTCACGCAATCCATAAGCTTCATCAATGAAAAGCATGCCCCCTTTGGCCCTTTCACATAAAGCTTGTGCCTTAATACGTGTTTCTCCGACGTATTGGCCGACAATGTCACCTACTGTCGCCGAGATAAATGTTCCCTTACTCAGTACATTTTCTTCGCGGAACCATTGGGCTACCAGTCTTGCTACAGTTGTTTTGCCCGTCCCCGGATTTCCCATAAATACCATATGAGGGTACACCGGTATTGCACTATGTCCTGTTTCTTCCTTTTGTCGACGAGTGTTAACAATAAGATTCTTAAGACTTTCTATCTTATCCAGAACTTTTCCAATCCCGTCCATTTGTCTTAATTGGGACAAAGCATTATCTGCGCTGACTGTACTTACCAAATGATTCATGTCTAATCTGTTTAAGTTTATTATCAGTCTGTCATCCATCTTGGCAAAATCAAGTCCACCGTCTTTACCAAACACTTTAAAATTCCCCATGGCAACACTTCGTCTTAACAAGCCAAAAGGCTTTGGCGATAACGTACAATCAACATTCTCACAGATACGTTTTCGGATAAGCCAATTTGCGATTTCGTCTTCTTGCGGCAAGTCTATGCAAAACAGGTTCTTTTCAAAATTAACCATGTTCACATCACGTTCTGTATAGTTTTGTTGGCTTGAAGGCGCCAAGCCAAAACGAGTAGCAAAAGAGTTTCTAAAAAACACTCCACCTTGTCCACCATGTTCATGGTCAAATGCCGCTGCCAATTGTCCGTTCGTCTTGAATCCGAAAAGCACAATCATCTTTAGCTGCCGGTTTTCCTCACCATACACCTTTGACAACTCGCTGAATTTATTTTCAACTTGTGCAGGGTTTTCTGGAAGTATGTTTTCCGGATTTTCAAATATAACCGCCATTCGTTCATGGGGATTATTGTCAGAAAAACCTATCACGTCATCAAAAACAGTCAAAGAAGATTGTCTTTTAAAAAAGGTGTTCAAACCATTCTTATGTATATATATCTGAGGATAATGGCAGACCAACGAAGTGGAATTACCGTCATGTGACGCGTCGGATGAAGAACCATGGGTTGGGCTTAAAGGCGGTCTGCCGCCTTTCGTATTATTTACTTGATTTCGGGCTCCAAACCGAGGCTTCATTGCCCCCATCGGGGTCTTTATCTTTGGCACGTAAGATGTGTGTTCACCTTGACGCACATAACTACCGCTTGTCTGCAAGTTCTCATTTGTTTGTGCCTGATTTGTTTTTGGTGAGTGTGAAGCATTTGTAAAACCTGAAAATACAGCCAAGTCTTCTTCTGTATAGCTGTAAAATCCGATATTATCAGTCGGATTGTAGAAAACCACACGGTATCCTTCTCCCTTCAGGTATAAGAAAAGAGCCTTTGATATGTTATAGCGACAAAGATCGCCATCTATAAAATACTCTGAATTACGCGTATTTCCATAGATTCCCGAGAGCAAGCCTCGGTGAGAAACATTGAAATCTGATATACGTCTTACAGCCATGATTTATTCTGTTTAAAACCTAAAGAGAACCACGAAGCTGATTGGCAGCACCGCGTTTTCGCATTTGCTGTCCTGACTGCATTTGGGGTATTACCTCATTGCCTCCATTGGCAGGAGTCGTTATCGGACCTGGATCATAGCCGCTCCTACGCATTTCCTGACGTATGCGTTCAATACTCTGGCGCAATTGTTGTTCAGTAATCGCTTGGTAGGGATTATCTACATGTATGGCAATATCGTTTGATTTCTCATCCGGATTAGGCTGTAACACAACCGTAATCTCCTCGCCGGTATTAGGATGACGAAGAATGGCAAAAACACCCTCTCGTTGGTCACTTTCTATTTGGCCTCCCATATAGTCGAAATCGTCATTACCATTTTCAACCTTTATCTCATATCCCTGCCGAATCATCGCATTCACAATATCAAGTGTGATTTCTGCACGGTCTTGACTTTGTATAGCTTTCCTTACAGCTTTCTGCATTAATGCCACACCCTCAAGATTCAAATGTTCAATTTCCTTAAGTAGGTCTGCTATTTGCTCAAAAGCCAATTGGTCTTTCTGTTCCTCGTTGGCTAGTTGTCGTTCTATTGCTTTCAAGCGGTTCTGCACTTTGGAATATTCATCGTCTGTCCAGAAATCTGTAGCAATAGTTGCAGTATCACCGTCTCTCTCTATTTCTTGGTTTAAGTTTTTTCCAATGATTTCAAGGATTGCCGTGAGTCTGGCTCTTGTTTGGAAAAGCATTTCGTCGTGTTTTGCTTTCTCCAGCAGTGCCTTTTCCTTCATTTTTAGAATATCACGTATGATTCCACGTGATTCGGCAATTATCGAAGCTGCAGGGTCTGTGCCACAACGGGTCATAAGGTCGTTTATATGAGA
Source organism: Bacteroidaceae bacterium (assembly GCA_017935785.1). GTDB lineage: Bacteria > Bacteroidota > Bacteroidia > Bacteroidales > Bacteroidaceae > Physcousia. Next base: position 67,489 of record JAGBGU010000047.1, read on the forward strand.
ACGAATTTCATGCAACTCTCCCGGGCTGTAAATATGAACAGGATTATTATCACATACAACTTTCAGCAAATTGGTCATGTCATTGATTACATCACGTGCCATTGTCGATTCATTTTTAAAGCGGTCAAAAATATCTTGGACACAATCTTGCAATGAATCTATTTGTTGTTGTTGCTGTTCGAAACGTCTGTTGGTATCCTGCTGCATCTGACGGATGTTTTTGTCGATAATATCCAAATTACGTTGTGTCCAATCTTGTAAACTATCAATACGGCCATTTAAGTATTCAGACTCTGCTTCTATGGCACGACTCATATTTTCAAAGCCACGCTTCATGTCATCATATATAGCCTCAGTCGCACGCTGCAGGTTTTCGTTATGCCTACGTTCAAGATCTGCAAGGTGGCGATTGGTGCGACGTTCCAAGTCATTAATTTCCTTGTCCAAACGACGATTGGTTTCTGCTTTTGCTCTATCAATTTCTGTTTTAGCAGTCTTTATTGCAGTATTAATGGCATCAGTACGAGCCTTTGTAATTTTCTCTTCCAGTTTTCGGGATTGCTTCCCAATTTCATCCCATGTGTCGTTAAGAGCATCAAGGGTTAATCTTTTGTGATGTCTGCTCATATCTTATTAGATTATATTTTGATTTCCATTAGGTATGCCAATAGTAATTATTTCATCTCCTTCAACATGTACCTCCATTTTCCGGAGAGCATTTTCAAACTCATCTTGACAATACTTCAATGTATCTGTCAGAAAGTGGATTTTTTGATTGAGTGATCCTCGCAGTCCTTTATCAGATATCTGTTCTTGGCAGAACGGACCGTCTATAAGTACATCAGTCTGTTCCAATAGGCCTACAGCATCACTCCATTTCAAGTCGTCTTTATAAAAACCAGTGAATACTATGACATTTAGTTCCGGCCGTTTCTGTTTCACTAATTGTAGTAGTTTCGACAAGGAAGCTGCCTGTAAAAAAGGTTCACCACCACTGATGGTTATTCCCGATATTTTTGCGTTTTTTACAATGTCATCCGCCAACAGTTCTACTTCAACAACCAATTTAGGTTTTATTGGCTGACTCTCAGGACTGATACAACCTGGACACCGTCTGAGGCAACCTTGGGTCCAAATCGCATAACGAAGCCCTGGCCCCAGTGCTTTGGTTCCCTCTCTGCAAGTGTTCCATAAGTTTAATACCTGTCCTTCTATCGGGTGCATAATTATCTTTGTTGATTAGTTTCTCTTTCGGGAATTGACAAATTATCCCTTAATTTCACCATTTTCTGTAACTCATTTTCGTAACGAGACAATATTGACTCCATCTCATCATCAAGCGTTTTCAGCTCTTTGTTTGTCCCATCAATAATGTCTTTCACTTCTTTATTTTGGGTATGTCTCAATTTGTTAATTTCAAGTTGATTTTCTGTTTTTATACAAGTCTTTTCAACGAGTGTCTTCAGTTCCTTAACCATATTGTTTATATCTATCTCTCCAAGAGCCTTCTGACTCTCTTCGATTATATGGACAAGGACAAACATCAGCTTCAGTTTGTAGTCTGAAGTCGCAAGTTGGGTAATCTCTTGTGTTAGGGAATTACACAACTCGTCTAAGTTTGTGGTGTCAAATTGTTTCTTTAAGTTCTTCATAATTACATATATTCCCTTCTTTTCCCCTCGAATTTTTCATATATGGACTGCAAAGTCGTGTCATTCTTCCAATGTTCTTTTAATTCAGAATCATATTTATTCTCAAAAACACTCTGACATTTCTCAACTCGCATTTTTAACTCTTTATTATCAAATACTGAAGCAATTGTTGTCATGTCAGTAAAAGCCTTAAAGATATGTGTATAGCCAATCCCAACAACATTCTTGTACCGATGAATAGTGAAATTTCTAACTATTATAAGAAATTTTACAGCACTAGATACCTCTGAAAAACTTCTCCACCAATAAGCTCGTTTTTCTCCATAGTTTTTAATATCCTTCTCATAATAACAAAGAAATTTAAAGAAATTAAGGAATTCTACTACTCCTTCATCCTTCCAAGTTTTATATGTATAGGAATCTTCTTCATTTTTATTACCTTTCAATGCTTCTTCGTATTTTCCTTTCCAAATTGAATTTGGGTATGCTTTTTGTAAATATTCAGAAGCTATCTTTTCTAAAAACTCTCTTGTTCCGTTTAATGCTTCATTCATCGCAGAATGAATAGACTCACACTTCGTTGATAGACGTTCATTACCTGTCTCATTAGGTTGAGAATCTAATGGCTTTTCAATTTGTTGGTCTTCGTGATTTTGCTCTTTTTGTGACAAAATGGGTTTAAAAGTATCATTTGTTTGGGGGCTATTGCCCTTAGGTATTACATTGTTAGGCGAGAATACATCAAATATATTATTGGAAGTCAATATATATACATGCTGAAAGCCATCAGCAAACGCTGATAGTTGTACTCGCTTAAATGCAAGATTACCAACCGTGTAGTCTGGTTCTATATCTCCTTTATTCAGCTCATTCCATTTCAACTCAGAATTATCAATAACAGACGTAGTGGGCAAACAATATTCTCCGTTCTCTCCTTTTGATAGAGGGAGTGTGAATGTAACCCCTTTCTCTCTCAATGATAAAACATTACTTATTGTCATTTGGGGTGTTGTATTTAGTCCCGAGTGCAGTAATTTTCCAGAGATATGGAAATGAGCGGCATTTTGTTTCCATGATTTTTCCTCAATTTTCTGGATACAACCATAAACCGTTCTTTTCGCATTAGGGAATATCCTACCTAAAGCATATTTCAGGGGAAAAGCCAAAGCATATTGTTCTGTAATCAATACTTTACTAATGTTTTCATTTGCAGGAATACACAATTTTTCCAAAAGTTTCTGGATTTCTTTTTGAATACACTCAATATATTCCATCATATTCATCTCATAGTAAGGAGATGTTTTGGTTTCTTGCCTTTTTAATGTGGTTTCATCTACATTATGTGCTTTACCACCACAAAAAATTTCTTTCCAATAATTCTTTGTGGAATCTTCTTCCCACTTCGCCCTATCCATCAAATCTTTCAGTCCAGCAGCATCAACACTTTCTGCCTTATTTACACAGAATCGTGAGAAACCTTTGCTGTCTGTCTGGAAAAAACAATAATATGCGTAAATGATATTCTGAACTTTGTTTATACGTAACACAAGGATTTCATTTTTTTCCCCATCATTGAAAGATACTCTTGGCATGCATTTCTCATCAAAAAGATGCAATCCAAAGTTCTCAATCCATGACAGACAATCTTTTCCCTCTTGGCGTAGCCTGATAGATTTCTCTATGTTTTTATCTTTATACAATTCCATGTTCTATAAGCATCAATTGAAGAATGACATTTGTTTTAACGTACCTAATTATTATTATCGCAATAACTATACGGCAACATTACGTAGTCCACTGCTAAGACCAAAGTTGTCACAGGCTACCCAAATGACGGTTAATATTATGTTTTTCACATACAGACATAAAAAACGTGGAGCCAGCACTGCCACTCGTTCCACGTGTTAAGGCCTTCGCATTGCCCTGTTAGTCGAAACGAGCAACGCCGAAAGTCCCACGCTGATGATTATATTACTAACCCATCAGCTATTGTTTCCAATAGCAGACAAGGGTTGTATATAAACACCCCCTGAGACGTTCCCGTTGCTTTGTCCTTGACAGGCAGTTTGAAGTTGCGAAGTTCTAACACAATCAAAACCAAAGCGTACAGTTACGCCTTTATGTAAGATATGTGCCCCAACCACCTCTCCACACCAGTCGTGTGGCTCAGCGTGTAGGCAATGCAAATTTAAGAAAAAAATACAGACAAAAGAAATTTAAAGATTAAATTCTTCCGTCTATAGCAAAATTTTAGGAATAAAGATATTCCCTAATCCATTTACTGCTCGTTTTTAACAAAATATAGCAATAAAATAGGGTTTCATTGAGTTATGGCAACACGGTGTAAAAACCCATCATTCAAGCAACAAATGCAAAGTACAGCTTTGCCTGTTACGTTTCATCATATCCCTGATGTTTAACATAAGCGTATGATATCTCTCGAGATTTTCCACGCTCTCAATATCCTTGCCCAGCGTATTGGAGATAATCCGTTCGAACAAACGTGAATGGACAAATCTGTCTCTCCAGTTTTTCTTGATAAACTGAACGTACTTTTTCCCGAAGAACAATTTCAGGATGGTGTCGCGCTTGTTCATTGCCACCCCTTGTACCTTCATCTCCAATTCACAGATGATGGCGCGGATGTGCTCATCGGGATTGGGCTCCTCATACAGTTCGTTCAAGGCTGAAATCGTATCGCCCGTATACACATGGAAAGCGGCCAGCAGCTCTTTATATGAGCCGCATGAAAAGTCATTGAAAATCAATGAGTATTTTTCCTCATACAAATCCATGAGTTCATAGCTATATGTACTCCAAAAGGCCACATTATACTCGGGAACAGCGTACAGGACTTCCTCTTTCTTATACGGTATTTGCATACCCAAAGGAAAGATGTCCTCTCTAAAAATGGGAGTTATACCGGGCAGATACACGCAGACGGACGGTATGCCAAGGTATCCATTATCACGGATATACACATCTGGCGCAAAAGTAAGACATATTTTTATCAATCTTGATATGCCTTCCTTAGTTGCCCATTTACCATTGCTTGCTTCAATCTTCTGGTATTCCTTGTACAATCTCGGACATTGGCATCCCCATTTGCGCCATGAATCTGCTTCGTTGCTGGTGGGCATCATGGCAAACGTACGTTCAAAGTGTCTTTTGATTTCCTCTATCAAGGCTTTGGAAAGAGCTTCCTCATAGGTCTCGGCTGTTGCCACCCCATGCGGGTAGCACAAATGTGTAACCACCCGATGTGAGAGATTTATGTTCTTTCGTCTTTTGACACTATAGAATGGGACATACGATAAGCGGTTTTCACCATCAACCCAGTTGTTCAGATACCTTTTTATCTCCCTCAAGTCATATTCCTCCCCCTCTTTCTCGCGAATGGCAGTACTGATGTCTTGCAACAATGGCTCTTGTATGGGGTGTCTCAAAACCAGGCCGATATTTGCATCCGGATAACAACGGTTTAGATAGAATGTGTCTCTTCTGTTAAGGATAGAATAGATGTGTGCCGGCAAGTTCAGATGCTGAAGATCAGTGATAAGCTTGAGATAGGCATCCGCACGGCTGATATCGCTTGTCTGACCATAGCCGCAGACTGTCCAATCATATCCCTTCAACTCCAATTGAGTGGTGTATGAGTTATCTTCATTGGGTACGGAGCTTTCAATAATTTCAATACCCAATGATGCAATGATGTCTTGTATTTGTTCTGTCATATCAGAAGTGGTATGATTGGTTTGTGTTACGTTCATTTGGCGCTATGTCTTTCAAGTTTAACTCCTTTCTACGGATTACAATTGCAAATATAAGAAAAAAGTCTGTTTCAGCATGTATTCAGACCATTGTTTTTTAGAAATTAAACAAGTTGAGCATGACCATCTATTTTGGGCAGTCAAAATATGGCATAAAAAAGTAAGATAGCTTACTTGGGCAGAGGAGATAGCTTTGTAGGCCCGAGGAGATAGCTTGTATTGCCCGAGAAGATAGCTTCCTGAAAAACGGGGGCGCACATGAGAATCACTTTCAATATTATTCCGTAAAAAACGCTATATTTTAAGAGAAAATTACTAATTTTACGGCCGATTACACACATTATTATATATTATATGACACAGTACTTCAGAGAGAGGAGGATGAGACATGGATTCTACACCCTACTGGCAATCCTTGCCACCGTTTCCTTTACAGCGTGTAGCGACGAGGATTCACCCTCGCTGCCCAAAGAGCCGGACCGTCCCAACAAACACATTGTAGTGATATACGAAAACGACGCACACTGCGCCATTGACGGATATGCCCGGCTTGCCGGCATACGCAACAACGCGCGGAAAGAAACGCCATACGTTGCCACCGTATCGGCCGGCGACTTTATACAAGGCGGTGTGATGGGCACCGTATCAAGCGGAGCCGCCATTGTGGACATCATGAACCATGTGGGATATGATGCGGTAACACTGGGGAACCACGAATTCGACTTCGGCATGGCGCAGATGTTTTCCCTTACCACAAGTCTTGACGCCGATGTGGTTTGCGCCAACTTCCGTTCCGTCATTGACGACAATCTTCCGTTTGAACCTTATACGATAAAGAGATACGGCAATGTGGACATTGCCTATCTTGGACTGACAACGCCCGCCACCATAGTAGCAGGGGCGCACGCGACCTTCACCGACGAAAACGGCAAACTGATATACAGCTTCTGCAACGACAACTTCTACGAGAACGCACAGCGCTACATCAACGAGGCCCGCGCCGAAGGTGCCGACTACGTGATTGTGCTTTCGCATCTGGGCGATGTGGGTTGGGGCGGATTCCCCAGTTCCGTTTCCCTTATCCGGAACACCACCGGCATTGATGCCGTACTCGACGGACACGAACACACCGTCATTGCCGACTCCACTGTCTACGACAACGCCGGCAAAGCCGTGCTGCTCACCTCCACCGGTTCGGAATTCCGCAATGTGGGCGTGCTCACCCTCTCCACCAGCGGACAGTTCAGTTCCCGTCTGATACAAATTGACGAGGAATGCCCTGTGGACGAAAATGTGCAGGCATACGTGGAGCAGGTAAAGGAGGAAACGATGGCACAGGGCGAGCGCATAATTGGCACAAGCGACGTAACCATGATAGTCCGTGACGAGAACGGCGTACGCATTACCCGTACAAGCGAAACGCCCATCGGCAACTTCTGCACTGACGCCTTGAGACAAGTACTGGGCGCGGACATTGCCTTTGTGAACGGCGGTGCCATACGCAGCGACATACAGCAGGGCGAGGTGTCCTACAATACATTGCTCAGGGTATTCCCCTACAACAACACCATATGTACCGCCACAATGACGGGCCAGCAGATTATGGACGCACTTGAGGTGTCCGTATGCCTCTATCCCAATGAAAACGGAGGTTTCCTGCAAGTAAGCGGTCTGAAGTTCAAGGCAGACCCTTCAGTACCCACCTCGGTTGTCATTGGCGAAGACGGTCTGTTCTCGCACGTGGCGGGCAGCCGCCGTGTTTCGGACGTGCAAGTACTCGACAACGCCTCGGGCCAATATGCACCCATAGAGGCAGAGCGCACATATACCATCGCCAGTCTGAGTTACCTCATAGAAAACCAGGGCGACTATGGCGTGTTGCGCTATGCCAAGGTAAAGGACCGCAATCTGGGACAAGACGTGGACATACTGGCCAACTACCTCAGCCATACGCTGGGCGGAAGAATAGGTGAGGCATACGGCCAGACGGAAGGCCGCATCGTTTTTGTACAGCCATAGTTCTCCTCCGGCCCCAACCAACTGAAAAAGGCATCCACCGCAACTGGTGGATGCCTTTTTCAGCAGAGAGCCTCAGCTCTTATTTCTCTATTACGGCAGCGAAACCGCCGTTCATCATCATGGTCACTTCAATGGTAGAACTCTTGTTTACCTTCTGCTCCACCTTGTTGTAGTGCATGGCCTGGTAGTTGGCGTTCACACCGTCCTTGAAGGCGGTCATCTTGTATTCGCCGTCGCCCAGGAAGTCGAGCTTCAAGTTGAAGGTGCGCTGGTTCTCAAAGCCCTCGCAGATACCGCCGATGAACCACTTGTCTCCCTTGCGCTTTGCCACAATGGTGTACTTGCCCACGTTGGTAACCAGTGCGCGGGTCTCGTCCCAAGTGGTGGGCACAGAGGCGATGAAGCGGGTACAGTCGTCGTTCTTATAGTATTCGGTGGGGTTGTCGGCCAGCATCTGCAGTCCGCTTTCCAACACCACATACAATGCCATCTGGAAGGCGCGGGTTCCGTGGGCGGAAGAGTTGGGACGGCTGCCCTGATAGTTGGTAGACTGACGGTTGTTCATGCCGCCGGGCGTAAAGTCGGCAGCACCCACGGCATTGCGGATATAGGGCAGATAGGTGGTATTGTCGGGCACGCAGCCACCCATTTGCTCCAGACCGAGCACGCCTTCGTAGGAAATCATGTTGGGGTATTCATATTCCAGACCGGCGGGAGTGAAGGAGCCGTGCATGTCCACCAGCAGCTTGTGCTTGGCAGCCTCGTCCATCACACGCTTGTAGAAGTTTACCATCCACTGGTTGGCATGGTCCATGAAGTCTATCTTCACACCCACAACGCCCCACTCGGCATATTTCTTGAACAGATCGAAGTGCTGCTCCACGGTAAGCCAGGGGAGCCACAGGATGATGCCCACGTTCTTTGACTTGCCATAGTTGATCAGCTTCTGCAAGTCCAGCTCGTCCTTGGCGGTGAAGGGGTCGCGGGTGCTCTTTGCCCAACCCTCGTCCAGGATGATGTACTCTATGCCGTAGTGGGCGGCAAAGTCGATGTAATAGGCGTATGTATCGTAGTTGTTGCCAGCCTTGAAGGTTACATCGGGGCCGTAGGGTGTGGCGCCGTTCCACCATTCCCAGCTCACCTTACCGGGCTTGATCCAGCCGGTGTCCTCCAGTACGGGACGGCGTGCCAGCTGTACGGGTACGGTCTGCTCCAGAATACCCTTCGAGTCGGTCACCACCACAAAGCGCCAGGGGAAGGTGCGGGTTCCCTGGGTCTTGGCTATGTAATAAGCCTCTTCGGTAATGGTCCAGCTGCGGTCGCCGCGGGGTTCCCAGCCGAGGGGAGCCTTGGGGAAGGCGGTGGTGATGCCCTTCTTGTTTCCGCGGAAGAATACGCGGGGATAGTCGTCCACATCGCTTTCGCCAATGAGCAGCTGGGTGTCGTCTGCGCCGGAGAGCAGCATGGGCACGGTGGCCAGTCTGTGGCTGTTGGCCCACTCAGACACCCACTCTTCTGTCTTCATGTGGCGGTAGCGCTCTTCAAAAGAAGTATTGAAGTCGGGCTTGCTGCAGGGTTGGAAGTGGGTGGTGTATCCGTCGGCAGGAATCATGGTAAAGGATTCGTTGTCCACGATTACCTCGCCCTTCTCCTTTGTCACAAAGCGGTAAGCCACGGCATTGTCCATTACACGCAGCAGCACGGTATAGGACCCGAAGTTTACGGTGGCCTCGGTGTAGTTGCTCTCAATGGTAGAGAACTTCAGGGGCACAACGGGCTTTATCGTCTCGCTTACGGCCTTGGTCTTTACGTTCTTTACGGCCGCTTCTCCGCCCAGCTTCTTACCGTTGATGCTGAGCCAAACGTCCTCCATGGAGTAAACCTGCTTGCCGTCCTTGCTGACGGTCCAGCCGAACTCGCCCTTTCCGGTCTTCAGGTCCACTGTAATCTTGTTGTTGGGAGAAGAGATTTTCACCGGTCCGGCAGCCTGAGCGGCAACCGTTACAGCAAAGGCCAGAAGCACGGCCCATGCGGATTTAATGATTGTCTTCATAAGAGTTGTTAAATTGAGTTAAATAATATATATATTTCCATGCAAATGTATTCACTTTTTTAGTCTCACACAAATATTATCCATAATTTATTATTAGGGAGTTATATTGGGGGAAATTAAAGGGGTGAGCGATGAGGGGGGAGATGTGAGAATTTTACCACGGACTTAAAAGTCCGCGGCTATTTAACTTCGCGTCTTCCAGACGCCATTATGTGTCATGTCTGACTCCAATCCGGAGGCTTAAAAGCCCACCGGCTATTCATTTTCCCGTCTTCCAGACGGCTTTGATGATCGTGTGATAAGAAAAAGGCGTCTGGAAGACGCGAAGCCGAAGGCAAATAGCCGCGGGTTTTTAAACCCGTGGAAGAAAAGGCGCATCAAGTAAATGGCGTCTGAAAGACGGGAGGCCGAAGGCGAATAGCCGCGGGTTTTTAAACCCGTGGTATGTAAAGGGGACTCACAATTAACGCACCTGGTAAAGACTGGGAACGGCAACGAAACCCATCCTAAAAAGACACCGGCATGCGATGGGCATCGCATGCCGGTGAACACACCAACGCACTGCATTGCGTTGGCCATTGCAACGAGGTATCTTCTTAATTCAACCTGAACATCACGGGAACCTTAAAAGCGGCACTTACGGTTTCTCCCTTTTCGTTCTTATAGGGTTTGAGCTTGGGAGCCAGTTTCAGCACTCTCTCCGCTTCTTTTACCAACAGGGCCTGCAGTTCTTCCTCGGACAGTTTGGCCGCCTGCGTACCGTCAGCGTTCTTGTACGTATTCACCACTACTGACGCATCTTTTTTATCGGACCAAGGCATGTATTCGCCTCCCTTAACAGACATGGCGCCATCCTGGTCCACATTTACAGAAACCACAACCTTTCCCTGAAAGCCCTGTTCCTGACATTCTTTCGGATAACGGGTATTTTTCATCAGATGCGCCATCAGTGCCGGCTGGGTGCCAAACCAATCCTGCACCGCCTTTTGCGTTAAAGACTGGGGAGACTGAGGTTTCTGAGGCTGGGCCGGTTCTGACAACTTATCCTTATTTACTCTAAACATAATAGGAATATTGAAGCGGGAGCGCACCACCTTGCCGCCTTCCTTTGCCGGTTTCCATTTGGGCATGCTCCTGACCACACGAAGGCCTTCCGCCGCCAAAGCGGGATGGGGAGACCTGACTGCCTCTGCATCCACAATGCTTCCGTCCTTGTTAACCACAAAGCTGATTATAACACGGCCTTGAATGCCTTGTTTCTGGCACTCTTCCGGATACGTCATGTTTTTAGATATCCAATTAGAAGCAGCCATGTTACCGCCAGGAAATTCGGCATTTTCCGACACCACATTATAGATGGAGTCATTGTCATTTGCGCCTTCATTTTTCACGTTCAGTTGCTGCACACCCTCTTGCCGCAGCAAAGCCTTGGCCTCGTCCACCGCATTGTTTTTGCTGGAGCCAACCACGGTTACCGTTTCCTTGCCGTCCGCGCCCTTACGGGTAATCAGCACCACCTCGCGGCCGTCAACGATACGCCTGACGGCAATGCCGCGTTCCATCTTTTCCCCATCCACATAGTAAGTGGCCTCCGCGGGCAGGCGGTTACCGGCCACAGGAGACCTCAATATCTCCATGGTGGCGGCATTCTGCTGATTTTCCTCCCCGCCGGCTTGGCCGGTAAGGTAATTTTCCATACCTTTGCTCTCGGGTTCGGACAACACGCCCTCTGCGGGACTTACAATCTCTGGCGTGGCAAAGGCGCTGAGCGCCAGTGCAGCCACCGGAATGACGTAGAGCGCCTTGCTCCGCATCCACGGATTTGACTTTGATCTTCTCATCATAGTGATACGTTTTTTTGTTAAACTATGGTTAAAGTTGTTGGCGAAAGTGTAGGAGCCGTAGCCAACAGCTTTTTTTATCAACAATATCTGATAGGCCCTTGCCGACACGCCCCGGCGCAGCACATAGTCGTCGGCCTCGTATTCGTGAAGGTCGCGCAGGCTGACGCCCAGCATATAGGCCAGCGGATTCCACCACTGCAGCATCTGCACCAGCGTGAGCAGCAATATGTCCCACGAATGCCCGTTGCGGATGTGCCCCGTCTCGTGCAGGACAATCTCTCGGCCAGACTCGTTGTAGTCCTGCTCGCTGATGACAATGTTGCGCATCCAGCTGTACGGCGCCACCCGCCCGGCATGGCAACGGACCGTTATGCCGTCCTCGGTCTGCCGCCACAGGCATCCGCGCCGCAGCGCCATGTGCAGACACCCCATCTGCCACAGACGGAACAGCAGCACGGCGCACACGCCTGTCATATATATGGCCGTAAGCAGGGAGAAAAGGGGGAACGACGCCTTGCGCTCCACAGCCGCCTCCGCCTCTGCCGGAACGACCATCTGCACGGGAATGCCTATCTCCACCATCTGCACCTGCGCGGCGTGCATTACCGGCTGGCGGTCCATGGACAGCCAGGGCACGTTGCACAGCGGCAACACCAGCGACAGCAGCAGTATGCCCAGCAGCACCAGGCGGTTCTGGCGGAAGAAGCTGTCGCGGTGGAGCAGCAGCGTATAGGGCACGTACAGCATGCACAGCACCGCCGCCGACTTGGCCGAATACATCAGCACCTCTGCCATGGTCATTTCTCTTCCTCCTCCCTTATCATGTCAAGCATCTCCATAATCTGCTCGCCGCTGAGGTTCTCCTCCTGCACAAAATAGCTGAGCATAGACTTCAGGCTGCCGCCAAAGAAGTCCTTCTTCACCCCGTCCATGGTGCGTCGCGTATATTCCTCGCGCGACACGAGCGCCCTGTAGCGGAGGGTCTTGCCCTGCCCTGATTCCTTGCGGCAGTCCACATAGCCCTTCTCCCTGAGAATCTTCAGGTAAGTGGCCACCGTGGTGTATGCCGGCTTGGGCTCGCCACACTTCTCCAGCACATCCCATGCACAGAATGCGTCCTTCATGTCCCAAATGATGTTCATAAGCTGAAATTCCACTCTGGTCAGCGTTTGGTCGTTGCGTTTCATGTTCTTTTGCTTTTTATGGGTTCTTACACAGGCAAAGTAAATTTAGTTATTCCTATTTCGCAAACTTTCAATATTGAAAAGTTACGAAATAGCGTTTTTTTAACGTTTATTATTAGTAATCGGGCGGTTTTGGGGGAAACGACGCGGATTTTGCAAGCCGAAAGGGTTCCGCGAGGGGTCGCGGAGCATTCCAACGCTGAAAAAACGCGTCGCGAGGGGTCGCGGAGCATTTCCACGCTGAAAAAATGCGTCGCGAGGGGTCGCGGAGCATTCCAACGCTGAAAAAATGCGCCGCGAGGGGTCGCGGAGCATTCCAACGCTGAAAAAATGCGTCGCGAGGGGTCGCGGAGCATTCCAACGCTGAAAAAATGCGTCGCGAGGGGTCGCGGAGCATTTCCACGCTGAAAAAATGGCCGGCGAGGGGTCGCCGAGGACTTCCACACAACCGCAATCGATTTGGTTCCACGTTGCCGTTTCCCGTCTTCCAGACGGTTTATCTGATGTGACAATTTTACCACGGACTTAAAAGTCCGCGGCTATTTAACTTCGCGTCTTCCAGACGCCA
>JAGBGU010000048.1 GCA_017935785.1 Bacteroidaceae bacterium
GAAAGTAGCCGGAATATGTTTGAATGAAATCAGTGCACTACCATTCTTCATCTCGGCCTCGCCGTACAGCATCATCCACTCTCTCAAGAAATCTGGTTGCTGTGAGGCTTGCTGGACAAACAGGCTTGACATATCGATTGAACTATTGAACATATCAAATGAACTCGAAAATGTATTTCCGCGCGCACTCGTGACAAATATTTTCTGTGCATCAGTACTTATTATATTTTCGTAATAATAGCGCTCCGTCTTGAATGTGGCATAGTGAGGATCTTCCTGCGGAGTAACAGTCAGCCCGGTATGGTACTGATACTCGTTCAAATTATTAGGATCCGGATAGTTGGAGATAAAATGATCTCCATTTGATATTACAGCTACCATTCTCTGACCCAAAGGGTCGGAGTCCCAATTGAAAATAAGATTTCCTTTGCCGGTCTCATCTTTCCATACGGCACGCGTGCCCGGGGCATCGGCAGTGCCGAAAGTGAGTTGTACAAGCTTACCCTCAGCGGGTGTGTCGGGCACGATGTCCCCGTTGTTGCAGGAGGCAAACAGCACTGCAACTGCCGATGTAACTATAAATGTTCTGAATAATTGTTTCATAATAACTTGCTGTTTAGTTAAGGAATTCAGAATCATCACTATCATGTCCCCATCCGTTTATTTCCTTATGTACTAAAGTCAGGTCAAACGCATACTTCTTACCAGCCTCGAAATTAGTGGCAGTAAGATCGGCTTCGTATACATTATCATTTGAATCTGTAAGGAAGACCTTGGCGCTGGCTTGCGACAAATCCATGGGAGGAAGCATCATATAAAAGGTAGCAGTCTGGCCTTTTGTTCCCGATATGCCTGCGGTACCTTCCGCATTATACAAAGCCATGCCCAACTCATTGGCCTTGGCATCGTCATCGGCCACAAAAGGAATCTTCACATAGGTCTTGCCCTCCTCGGGAGTCTTGCCGTGATTGTAGGTAAGGTCGTACGTTCCTGCTGTGGGGATAAGGCCATCATCGCCTGTGTTCACTGCCAACCGGGTAAAGGTGGCGGTGACGGGATAGGTCACACCGAAGATGGTCAGGCAACCGATGTGGTGGAACTGGAAGCGTACCTTGCCTGTGGATGGAGCAATGGCCCAATCGGAATAGGTATAGTCGTATGCGCCGGTATTGATGGCATCGCCCTTCTGGCTTTGTCCGAGATAAGAAACCGGGATGCGGGTCTTCATTTCCTGTGGAGTAAAGTTCTCATCACTGAAAGGATAATAGGCATTGTAGGTCAAGCCCGCTTTCAATGCCCAATAGCCGCCATCATAGTCGGCATACTCCTGGCCCACCTGGTCGGCAGGGATGTGGAAGGGTTCCTGATAACCCTCCAAAGGGAATACACCGATGACATCGCCATCTACCCAGTGGATGATACCTTCATCTATATCGGCCACAACGGTACGAGTTGCGTTGCCGCTCTCGAACCGGTCAACGGCCATCATCACCTGCACCTTGTCGGGAACCGAATGGGGTGCCTGTTCCGTTTCCGTACACGATGCCGACAGGAGTACCGCACTGGCCAACACTCCCATCAGATGTATTTTCAAACCTTTCATTTGTCTATCGTTTTGAATGTTTATTCCCAACGGTCGGTCCCTGCTCCGCCATCACTTACAGCAAAGCCCTGTTCTACTCTCACTTCTACGATTCGGATTGCGGGTGCAACGTAGGTTTCTGCGATTTGTTCTGTTGTCTTCATACTCTCTATTGTTTATATTATTTATTGTTGTTGATTCTTTTCATCGGGACGGAACGTAAAAGCCCGTGGCGGCAGGAGATTACGCTCCCACCGGCCACGGGCTATTGCTGGGCCAGGCGATTCGCCCGGCTGTTTCGGCTTTTAATGTTATGCTTGCTTGCTTGCTTGCTTGCTTGTATTATTTTTTCTGACATAGGCAAATTTTCGAGGGGTTATTTTCACTTTTTACCGGTGCAAATATAGGCATAATATCCGAGATAAAGCACAACCGAAGGCGAAAATCTTATGTTATGTCGAAAGAAAAGCCTCCCCAACCGTAATCGTATCCTTCTTTCATTACACACCATCGCTATGTCATCCTGACCATACCTTATGTAATTAAAGATGTTTTCGATGAGCGAAGGCGAATAACTTGTTTAACCTTGTTCAATTTGCTCACACTCGGCATAGCACAAGCAAGCTTGGCTTTGCTCTCGCTTAACCGCAAATTTCAGGATCTGTCCGCGGAGAAAGACAAGAAAGGCTCGCGGTGAGATGCTGAACTAAATTCAGCATGACTTAATGAGACCAAGCAAGCATTCGTCATCCTGAACTTGTTTCAGGATCTGTCCGCGGACAAGGACAAGAAAGGCTCGCGGTGAGATGCTGAACTAAATTCAGCATGACATTATACTATATTGTCAACGTCTTCCAGGCGTTAATCGTTCTTCTTACCATGAAACGTAGGTAGGGACACGGCACTGACGTGTCCGAAAACACCTTCCCATAAAACACGGACAAACCATGACGGATGGGACTCCGGACACGTCATGCCGTGTCCCTACGAGTTCAGCATGACATGATACCTTACACAAGCGTCTTCCAGACGCCCTCAATATGCGGACAATAAAAACCGGAGGCTTAAAAGCCCCCGGCTATTTAACTTCCCGTCTTTACAGACGGTTCATCGTTCCACGTCCAACGTTCATCGTTCATTACATCATTTCTTCGATGCAGCAGCCACGCCGGCGTCAAAAGCCTTAAGGTTGGCGTCTACCACTGCCTGGCCCTTGCGGGAAAAGACTGTGATGATGGCATCGCGCAGCTGTTCTATCTGCAGAATGCCGATGTAGGGCGCAGCCATACCCAGCAACACCATGTTGGCGGAGCGGGGGCTGGAGAGGTCGCGCGCAATCTGCTCGATATCCATGGACACAACGGAAGGCAGGGCGGCAAGTTCGCCTTGGAGCAGTTCCGCGGCCGGATAGTCGGGAATGTTCACAAAGGGCTTGCTGCTGGTAACCACTGTCCCGTTTGCGGAAAGCCATGCAAGATAGCGCAGACTTTCCATGGGTTCCATGCTGATGACCAGGTCGGCACTTGCGTGCGGAATAAGGTCGGACCAGATTTCATCGGTGGAGAGTCGCAGATGGGACTGCACGTCTCCGCCACGCTGGCTCATTCCGTGTACCTCGGCCTGCTTCAGGCAGAGGCCGTTACGGGTGGCAGCCTCGCCAATGACGGTGGCGATGGAGAGGATGCCTTGTCCGCCCACACCGCACAGTATTATGTCTTTCTTCATTTGTTTTCCTCCTTCTGTTTTCTGGCCTCGCGGGCATGGCGGGCCGCAGTCTGGATACATTCGCGCCGCGGAATGATGACCGATACGCCGGGATAGTCAATCTCTTCCTTCAGTATGCGTGTAATCTCGGGCATGTTCTTGGGCAGGGGAACCACCGTGCGCACATGTTCGGGCTCTACGCCCAGCCCCAGGCAGATGGCTTCCAGCTTGTGGGTTCCGGCAGAATCCTGTCCGCCGGTCATGCCGGTGGTCAGGTTGTCGGATATGACTACGGTGATGTTGCTCTTGTCATTGACGGCATCGAGCAGACCGGTCATGCCGCTGTGGGTAAAGGTGGAATCGCCGATAACGGCAACTGAGGGGAAAAGTCCGGCATCGGCAGCGCCCTTTGCCATGGTGATGGATGCGCCCATGTCCACACAGCTGGCAAGCGCCTTGAAGGGAGGAAGCGCGCCGAGCGTATAGCAGCCGATGTCTCCGAAGATGCGGTAGTCGGGATATGCGGAAAGCACCTGGTTGAGGGCTGTGTACACATCGCGGTGGCCGCATCCCTGACAGAGCTGTGGCGGACGGGCGGCAACGTGCTGTGCCGACGGGAAGGCAGGCGCCGTACTTACGCCAAGAGCCTGGGCCACATTGTCGGGCGTAAGCTCTCCGGTACGGGGCAAATCACCGGTAAGGCGCCCTTTCAAGGGATATCCCGCGCCCAGGATGCCGCGAATCTGCTCTTCCACAACGGGCTGGCCGTCCTCGGCAACCAGAATGGCGTCGTTTTCGTCGGCCAGACGTCTGATTTCGTCTGCAGGAAGAGGATACTGGCTCACTTTCAGGATGTTTCCGCCCTCGCCTATGGCTTCTTTTACATAATTATAGGCGATGCCACAGGCCACTATGCCCAGTTTGCTCCCGGCCGCGCACGTTTCCCTGCGGTTATAGGGCGACTGCGCCGCAGCCTGTTCCATCAGGGGCTGCTTTTCAATGAGTGAGGCATAGCGCTTGCGTGCAATGCCGGGCAGAAGCACCCAGCGTTCCGTGCATACATCGAGCGGCTTTTCGTCCATAGGTTCGGTTATCTCAACGGCGGCACGGCTGTGTGCCAGACGCGTTACCACACGCATGACAACAGGTTCGCGCAAGGTTTCAGACAGTTCAAACGCAGCGGCCATCATGTCGTAAGCCTCCTGCTGGCTGCTGGGCTCCATGGCCGGAACCATGGCAAACTTGGCGTAGAAGCGGCTGTCCTGCTCGTTCTGGCTGGAATGCATGGAAGGGTCGTCGGCGGCCAGCACCACCAGTCCGCCGTGAACGCCGGTAATGGCGGAATTGACAAAGGCGTCGGCACAGACGTTCATTCCTACGTGCTTCATGCAAACCAGTGCGCGCTTGCCGGCATAGGACATACCCAAAGCCGCCTCCATGGCGGTCTTCTCATTACTGCACCAACGGCTGTGGATGCCGCGTTGGCGCGCCAAAGGGTCGGCCTGGATAAACTCGGTTATTTCTGTTGAGGGCGTACCGGGATAGGCATACACGCCGCTCAGACCGGCATGGATGGCTCCCAAAGCAATGGCCTCGTCGCCCAATAAAAGTCTTTTCATAAAAAATACTGCTTTCAAAACAAAACCAAATCCCCGATGCACAATGCACCGGGGACGGGGTTATGACTTTTCTATTTTATCTTCATTCTGGACAAATCAGATAAACCACTTCACATAGCAGAAGTCCTGACGGTGAGGCAGGTGCTCGTTCTTGGGATACATACGGTAGCAAACCTTGAAGCTTCCTGCGTTGTCAATGCTGTGAGTAGCCTTGAAGGTGAACAGATTGCCTTCCTTAGAAACCATCTTGAACTGGTCGATGTTGTAAACGTGGTCAACGCCATCCTTGTCGGTAATCAGCGTAACCAGTTCGATGCCGACAACGTCGTTCAGACCAGCCTCGTCAACTACAATCTCAATGTTGTATTCTTCGCCAGACTTCATGTTGCCGTTCAGCACTTCATCGGCCTTCTTGATGCTTACCACCTTGATATCGTCCCACTTCTCTGCCACGCTTTCCTTCCAGTTGGCAATCTCAATGGCCAGCTTGTTGCCTTCTGCCTTGAGCTCGTTGCTGCGGTCGCGCAGATTGTTGTAGAACTTGCTATAGTAATCATCCAGCTGACGCTTCATGGTGTAATGGGGTGCAATCTGGGCAATGCTGTTCTTCACAACCTTAATCCAGCCTGTACTGTAACCCTTGGCATTGCGGGCATAGTAGAGAGGCATGATTTCATTTTCGAGCAGCGAGTAGATGGTAGCGGCATCCAGCTGGTCCTGGTAAGCCTGGTTCTGGTAAGTACGCTTTTCTGTGAGCGCCCAACCGGCACCTTCGCGATAGCCCTCGAGCCACCATCCGTCAAGTACGGACAGATTGACAACACCGTTCATCAGAGCCTTTTCGCCGGAAGTACCGCTGGCCTCCAGAGGACGGGTGGGAGTATTCATCCAGATATCCACACCTGAAATCAGACGGCGGGCCAACTTCATGTCATAGTTCTCCAGGAAGATAATCTTACCCAGGAACTGAGGCATCTGGCTGATTTCGTATATACGCTTGATCAGACCCTGTCCTGCACCGTCGGCGGGGTGAGCCTTACCGGTATAAAGGAACTGTACGGGGTAGTTGGGGTTGTTGACAATCTTCTCCAGGCGCTCCAGGTCGGTAAACAGAAGGTGCGCACGCTTGTAAGTGGCAAAACGGCGGCCGAAACCAATCAGCAGTGCGTTGGGGTTGATCTTCTCCATCAGGCTTACAACGCGAGAGGGGTCGCCCTGGTTCTTCAGCCAGTTGTCGCGGAACTGCTCACGGATGTAGTTGACCAGCTTGGTCTTCAATCCCATACGGGTCTGCCATACCTCTTCATCGCTTACCTCATAGATAGCCTCCCAGATGCTTTGGTTGCTCTGGTCGCTCATGTGGTTGGCAGAGAAGTGCTTTGCATACAGCTTGCGCCACTCGTTGGCACACCATGTGGGGAAGTGTACACCGTTAGTAACATATCCGACATGGCTTTCTTCGGGATAGTATCCGTTCCAGATACCGGCAAACATCTTCTTGCTAACCTCGCCGTGCAGCCAGCTCACACCGTTAACTTCCTGTGAGGTGTTGCAAGCGAAGGTGCTCATGCAGAAGCGTTCGTTGTGATCATCGGGATTCATACGGCCCATGCCGATGAACTCGTCCCATGAAATGCCCAGCATCTGAGGATAACCGCTCATATACTTACCGAACAAGCCCTCGTCGAAATAGTCGTGACCGGCAGGTACGGGAGTATGCACGGTATACAAAGATGAGGCACGAACCAGTTCGAGAGCCTGGGTAAAGCTCAGGCCGCTCTTTACATAGTCTGCCAAACGCTGAACATTGCACAATGCGGCATGTCCCTCGTTGCAGTGGTAAACATCCTTTTCAATACCCAGTTTCTTCAACATCAGCACACCGCCGATACCGAGCAGAATCTCCTGCTTCAGACGGTTTTCCCAGTCGCCGCCATAAAGCGCGTGGGTGATGCTTCTGTCGAACTGAGAATTCAAATCGTTGTCGGTATCAAGCAGATAGAGCTTGATACGGCCCACGTTAACACGCCATACATAAGCATGAACATAGTAATCCATGTAAGGTACATCAATTACCAGAGGTGTGCCGTCTGCGTTCAGTTCCTGCTCGATAGGCAGAGAACCGAAATTCTGTGCTTCGTAGTTGGCAACCTGCTCTCCGGCCATGCTCAGTGTCTGTGTGAAATATCCGTAACGGTACAGGAAACCTACAGCGCACATATCTACGTTGCTGTCGCTGGCTTCCTTCAGATAGTCACCGGCCAGAATACCAAGACCACCTGAATAAATCTTGAGAACCTGGTTCAAGCCGTACTCCATACACAGATAAGCCACGCTTGCACGATTCTTGTCAGGTTCTACATCCATATACTTGCGGAACTCGGCGTACACCTCGTTCATCTTGTTGAGAATAGCCTTGTCCTTGGCCAGTTTCTCCATTTTTTCAAAACTCAGGCGCTCCAACAAGAGTACGGGATTACCTCCACATTCCTCGAACAATTTTTCGTCGAGGCTGGAGAACAGACTACGGGCACTGTGATTCCATGCCCACCACATGTTGTGTGCCAATTCAGAAAGCTTGCTCAGTTCAGCGGGAACATTACTCTTAACGGTAACGGGCTTCCAGCTGGGCTGATTCACATTACTAGCTTTAATTCTCATAATTAGTACGATAAATTAAATATATTTGGTTTATTTCTTATTATTCTATAGATTACTAAATGGCAGAACCGCCAGGATAATTTATTTTCCCTGACGCTTCTGTGCATTGTCCAAGGCAATGGAATAGGCTTGGCAATAGTAGGTGAAGAAGTTTTTCCACAATGCCTTCTTCGACAGCGCTGCGGCCTTCTTTCTGATGGCATCGCGCTGTGTGTCCGTATAGGCCGAATAACGCATCACGGCATCACAGATACATTGTGCAACTTCCTCATTATTATAATCATTACGGGCGATTACCTCCACTCCATCTTCAAGACTACTTATTGCTCCCTTGAGCGTCTGGGCCCATATTCCGAATCCGGACAGGGATGTTGTGATACAGGGCACATGGAAAGCTACAGCCTCCAACGGTGTGTATCCCCAGGGTTCATAATAGGATGGATATACGGCCAAGTCATTTCCGATGAGCAGGTCGTAATACGGCATCTGGAAAATTCCGTCTGCTCCGTCAAGATAACAGGGCACAAAAATGACCTTGACCTTTGATTCAGGATGATTTACAATATCCAATGCCCGGAAGAGATTAAGCACCTGGTCATGTTCGGTTTCATGCAGATTATGTGTGATTACGGGGTTTGCCAGAGCGGTGTCATATATTTGAGGGTTCTGCAACCTTTCCTGCAAATCCGCTCTCGGCCCTGCCACCCATCCAGGAACCTGAATCAAGGCAAGTACCTCATTTTGCAAACCGGCAGCCTGATCCAGACATTTGCGCATGGCATGGATAAAAACATCTATGCCTTTATTTTTGAACTCGTAACGTCCGCTGGTAGCCACAATCATGGTATCATCAGCAAACTGATGGCCGGTAAGTGCATTGGCCACCTCGAAAATACGCTTGCGCGCCGACTTTCTGCCTGATGTGAATTTGGCGCCTTTGGGCACAAAGTCTGCCTCAAAACCATTCATGAGGATGGCATCGCATTCCTTGTCCAAAAGTTCCTTACATTCAAGTCCGGTAACGTCACTCACTGTTGTAAAGCAATCCACATTGTGAGCCGTCTGGCGCTCAATGCTGTGCTTTGCCTCCATATTCAGTTCGCGAGACATTTGTGTGCCGTTGTAAGCCCAAAGGTAATCATAAAGGGGCTTACCGTTGCCGGCAATGCTACGGCCGATGCTTGTGGCATGAGTTGTGAATATGGTTGCTATTTGGGGAACGTTCTTCTGCACATAGAGCGCACCGAGGCACGTCATCCATTCATGTGCCTGATAAACCACATCTGCCGCATTGTTCAAAAATTCATTATAGAAACTCTCTACAACCCTTCCGGCTGCATAAGAGAACATATTGGCCTCGTCATAGTCGCCGTAACCATGCAGACTATCCACCTGATAGTCATTCCATGCCTGTGCATACAACTCGTCACGGATAGCAAAAAAGGGATTGAAGTCTACCAGAACCACAAGTGGCTCTCCGGGAATGTTCCATCGGCCGACACGAATATTCAATCCTTCGTTTTTAGTTTTCTGAACCCACTTTTTCCACAATTTTTTATCTTCCGTAAAAAGGGGATTTTCTTTGCCCTGCCAAAAATCTGGTCCTATAAAAACCACTTTATCTTTTAGAGCATCCTGCATTGTTTTAGCTCTTGTAGACAATACGGTATAGATGCCTCCAACTTTATTGCATACCTCCCAACTGCTTTCGAAAATAAAGGAAGGTAATGTCTTATTATTCTTCATTTAATCTTTTTTATCTTCTAAATTCGGCTGCAAAGATAGTTGATTTTATGCGAATCTGAAAAGAAATACATGCTTTTTAGCAGAAAAGTGGTGTTTTCTTGCCTTTATTTGGTTTAAATTTCTTAATTTTGAAGCAAAATTTGCTAAAAAACATGAAAACAGCAATTCTTTTGCTTTTCTTTTTATATAATGTTAGCGTACTAGGCAACACTCCATGGAAGCTGAAATTAACACATCCAAAGGAGAAAATCGACCTTGTCATTGATTTGCACGAGGAAAGCATCGAAGTGCCCACATTGGAGATGTTCGGCACCATGAACGGATACCTTGGCGGGAACATTTTTGGCGTCTGGTACGTTACTTCATTTAAGATAAAAGACAAACTCGCTGAAATAAAGGTTGCCAATGACCTTGGCAGTGAAAACCAGAAGATAGAACTGAAACAACTGACCGACAGCACATGGAGCATGAAGTTTGTCGGTCCCAATGTTGTCAGACGGGTATCCGGTAAGAAACTTGTAAAAGTGCCGTCTGACTATATAATGATAAGTAAAAACAGATAACATAAATTAACAGATGTCAAGCAAGAAAAAGTATTTTTGGTTTGCGGCAGGCGGACTCGTTATTGGAGGAGCCCTTACACTTACTGCAAATCACTTTTATGAGAAAAGTTCAGAAAGCGAATCGTGTATGTCATGCCACATACACCCCAACTCTGACAACAGTTGGAAACAGTCTGTACATTACAACAACGAAAGCGGTACCGTAACGGATTGTGCATCATGCCACCTTCCGCCCAAGGGAACATGGAAACACTTCTATGCAAAATCAACCACAGGACTTAAAGACCTGTGGTCATATCTTACCAAAGACTCTTCCGAACTGGATTTCGAAAGCAAAAGCGACATGGAGTATGCAAGTAAGATAGTGTATAACGAGTCTTGCGAGAAATGCCACCATAACATCTTCCCCAAAGGGCTGACTGATGAAGGTATATCCGCCCACCTTTATTACGATGAAAACAAGGAAAAACTGGATCTGCAATGTATCAACTGCCACCTGGATGCTGGTCATTATGACCCCAACTACAAGCACGAAAAGATGACCGGTGCGCCAATTGACACATCCGGAGTAACCTATGACAGCGCAACCGTGGTAAAGGTATTCAAGAACTTTACAGAAACCGTCCCCACCACCCATATGTCCATTAACATGGTGGCTATTCCCGGCGGCACATTTGAAATGGGAAGCAATGAAGACGATGCATACAGCCAGCCCGACGAATATCCCAAACATAAGGTTACCATTTCACCGTTCTTTATGGCCGAAGTTGAAATCACATGGAACCAATATTGGGCCTTCTATCTGCAAACAATGTCAGAAGGACGTACTCCGCCTGAAAAGATTTATGCTAACAACAACCGTCCCGATGTGGATGTAATCAGCGGCCCCACCCCACCGTTCGGCGCTCCTGACCAGGGTTGGGGAATGGGCAATCGCCCAGCCATCACAATGACGCATTATGCTGCACAGACATTCTGCCAATGGCTTTCTCTGAAGACGGGAAAGAAATACCGTCTACCCACCGAAGCTGAATGGGAGTACGCAGCCCGCGGAGGCACAGAGACCCCCTATTTCTTTGAAGGTAAACCAGGAAGCTATACAAATGAAGGTTTCTGGGCCGAATTCTTTGGTGCTGACACAACAACCATCAACGGATTTGTAATATATGCCAATAACAGCAAGGCCCGCACTCAGGAACCCGAGAAAGTTATGGCCAATCCCTTTGGTCTGAAGAACATGCTGGGTAATGTCATGGAATATTGCCAGGATTTCTATGCAGAAGACGCATACAGCAAGGTTCAGGACGGAGCAGTTGACCCCAAAGGTCCTGAAAGCGGCGAACACTATGTAGTTCGTGGAGGTAACTATCAGGACGACGCCAAAGATCTGCGCTGTGCAGCTCGCCGCCGTTCAGATTACGAGACATGGCTTAAGACAGACCCGCAGAAGCCAAAGAGTATCTGGTGGTTGTCTGACATGAAGGGTGTTGGTTTCCGTGTAGTATGCGAAGTACCCCAAGGCGTACAGGCAAAATAATGACAAGATATATACATTATAATATATAAACAGAAAGAACAACGATTTATTCCCAACTTAATAAAATTATTAACAATGGAAAACAAGAATTTTAACAGAAGACAATTTCTGTCATGTGGTGCCATGATTGGCGCAGCAGGTATGGTTGCCCCTGCTATTCTGAGCAGTTGCGGCGGTGGTGCCAAGGAAGAAACCGGCTATACTCCCCTGAAAGCACCCGGAGAATATTACGTTCCCGAATTGCCCGACAAGGCCATTGAAGGCAAGGCTCTTAAAGCAGGTGTGATTGGTTGTGGCGGCCGCGGAACCGGTGCCATTCTTAACCTTCTCGATGCAGCCGACGGCATTACCGTTGTTGCATTGGGCGACGTTTTCAAGGATCGCGTTGACCACGTTCGCAACGTACTCAAGAACGACCGCAAGCAGGAAGTTCCCGAAGACAAGTGCTTCGTAGGCTTCGACGCTTACCAGAAGGTAATCGATTCAGGTGTGGATATGGTTGTTATCGCCACTCCTCCCGTATTCCGTCCCGAACACTTTAAGTATGCTACTGAAAAGGGAGTTCACTCTTTCCTGGAGAAGCCCATCGCAGTAGACGCCAAGGGTTACCGCACCATCATGGCTACCGCAAAGCAGGCTGTAGCCAAGGGTTTGAGCGTAGTTACCGGTACACAGCGTCACCACCAGCGTAACTATGTAGAGGCATTCAAGAAGATTCAGGAAGGTTACATCGGAGAAATCACCGGTGGTAACGTATACTGGAACCAAGGTATGCTTTGGTACAGAGAGCGTCAGGAAGGCTGGACAGATATGGAATGGAACATCCGCGACTGGGTGAACTGGAAGTGGCTGTCTGGAGACCACATTGTGGAACAGCACGTTCACAACATTGACGTATTCCTGTGGATGACCGGTATGCACCCCGTTAGCGCAACATCATTCGGAGGCCGTCATCGCAGAATCACCGGTGACCAGTTCGATATGTTCAGCACCGACTTCGTATTTGAAAACGGAATCCACCTGCACAGTATGTGCCGCCAGATTGACGGTTGCAGCAATAATGTAAGCGAATTCATTCAGGGAACCAAGGGTTCTTGGTGGAGCGCAACCAACGAGATTAAGGACCTCCAGGGCAACGTGGTGTGGAAGTATGAAGACACAGGCGAGTTCAAGCAGCACGACCCCTATGTACTGGAGCATGTAGACTGGGTTAACCACATCCGTAAGGGCGAGGCTCATGACGAAGCTACCGAGTGCGGTATCTCTTGTCTTGCTGCAGTTATGGCCCGTGAAGCTGCCTATACCGGCGGAACCACTACATGGGATGCCATCAGCCAGGCTGAAATGGACTACATGCCCGCCAAGCTGGAGTTGGGCGCCATGGAACTTGACAAGTATACAGTAGCAAAGCCCGGTTCTGGCAAATAATTCGTTAACAGCATGAAAAGACGTAATTTCATCATGGGTTCTGCAGCCGGCATGGCCGCTGCCACCCTGGCGTCGCCTATGACCATTCTCAGTTCTTGTGCTCCCGCCCCAGAGAAGCCCAAGACTCCGCTTAACATTTGTTTCCAGGAAGGCATTGCCATCGGTAACAACCTGCAGGAGAAGCTGGACTACATGGAATCATTGGGCGTTACCGGACTTGAAGTTGGCGGACGCGGACTGAAGAACCGTGTAGATGAGCTCAACAAGGCTGTTGAAGGCCGCAACATCAAACTCTCTGCCATCTGCGCCGGTTTCGACGGTTTCATTCTGGCAGAAGACCCCGAAGTTAAGGCTGCTTTTGACAACTCAATGCGCGAGATTATCGCTGCCGCCGGAGCCATCGGTTCTCCCGGTGTGATTATGGTGCCTGCCTTCAATGGACAGAAGCCCTGCAAGCCCCACACCTTCGAGACAAGACAATACCTTTGCGAAGAGCTGTTCAAACTTGGCGAATATGCCAAGGAATGCGGTACCACCGTTATTCTTGAACCTCTGAACCGCAGAGAGTGCTTCTACCTCCGCCTTGTCGGCGATGCAGCAGCCATCTGCCGCGACACTAACAGCGATGGAGTAAAGTGTATGGGCGACTTCTGGCACATGCAGGAAGAGACTTCAGACTATGCAGCATTCATGTCTGCCGGTACAAAGTATCTCCAGCACGTTCACATTGCTAGTCGTGGCCGTCGTCTCACTCCCACAGAGGACGGAGAAAAGGACAACTACGTAGACGGATTCCGTGCCCTCAAGGAAATGGGTTACCAGGGTCATGTCAGCTTCGAGTGCGGATGCGAAGGCGACCGTGCCGTTGTACTCCCCAAGGCCATTGAACTGATGCGTGCTCAGTGGGAACAGGCTTAATCCACTATTCAAAAGATTATAAGAATCGGATGTATCTTCGGGTGCATCCGATTTTTCTTATATAGAATTATTGCTGTCCGGTAAACATGTGCAAGGGTCTATAATCACTGATTTTCTTGTTTTACAAGCCCCCCTTGAAAGGAAATTAACGGCTGTCCGGTAAAAAATCTCATTGATAGATGAGAACAGACAAATCATATATGAATGTCATTTCCCATTTTAAGCTTTATCCTGCACTCCCCCCCCTAAAATGGCTCATATGTATACCAAACATATCGGCTGTCCGGGGAAATGTTGTTTTTGAAACGCTTCATGATTTTTACCGGACAGCAATAATATAGAATAACACTGTACATATCTGCTCATATATCTTTTGCAAAAAAGCAAAAACGCAAACAATGCTTTTAAATCACTGATTATTAGTTTGATAATGATTTTTCGTTTTGCAAATCCATTTGCAATTGCTTTGCAAAATGGCAAAAAAGAGGTGTTATTAGGGGCGGACATGGGCTTTTGGCCGTTAACTATTACACAGAACTCGTTTCAACATCTCACTGCAAGCCTAGATTAACGTATACACCCAAGCCATTCTGACATAAAGCGTCCAGACTTTTGCAACAAATAACAGAAATTTCTTTTACACCCGACCAAACTCATGGCGTGGAAAAATTTACGGCATGGCGTGGAAGGAAAATTTTCCTCGTGATGCAAAAAAAAAGTATGGTAAGGCGATGAAAATCGGGAGACAAATAAATTATTACAGATAAGCAATTATAAAGAAGGATTATCTTCTCATACAAATAAAGTTGTATCCAGTTCGCAGTACCACAAAGGGATCATATATAGTGGTACTGGAGTACCAAAGCTTTGGTACTGTAGTGTATTAGGCTTAACACTACAGTATCAGCGCTATGGTATTGTAGCGATGAAAAAGTATGACCAGAAACGCAACGTGGTGCGATGATGAAGTCATGCTGTTGCATTGGCAAACACACTATGGTGCGTTGGCCACCGCAACAGTATGCACCTAATAAGAGAAAAGCGCAATGCATCTGACTGAAATACCAAACAAAAAACGTATCTTTGCACATTATTATATATAATATTGCATATAATACATTAAAAAACATATTAAAAATACGATTTATGAGTAAGATTAAAGATTCTTTACCCGAAAACGCCTTCCGTCCGCTGAACGAAGGCGAAGAGTATGTACCACTGATGGAAGCCAACACAAACCCGAAGGAAGTTACGGTTTGGAGCGTGGTGTGGGGATTGGTTATGGCCGTCATCTTCAGTGCAGCCGCGGCATATCTGGGACTTAAGGTTGGACAGGTGTTTGAAGCCGCCATTCCCATCACCATAATTGCTGTGGGACTGAGCAGCGCAACTAAGCGCAAAGGAGCGCTGGGTGAAAACGTGATGATACAGAGCATTGGAGCCTGTAGCGGTGTGGTTGTGGCCGGTGCCATATTTACTCTGCCTGCACTGTACATACTCCAGGCCAAGTATCCTGAAATGACGGTTAACTTTATGGAAGTCTTCATCGCCAGTCTGCTTGGCGGTATTCTGGGCATATTGTTCCTGATTCCCTTCCGCAAGTATTTTGTAAAGGAAATGCACGGCAAGTATCCCTTCCCCGAAGCCACAGCCTCTACACAGATTCTTGTAAGCGGTGAAAAGGGCGGCGGCCAGGCCAAGCCCTTGCTCATTGCAGGTCTGCTCGGCGGCCTTTACGACTTTGCAGTTTCCACCTTTGGTCTGTGGAACGAAGCCTTTACAAGCCGGGCTGTATTATGGGGAGATACCGTGGCGGAGAAAGCCAAGCTTGTCTTCAAGATGAACACCGGCGCTGCCGTATTGGGTATGGGATACATTGTCGGATTCAAGTACGCCCTTATTATCTGTATGGGTTCTGCCGCTATATGGTGGATTATTGTTCCCGGCATCGCACTCATCTGGCCTGAACTTACAATAGCGGACAATCTAACTGCCGCTGCGGCTTCGCCCGAAGAAATCTTCAAGTATGCCAAGAGTATCGGTATCGGCGGTATTGCCATGGCCGGCATCATAGGTATAATCAAGAGCTGGAAGATTATTGTGAGCGCGGTAAGCCTTGCCGGAAGCGAGCTTAAAGGCAAGAGCCAGGAGAGCGGAAAGGATGAGGTGCGCACACAGAAGGACCTGTCCATGAAGTTCATATCTTCTGGAATCGTGATGGCCCTGGCAGCCACCTTCCTTTTCTTCCATTGGGATGTAATGGGCGGTGTAATGCGCTTCAGTATGGTGGCGCTGCTTGTTGTGGCCGTCATCACCTTCCTCTTCACAACGGTTGCAGCCAACGCCATCGCCATTGTGGGCAGCAATCCGGTTAGCGGAATGACACTGATGACCCTTATTGTGGCCAGCATGATTATGGTGGCTGTGGGACTGAACGGCACGAGCGGAATGGTGGCCGCACTGATTATGGGCGGTGTAGTTTGTACGGCACTGAGCATGGCCGGCGGCTTTGTTACCGACCTTAAGATTGGCTACTGGCTGGGAAGCACGCCACGCAAGCAGGAGACCTGGAAGTTCCTGGGCACACTGGTGAGCGCTGCTACCGTAGCCGGCGTAATCATGATTCTGAACAAGACATATGGATTTACAAGCGGAGCATTGGCTGCGCCCCAGGCCAACGCCATGGCTGCCGTAATAGAACCTATGATGAGCGGAAGCGGAGCGCCATGGCTGCTGTACGGCATAGGAGCCGCAATAGCCATTGTTTTGAATTTCTGCGGTATCAGCGCATTGGCATTTGCCCTTGGTATGTTCATTCCCCTGGAACTGAACCTTCCTCTGCTGGTGGGCGGCGCCATCAACTGGTATGTGAACACCCGCAGCAAGGATGCCGCGCTGAACGCACTTCGTACAGAAAGAGGCACGCTCATTGCCAGCGGATTCATTGCCGGCGGCGCATTAATGGGTGTTGTAAGCGCAGCGCTCAACTACCTGGAATTCAGTTTCGACTATTCTTCATGGTGGCAGAATCCGATGAGCGAAATCCTGAGTTTGGGTATGTACTGTATGCTGATTATATACATGATTAAGGCCTCAATGCTAAAAAAATAAGCGTTTTAGGAAAAAACTTCAGTTATAATCTTTTTATTTTCAGCGAAAAGTAGTACCTTTGCGCCGCCGTTACGAGATGACGGCATATTTCAAACCTATAATAAAGTTTAATTAATTTATGGCAACAAGAATTAGATTGCAGCGTCACGGCCGTAAAAGCTACGCTTTCTACAGCATCGTAATCGCTGATGTAAGAGCTCCACGTGATGGTAAATTTACAGAAAAGATTGGTACCTACAACCCTAACACCAATCCTGCCACTGTAGATTTGAAATTCGACCGTGCCCTTTACTGGGTAGAGTGTGGCGCACAGCCCTCTGACACGGTTCGTAACATTCTATCTAGAGAGGGTGTGTACATGATGAAGCATCTTCGTGGAGGTGTGAAGAAGGGCGCTTTTGATGAAGCTACCGCCGAGGCTAAGTTCTCAGCATGGAAGGCTGACAAGCAGAAGGGTCTGGAGGCATTCAAGGTTAAGAACGCTGCAGAGAAGAAGGCTGCTGATGAAGCACGTCTGGCTGCAGAGAAGAAAACCAACGAGGAGATCGCTAAGAAAGTAGCGGAAAAGAAGGCTGCTGAAGCTGCTGCAAAGGCTGAAGCCGAAGCTGCTGCAAACGCAGAGGCTACTGAGGGTGAAACAGAAACACCAGCAGAGGCTTAAATCAATCACAAACCATATTTCAATTAGACTTTTTCCAAACAAACAGCAATAAGATGGCTTCACCGTGAGGTGAGGCCATCTTTTCTGTCTTACTAACAATAAGGTCCCTTTCCCACAAAAGACACAGCGGCATTAAGAAGGCAGAAACAAGACTCTGCTGACGACGAATTTATTTTTACAAATTAAATCAGAATATAATTATTATCCGTGTTTATTCACAAGCTAAAATAACATAATAACGGTGTTTATTTACTTTGTAAACAGGGTTTAGGGAAGGAACAAACGTCAATTTTGGATTATATCCTCCAAAACCATGCAAGAATTATTGACATCTACTCAAAACGTATCAACATTTTTTTGTAACTTTGCCTTCTGAATAACAAAGAAAATTTTAAAGAAAACATAAGATATGCTTACATTAAAACTTATTACGGAAGAAAAAGAACGCGTAATAAAAGGACTGGAAAAAAAGAATTTCCCCAATGCTTGCGAAGCCATCCAAGAAGTAATTGACACGGACAAAAAACGCCGTGAAGCACAGACAGAGCTTGACAAGAACCTGTCTGAAGCCAAGAAAATGGCTGCAGAAATTGGCGGATTAATGAAAAAGGGACAAAAAGAAGAAGCAGAACAGATAAAGGCCAAAGTAGCAGCGCTAAAGGAAACCAACAAACTGCTGGAGGAGAAAAAAGGCGAAGCAGAAAAAGAGATGGTGCGTCTGTTGTGTGCAATACCCAATATCCCCTATGATATAGTACCCGAGGGGAAATGCGCTGAAGAGAACATTGTGGTAAAAAGCAATCTTCGCGAATGCAAGGAAGGCGACACCGTTGGCAACTGGACCACTGTGCCCGAAAGCACGGAAGGCATGCTCCCCCATTGGGAACTGGCAAAGCAATACAATTTGATAGACTTTGACCTGGGCGTAAAGATTAGCGGAGCCGGATTCCCCGTATACCGCGGCAAAGGCGCACGCTTGCAAAGAGCATTAATTAACTTTTTCCTTGACGAAGCACGAAACGCCGGTTATGAAGAGATAATGCCCCCGACAGTTGTAAACGCAGATAGCGGATACGGCACAGGTCAGCTTCCCGACAAGGAAGGACAAATGTACCATTGCAATCTGGACGACCTGTACCTGATTCCCACTGCCGAGGTGCCCGTTACAAACATTTACCGCGACGTTATCATAGACGAAAAAGACCTGCCCATCAAGAATTGTGCCTATACCCAATGTTTCCGCCGCGAAGCCGGAAGTTACGGAAAAGACGTGAGAGGTCTGAACCGTCTGCACGAATTCAGCAAAATTGAGATTGTACGCATTGACACCCCCGAGCACAGCGATGAGAGCCACAAAGAAATGCTGGCCCATGTGGAAGGCCTGTTACAGAAACTGGAACTCCCCTACCGCATCCTGCGCCTTTGCGGAGGCGACATGAGTTTCACCGCAGCTGTCTGCTACGACTTTGAGGTGTACAGCAAGGCCCAGGAGAGATGGCTTGAAGTAAGTTCTGTAAGCAACTTCGACACCTACCAGGCCAACCGCCTTAAATGCCGCTTCCGCCGCGCCGCCGACAAGAAGACAGAACTGGCGCATACCCTAAACGGATCTGCACTGGCATTGCCCAGGATAGTAGCCGCATTGCTGGAAAACAACCAGACGGAGAAGGGAATACGCATACCCGCAGCGCTGGTTCCGTACATGGGTTGTGAATACATAGACTAACGTGCCCACACAAAGTAAACAATTTAATTAAGGAAAAAAAGATAGAACTTATGAACAAGATAGTAAAAAAGACTCAGTTCAGCGAGAAGGTATTTAAGCTGGAAGTGGAAGCCCCTATGATTGCAAAGGCACGCAAGGCCGGTCACTTTGTGATTATCCGCGTTGGCGAAAAGGGAGAGCGTGTTCCCCTGACAATCGCAGGAAGCGACATTGAAAAAGGCACTATAACACTTGTTGTGCAGACTGTCGGAGCCAGTACAAGCCGCCTTTGCGCCCTTAATGAGGGAGATTACATTACAGACGTGGTGGGTCCTCTGGGCCGTGCCACACACATAGAAAACTTTGGAACTGTGGTTTGTGCAGGCGGAGGTGTGGGCGTTGCCCCCATGCTCCCTATCATCCAAGCTCTCAAAGCTGCGGGAAACCGTGTGATTTCCGTACTCGCCGGAAGAAGCAAGGAACTTATCATATTGGAAGACGAGGTAAGAAAGAGCAGCGACGAGGTCATAATCATGACCGATGACGGCTCTTACGGTAAGCAAGGCGTTGTTACGGTGGGTATTGAGGAAGTAATCCAGCGCGAAAAAGTGGACAAAGTCTTTGCTATCGGCCCTGCCATAATGATGAAGTTCTGCTGTCTGCTGACTAAGAAATACGAAATCCCAACTGACGTATCCCTGAACACCATTATGGTGGACGGAACCGGAATGTGCGGAGCATGCCGTATTACCGTAGGCGGAAAAACAAAGTTTGTCTGCGTTGACGGTCCCGAATTTGACGGACATCAGGTTGATTTCAATGAAATGCTCCAAAGAGCCGGAGCCTTTAAGAAAGACGAGCTCGAGGCCCAGGAAGAATATGTAAAGCATCTTGGCGAGCAGACTCAGGCGGAAAAAGAATGCGGATGCAAGGCCACACCCTGCCATCCCGAGGCTGACAAGATGGACACCACTACCCCACTTGCCGAACTTCTGGACCGCAAAGCTCCCTATCGCGAAGAATTGAGAAAAAGCATGAAGGCCAAGGAGCGCACAGCCATAGAGCGCTGCCAGATGCCGGAACTTGACCCCGTATACCGTGCCACAACACGTCTGGAAGAAGTAAATCAGGGACTTACCGCCCAACAGGCCATGACAGAGGCCAAACGCTGTCTCGACTGTGCAAACCCAACATGTATGCAGGGTTGTCCGGTTGGAATTAACATACCTTCGTTCATCAAAAATATCGAGCGTGGCGAATTCCTCAATGCAGCCCGCGTACTTAAGGCCACAAGCGCGCTGCCTGCGGTTTGCGGTCGTGTATGTCCTCAGGAGAAGCAATGCGAAAGCCAGTGTATCCACCTGAAGATGAACGAACCCGCCGTAGCCATCGGCAATCTGGAACGTTTTGCCGCCGATTATGAACGCGAAAGCGGACACATGGCCCTGCCTGAAATCGCCGAAAAGAACGGCAAGAAGATTGCTGTTGTGGGTTCCGGTCCCTGCGGTTTGAGTTTTGCCGGCGATATGGCTAAATTGGGATACGATGTAACCGTCTATGAAGCTCTGCACGAGATTGGCGGTGTCTTGAAATATGGAATTCCCGAATTCCGTCTGCCCAACCACATTGTCGACATAGAAATAGAGAACCTTGTAAAAATAGGTGTAAAGTTCGAGAAGGACTGTATTATCGGAAAGACTATCTCTGTAAAAGAACTGGAGGACATGGGATACCAGGGCATATTTGTCGGTTCAGGAGCCGGACTGCCTAACTTTATGGGAATTCCCGGCGAGAACAGTAACGGCATCATGTCAAGCAACGAGTATCTTACCCGTGTAAATCTGATGGACGCCAGCAATCCTGAAACAGACACCCCCATCAACAAGGCCAAGAGCGTAATGGTTGTGGGCGGCGGAAACACGGCAATGGACAGTTGTCGCACCGCCAAGCGCCTGGGTGCAGAACGTGTGTTCATTGCATACCGCAGAAGCGAGGCCGAAATGCCCGCACGTCTGGAAGAAGTGAAGCATGCCAAAGAAGAAGGCATAGAATTCCTCACATTGCACAATCCCATCGAGTACCATGCAGATGAAAAGGGTAATGTAACAGAGGTGGTTCTGCAAAAGATGGAACTGGGAGAACCCGATGCAAGCGGACGCCGCAGCCCGCAGCCCATACCCGGAGCCATAGAGACTATAGCCATTGACCAGGCCATTGTGGCTGTGGGTGTCAGCCCCAACCCCATTGTACCCACCAGTATTGAGGGACTTGAGCTGGGACGCAAGAACACAATCGTCGTAAACGAAAATATGCAGACCAACATCCCTACTATTTTTGCCGGAGGCGATATTGTCAGAGGAGGCGCAACTGTAATTCTGGCTATGGGCGACGGCAGACGTGCCGCCAAAGCTATGGACGAATATCTGAACAAGTAATCCCATCATAGAATCATGAATGTTTTTTATACCATACTCCTGCTGGTTGCCAGCAACGTCTTCATGACATTGGCATGGTATGGTCATCTCAAACTCTCCGATTTAGGGGTCAGTTCAAACTGGCCCTTAATCGGAGTAATTGCATTTTCCTGGCTTGTAGCCTTTCTGGAATATTGTTGCCAGGTTCCCGCCAACCGTATCGGTTTTGAAGCCAACGGAGGTCCGTTCAGTCTGATGCAACTCAAGATTATTCAAGAGGTCATATCACTGTTGGTCTTTTGTATCATCGCCAATCTGCTGTTCCAGGGCCAGCAGCTCCACTGGAACCATCTGGCTGCAATGGTATGTTTGGTATTGGCGGTGTTCTTCATCTTTAAATAAGTTTAAGTCATGAAAAAATATTTTCTCATCCTCAGCATTATATTAGCAAGCCCTTTCTGTGAACTGAATGCACAAAAAGCAAAGGACGCACCGTCCTATGATGAAGTTTTGGACAGCATGGCCGCTTATAATTTTGAGGCGGCAATTGAATTGTTGGAAGAGGATATTAACAAACGTACAAAACGGAAAAAGCCGACAGAAGAGGCAGAGAATCTTCTGAACCTTGCGCATCGCAACCTTGGCAAGCTGTTGGCCACAGAACGCATCGTCATCATTGACAGCATAATTGTGGACAAAAAGGATGTACTCAAACATATCCATCTGAGCACCGAAAGCGGAAACCTTCAAGCTATGCGGGAAGTGCTGAACAAACCGGATACAACGGATTGCGTAATGTTCAGAAACCAACTGGACAACCAAGCCATTTTTGCACAGCAGGACGCCAACGGCAGACTCACATTGTACAAAAGCGAACTGATAGGAAAGGAATGGACCAAGCCCACGCCTCTGAAAGGCATTGCCGAAGAAGAATCACTGGCAGACTACAACTATCCCTTCATGCTCACAGACGGAGCCACGCTATATTATGCGGCGAATGACGAGGAAAGCCTTGGCGGATATGACATTTATATGACCAGATATAATGCCGACGACCAAGAGTTCCTTGTGCCGGAAAACATTGGCATGCCTTTCAATTCAACCGCCAACGACTATCTTTTCGCCATAGACGAATTCCATAATCTCGGCTGGTTTGCCACAGACCGCAATATGCCCAACGGAAAAGTATGCGTGTATACATTCATACCCAATGAAACCAGACAAATCTACAACGAGGCCGAAACCGGAATGGAAGCATTGAGAAGATATGCCAGCATATATTCTATCCGAGATACATGGACAGACAAAAACCGTGTGGATAAAGCATTGCAAAACCTCAAGTCATTGCAAATGACAAAGAAGGCAGGCAATGCCGCAGGCAGCTTCGAGTTTGTACTCAATGACAAAAAGACCTGCAACACAGAGGCTGATTTCAAAAATCCAGAAGCGCGCAACCAAATAAAAGTGTGGGTAGAGCGTAAGAAGGAACTGGAAAACACCAGGAACCAACTTGAAATTCTGCGTGACAAATATGCAGCGGCCAGCGAAACCCAAAAACAACAGTTCTCGGCACAGATCAGGCTCATGGAAAGCTCGTTTGAAAAATTACTGTCTGATATAAAGCAAATAGAAATAAATATCAGAAAAACAGAACTGGGCCAGTAACACCTACATTATAAGATATACTAAGTATAATACATAACCAGTGTTCATGAAACGAATTGCCGAGTCTGAACTAATACTCAACGCAGACGGAAGCGTCTTCCATCTGCACATAAAACCTGATCATTTGGCTGACAAGATAATCCTTGTCGGAGACCCTGCAAGAGTAGCCAACGTGGCAAAATACTTTGACCGCGTAGAACATAATGCCAGCAACAGAGAGTTCCACACCACAACGGGCATCTACAAAAACAAAAGGATTACGGTGTTAAGTACAGGTATCGGTTGCGATAATATAGACATTGTCATGAACGAGCTGGATGCACTGAAAAACATAGACCTTCAAAACAGGACTGAGAATCCCGCGCACAAAAGTCTCGATATCGTGCGTATCGGAACGTGCGGCGGCATTCAGCCCGAAAACCCAACTGGAACGTTCATCATAAGCAGGAAAAGTATCGGTTTTGACGGACTTCTCCATTTTTATGCAGGGTATGCACAGATTGCAGACAAAGAGTTCGAAAAAGAATTCAACCGCCAAATGCAATGGGACAATACCATTTGCCGTCCATATGTTGTCAGTGCAGATAACGAACTCTGCAACCGCATCAACAAAGGAGAAATGGTGGACGGAGTGACAATTGCCTGCGGAGGATTTTATGGTCCGCAAGGCAGAGTGCTGCGACTGCCGCTCTCCGATCCAGATCAAAATCAAAAGATACAGCGCTTCCGTTACAAGAACTGGAGAATCACAAATTTCGAGATGGAATCCTCTGCATTGGCCGGACTGGCAAGCCTGTTAGGTCATAAAGCCACAACATGTTGTATGGTAGTGGCAAACAGGAACGCAAAGAAAGCCGACACAAATTACAAAGACAAACTGGACAGACTTATTCACATAGTATTGGAAAGAATTTGACAATAGTCGTCTAACGCAATCCGAGAATCATAAATCAGAAACCTCAATTAACCATAATGACAAATTCAAATACAATAGCGGCAATTGCCACAACACCAGGAGGAGCAATAGGGATAATCAGAGTCAGCGGAAACCGATCCATTGAGATTTGTGACAAGATATTTCTTTCCATAAACGCAAGAAAATTATGCAATGCAAAAAGTCACACGCTGCACTTCGGAAAAATCATCACGCATAACAGCGAACAGGTAGAAGAATTGATAGACGAAGTTCTGGTATCCGTCTTTCGTGCACCTCATTCCTATACCGGAGAAGACTCAGTTGAAATTAGTTGCCACGGAAGCCGCTATGTAATGCAGCGAATCATGCAACTCCTCATCATGGAAGGAGCCAATCAAGCCCAACCAGGCGAATTCACACAGCGCGCCTTTGTGAACGGCAAGTTGGACCTCTCACAGGCAGAGGCCGTGGCCGACCTCATCGCAGCCAATTCGGCGGCAACACACCAAATGGCCATCAACCAGCTAAGAGGAGGCTTCAGCCAGGAACTCTCCCATCTCAGGGAAAACCTGCTCAAACTAACCAGCCTGCTCGAGCTGGAACTCGACTTTAGCGAAGAAGATGTTGAGTTTGCCAACCGCACAGACTTATATGCCCTGGCCAACACCATAGCCGGCCGCATACTCCACCTCACAGATTCTTTCCAGACCGGAAACGCCATCAAGAACGGAGTACCAGTAGCCATAATCGGAGCGCCCAACGTGGGCAAGAGCACCCTTCTCAACGCACTTCTGCACGAGGAAAAAGCAATTGTAAGCGACATACAGGGCACCACGCGCGATGTAATAGAAGACATCATACAGATCCAGGGAATCACATTCCGTTTTGCAGATACGGCAGGTATCCGCAAAACCCGCGACAGCATAGAACAAATGGGAATAGAACGTTCGCTCAAAGCCCTTGATCACGCAAACATCATACTTCTCATATCAGAATCCGGAATCGAATTCCCCAATGTGCGCATACCGGAAGACAAAAAGGTTATCCGCGTTATCAACAAAAGTGATATAACCCACCCGGCAAGCAGTTTCGTCTATAATAAGATATCCGCTGGAGGTTACATTCATATCTCCGCACTGACCGGAGCTGGCATTCCCCTTCTCGAACAAGAACTCGTTAAGGCTGCAGCCATCCCCGAAATCAACAACAACGACCCCATTGTAACCAACATACGCCATTACGAAGCCCTTACCAAGGCCCATGAAGCCATTAGCAGGGTTATCACAGGAATGGACGAACAACTGTCTGGCGATCTTTTAGCCCAAGATTTACGTCTATGCCTTTTCCATCTTGCAGAAATCACCGGAGGAGAGATAACATCAGACGAAGTGCTTGGCAACATCTTCAAGAATTTCTGCATCGGGAAATAGCAATTAGTTAACACATTGATAATCAAGACATTGTTAAATTTAACACAAATCGATAATTTTAAGTTCAAACCACCTTCTAACTCGTTGAATAACAATTTAATAGGTTAGTTTTACAATTAGGGTAAGTAAAGAGCAAAAATTTAATTTTGTCCCTCGTTTGTGCCCCAGGCACTTGAGGGACGTAATTTTTTTGTCCCTTTTTGTCCCTCGGGCTCTTCGGGGGACAAAATGCCTATTTTTGAGGTTAAAAGTGATGAAATACAAACATCTGCAAATATGAATTAGCAAAAAAAACTCGCTCAAAACACAATATATTTGTATTTAGTATGGTTTTCTTTGTAAAATCTTTGTCCCCCGACAATATATTAGAAATTTTCCTATATAATATTTTATCAGTTGTAACTCTTTACATATAGCATAAAAGGAGATAAAACGCTGATAAAAATAGCTTTTAAGGGTATTCCTTATGGCTTTTGGAAAAATTACCGTAACTTTGCAAAAATACAAAAAGTTATATGTATATTAAAACGCCAATTCCTATGATAAAGAGAATAGTGATTACTACCATTATATTGTTTTATGCAATATTGAATGCCAATGCTCAAACTGGCACATGGTCTGGCAAATTAGATGTACAGGGAACAAAACTGTCGTTAGTTTTTAATCTTGATGGTGATAAACCTACTATGGATTCCCCTGATCAAGGCGTAAAAGGGTTAGCTGCACAGGTGGAGAGAGGTTTGGAAGGAAAGATTATTATCAAGGTTCCTTCACTTGCTATAAATTATGAAGGGTTATGGCAGGATAATAAAATTGTTGGTACTTTCAACCAGATGAATGTATCGCTTCCTTTAACACTCACTCCAGGTGAGGATAAGCCAAATCGTCCGCAGACTCCTGTAGCACCATTTCCGTATGCAACGGAGGAGGTAACATTTGCAAATGGCGATTATATATTAAGCGGTACCCTTACTTTACCAGAAGGATGTTCGAGAAAGACGCCAGTTCTTTTGATGGTAACAGGTAGCGGACAACAGAATCGTGATGAAGAGCTTTTCGACCACAAGCCGTTTGCTGTCATTGCAGATGCTCTTGCTCGTACAGGTGTTGCAACTTTACGGTACGATGACAGAGGATTTGGCGATTCTTCTGCAAAACCAATGGAGTGGACTACTGAAGACTTTAAATCAGATGCCTTAGCTGGCCTTGAATTGTTAAGAGAAAGATTTGACAAGGTTGGAGTGCTTGGTCATAGTGAAGGAGGAACAATCGCCATGATGATTGCAGCTGAAAATAAAGCAGATTTCATTGTCAGCCTTGCAGGAATGGCTATTAGCGGTGCTGAAACACTTTTGTGGCAGAACAGAGTTGCACTTAAAGGGCTAGGATTTACGGATGAACAAGTAGCTCCATATTGTAAGATGCTTGAAACAGCTTTTGACGTCAGAGTAAACGGAGGCAGAATGCCTAATCCGGATGACTATAATATTCCTCAATCTTTGATGCAGAACTATTGGGCTGTGGTAGCTCAAATTCAGATGCCATATATGATTCACTTCCTGTCTCTGGATGTCCGTTCTATACTTGATAATGTAACATGTCCTGTACTAGCCTTGAATGGTTCAAAAGACAATCAAGTAAATTACGAAAGCAATCTGAACGCAATCCGTAATGGTCTCCCTAGTAATTCAAAAAACTGCATTGAAACGATTGAAGGTGTTAACCACCTTTTTCAGCATTGTAAAACAGGCCAGCTTCCAGAGTATCGAACTATTGAAGAAACCTTTGCTCCTGAAGTATTAGAAATAATCGTCAAGTGGATGTCTAATTTCAAATAATTAGATAAAAAATATATTGTCACCATATTATGATAATCATACAAATGGCAACTACATGTGTAGTTGCCATTGTTGTTTATAGACCTTAAATGCATAAAAAAGAAACACGATGTATCTCAGAATACAATATACTCGATTTTCGATACTGTTTCAAAAAGTGTGTTGCAATAATCATCAGTCACACCAAGAGCGACAGAATCAAAGAACTCCTCGCCTCAGCCCTCACCGACAAAATCAACGACCGCGAAACCTTCATGAAAGGCATCGACTACTCATACTACTACGAGCAGGAAGACTAACAATGGCTATCGAGATCTTTGCCATCAATTTGTAAGCACATCAGCGTAATTGATTATTCATAGTCTTAGCATGAAATTAAGGTGTGGATGAGAGTTTTTTGTCGTAATTTGATAGTCCCAGAACTTATAAGGATTTTCCCATACTTTCATCAAAGCTGACAAAATACTGTAGTCATAATGATCAGATGAATTACCCTCACTGCCATTTAGAAAAGCCACAGCATATTTATGCACAGGGTTAGTAACTATACTAATGCTTTTCAATTCACAGTTTGTCACAATATTGGCACAGAGACTACCATTATATACATATCCGACTCTATGTCCACAATCATTTCGAATACTTCTAACAGAATCACATATAGAACACTTTTGCTCTTTAATCAGTATCTCAGTACTCGCAAAAGCCTTATATGGATATATACTCTGTATTCTTTTAATTTGAAATGAAATATCCTTGACCGTTTCATACAAATCAGCATCATTGCGCATTATGGCGGCTATTGCCAATTCCGCTCTTTCTAGAGTACACCACGCAATATAATAGTCTCCCTTCTTTAACTGCTCAAATGCCTGGCTATACAACTGATGTACTTCAATCGCAGTCATCATAGCCCACACTTTATTTGATTGCGGATCTTGAGATTCTTGGAACTCATGCAAAACTGAGTCCCATAAAGTCAGAGACGCATCGAAATTGAAATCATTCGCTCTGATCTCTTCTATCTCATTTTTGAACTTTGCCTTCATTCCACATGCTGATGATATTGTCTGTCACTTCTTTAACATCTTCTGCTGGACCTTCATATTTAAACTCC
The DNA here is from genome assembly GCA_017935785.1 of Bacteroidaceae bacterium. GTDB lineage: Bacteria > Bacteroidota > Bacteroidia > Bacteroidales > Bacteroidaceae > Physcousia. The sequence continues at coordinate 28,616 of JAGBGU010000048.1, forward strand.
TTATGAAGGGAGTTTGTGGTATCAGATACGACAATAGAAAAAGAGACAGTCGGCTTAGTCAGATACTCTTGTTCAACCAATGTAGATGGAGCCTCATGAGAAGTTAGTAAAGCAAATATATAGGATGATATAAGCCCTGAAATTACACCTACAGCAATATCTTTCACATATATTTTACCCAATCTTATCTGAAACGAACATAATTCCATTTCACAGTAATCAGCATCATTACAGCAGATTTCCACATCACAGTCAGAATGAGTTCTACAATACTGAAAAAACTCATTTGTTCCTGAAGGAAAAGCCAAAATATTACCATCACATATGCTTGGCACGAAAACAATTGATGCCCTAGTAAGATGTTCCATAATTGTGGGTTCAAGATTTGCTCTAGAAATAATATCATCCATAGGATGCGCTGACTCCATTACTTCAACTCTATACATTGTTATTCTATGTTATAATTTCAAGTTAGCTCCTAATCATTCTCTCGTATGCTTCTTTACCTTTTTCTTGAGTTACTTCTTTCTGAATGAACTCCAATTCCAAAGTGGCCCACTCTGCCACAGTAGGATTGGTATGCCTTACAAGTTCTTTTAGAAAAGGAATACGCACAGCAATAAAGTCGGAAAATCCACTTATGCCAGACCAACTATATGTGCCCATATTAGAACTGAATGAGTGTAACATTTGCTTCTGATCGCCAAAATTATCACATAACCATAGGAAGAAATCACTAAAACCTTGACTCACTCCTGTATCAGAATATTTGTACACTGGACACATATGAGCGAATCTCTGCGGTAAAACAGATGGATGTTTCATACATGCTTCCTTCAACATCTTCCAATCACATTGAAAAAGGGGACCGGCTCCAAGTGTAAATCCAGATCCAAGGTAATTGTACATTCGATAATAAAACATCATCCTTTCGTCCTCTGAAGCTAAGACTTCGCACAAATCATCTAAAATATCATATTGATATTGTGGAAGTAGAGCAAAATAAAGTTGTTCAAATGAATGAGAACTTGATTCTGGAAAGCATAAGTATTTTACCGTTTTATCGTGTACGGCTTTTGCAAACTCATGTTCATCACCCAACTTTAGAATGTCAATAATGGCATCAACAATTTGCGAAGATAAGTAAGTGTCATCAAAGTCATATCCCAATAATATACTTTTGTATCTTTTTAATATATTTTCATCATTCTTATTGATATTGTATCGCAGGTGATTCAGTATAAATGGATAACACACATCTTTGCCAGATATCCCAGCATTATGCAATATGTCAAAGATATCAAGAATATTATGAATAGTATAATATTTATAGTAGCGTAAATAATTATTAATGCAGTGCTCGTCAAAAACACCAGACTGGTACCTTTCTACCAATTCATACAACAACTTATAACCTTCCTTATCAAGGGCTCCTACTATAGATGAGTATAGATTAAATCTTTTGTGAGCAATTAATTCTTTCCTAAAGCCTTCAACAGCCTCAGTATCAGTCAGCAGACATATCAAAGAAGGGATGAAGTCACATTCAAATGATTCAGGTCGCTGTAGCACTACTTTTAATGTACTTGTTAGAATATCTTTTGCGAATCCTTTATCATTTATTATTTCTGCTAGACATGTTACAAACCAAGAAGAGCGCAACTGATCATCTAATATTATATCTTCATATTCTTGAGTATTGTATAATTTGCGATTTATGAACTCTTCCGCAAAAGGTAACATTTGAACCATCATATTTTGCCTATATGCCTCAAAGTCTCCATCTATGCTATGACGCTCATCTTTTAAGCTTGCTTTAATCCTTCCGAGTAGTGTCTTGGGAGTCATTATTCTCAGCCATTTAATCAGCTCGTTACGAAGCTCATCCGATCCTTTAAACCAATATTGAAGGCACAAACTAAGGCTATCTCTCATTTCAGCCCAGTCATAATCTATAGATTGACCGTAATATTCTATCAATTTAAAAAGTAAAGGTAATTCATGCATTTGAGCAAAATCTCCGACATGCTTGGGTAGTAGGTCTATGGCCATAGGTCGTAAGTCAGGGTTGTGCTCGGTAATATATATTAATGCTTCTGCACAATCACGCCAGTATTCTTTAATCTCGCTCATTAATGGATGATAGTCGTCAGGGGTTTCCAGATATCTTGGAGTACCGCTTGTGTTAGTCCTGTAGAAACCTCGCGATACAAATGCTTTACCGATGGCTTGTATCAGTAATGGGAGATAAATATCATTTTCGCGAAGGGATTGGATTAAACTAATTCTCATCTTTAGGTCAGCTTGTGTACCTGAAAGAAAAATGTGGAAAAGTTGTAAAAACTGCCCCGTGGCATTATTTGAAATATTCTCATTTTCTGCCACAGATAACTTTGCTAAACATTTAGCCCCGTCCAAAAATGCATTCGCATCTGCACATATGTTTTCAAGTGCCCACACCAAATTTCTGCGTGCGTCAGGGTTCATGTCAGCACACAACCATTCAACAGACTTGCAATCAATTAAATACCATAGGTTCTTTGCAACCATAACTGGACTCACTAAACCCATAGAGAGGAATAGCTGTGAGCCAGATTTTGAGAATACTATCCTCTCGTTATGAAAAGAACCATTTTCAGGGTTATTTATTATATCAAACACATATTTGGCTGATGGAGATGTTTGCATCTCTTTTACTCGATTATTCAATGCTCGAAATAATCTCTCTGCAACACTTGAATCCAAACTATTTATGTCATCAAATACATCTGCAACACTATCGCCAAATCTAATAAGCCAACTTTCAGTTAGCCATTCTGCAAGGGGTTTGGGTCTGACTCTTAAACAATAGCCATCTTTTTCAATAAGCTGTCTATTTAAATATTCTGAAATAGTGTCTTTGAATAAGATATTAACCAATTCTTGTTCTAGAGGAATATGATGGATTTTGCTGTTATGTAAAACAAAATCAAACTCATCTTTAATCGCACTTTCGCATCCTAATGGGTCAAATAATGATAATGATAGTAAGACTTTTTCTTTATTTTCATCTAATGGCTCGCTCCCTCGTAGTATAGATGACAATGTTTCGCTAGGGTTATCAATTTGCAGTGTATTATTTTTCTTATATGCCAAAATAAGCAAAATAGTCATATAAGGGATATTGCCACTTCGTGCTTTTATTGCTTGTGCTAAATATGGATTACCGGCGATTACTTCCTCTGCTGCAATCATTTTATCAACAATCTCTTCCGTCATAGTATAGTCAAAGACGTATAGGTCTCCTCTTGTACTTTGTTCTTCTGGTTTAAGAACATTATATATCGTTATTAAGCGTACCTTTGCCCCAGATTCATCAATACACTTATGGGCCTCTCTCATTGACTCCTGATTGCAATTATCGATTATAATGACATTCGGGTTACAATATTTTAACAAAGCATTCAAACCTTCTATGCATTTGCCGTCACGTGAATAATAAACATTTTCTTGACCTCTGAAGGTCTCTGCAATAACCCTTGTTTTTCCCATCCCAGACAATGCCATAAGACGGCAGTCATTCTGGCTATTTCTTATATTAGTTCTTATTGCATCGATCCTTTCGCTAGTCTCAAATCTAGACTTCATTACCTCATTATTGGGACGACTAACAAAATCATCAATCAATTCAAACGGATGTATCATTTCTCTAATGCGTGCATTCTTAGCCTCACTGAACCGCCTCTGATGATCTTCAAATAATGTAACTAAGTGTTCTTCACTCGGGTAGATTCTTTCGTTTCTTCCATTCGAAAATTCTTCTCTATCAAGTTCAAATTCTTGATAATGAACTTGCTTGTAGGTTTGAATTATATATCTCCCTGCTAAATCAATGTCAATGATTTGAAAAGCATTCTTATACTTGCGATCGTTTTCGTATGTGTTTGATGCTAAGGTTCCTGATGTGTTTATTTCAAAGAATCCTTTATTACGATATGGTGCCTGAAAATTGACATATCCTCCATGTGAATGACCGCAAAATAGTATGTCAAAGTGTTTAGAACACAATCGACATACTTCCTCTCTTTCTATATCTTTTAAGAATCCAATAGGATAATGAGTTACTGCGATTCTTAAATCTTTATCGTTTAAATGTTCACTGCATTCTGTAATCTGGTTTATGCCCAGCGCAATTTTATGCGCATCATTGTGTCCACATCTCCAGACAGTATTGAGGGATGAGATGCCAACTTTTACGCCATCAATAACTAATTCAAAAGTCGACACAAATTTTCCCCAATTATATGTAATGTCGCCTAGGCTTTCATAGTAATCTTTTTCAAACGATTTGAATTCCTGGATTCTCTTTGTGTAGTCGTCTACATCTGTTGCCTTGGTAAGTTGAATTATACCCTTTAAAGTGCAAGATTCCTTTTCAAGATTATCTTCAAGTCTAGAACTATCAGCAGAACGATCTATATCATGATTGCCCGGAGTAAAAATAAAGCGAGAGAGTGGCTGGCCAATCTCATTCATAATTGGAACTATGACCTCTTTTTTAAATTCATTGAAGCCCACCCTTAAGTCATGATTATAGCCTTCTCCACCTCTCTCTAATATATCTCCAGAGAAAATGACTAAATCTATTGGAGCTTCCTCTTGAATTTGCCTAAGTGCGTTAAACATATATTTTAACGTATGTCTTGCATCTTTTATCATTTCTCCATTCAAATGGAAATCAGAAAAATGTAATATTCTCATCGTTTTAAATCTAAAGTTTATTTGTTAATACACATTCTTGATATGTGTTTTCACTGCGTCACAAACACTCTCCAACTACCATCCTTCTCGCCGCGTTCAACATACTTCTTTTGGATAAGTTGATCAAGGAGTTTTTGAATGGCGGCGATGCTGATGCCTGTTATCTCTTTCATATCCGCCAGCGTCAAGGTTGGCTGTGTACGCATAGCATTGAGAATCTTTGTGTAGTTTGGTGTGCGGAAGGCAATTCGTTCTCCATCGTACCACCACACATTCTCATTTTTCTCGCTTACAAACAAGACGTCATTGTATACCTCGGTAGCGACCAAATCATTGAAGTATTTCAGAAATGGACGGATGTCCTTGATGTCTGCATGAGCACCATCGCTAGGGACAGGTCCCACCTCGAGGTCTGCCTGATGTAAAGCTTCCAAATACTCACTCTTTTTGCGACTACGGACTACAATCATCGGATAATCGTGGCGAGTAAGGATAAAGTTCACCATCAATCGGGCAATACGACCATTTCCGTCTTCGAAAGGGTGAATGCGGATATAACGATAGTGAAATAATGCTGCCAATTCTATAGGGGTAAATTTACCTTCTTGCTCTGCCTTGTTATACCAATCCACTAAGTCTGCCATCAGACTGGGAGTTTCTTCAGGAGAAGCATATTCAAATCTGTCACCATAGCGTGTAATCACACTATTAGGACGAGTTTTATATTGTCCAGCATGTATCACATAGCTCGTCTGAACTCCACCAGGCAAATTACGATATACCGTATAATCCTCACGAAGTAATGTCTGGTGTAGGGTTCTAATAAAGTTTTGCGTCAAAGGAGTCTCTTTTACCTTCGCCTCTTCTGTCATCATTCGCAACCCCACATTGCTTGCTGTCATTTCTTGCACATCGCGCACGCTTGCCTCTCCAATCACCTTGCCGAATAACAATAAGATTTCCGTTTGGCCATAAGTCAATGTATTGCCTTCTATATGGTTACTATTATAGTTAAAGTCAACAGTAAAGCGACGGCTAAGTCTATCCTTATCCTTCTCAGATAGTGGTTGCAACTTTTGCCATGCAGTCAAAGCTTTCTTAATATTAAGATATTTCATACAGTACCTTATTTAGTATCTCACAGTGCAAATATACAAAATGTTTTCAATATGGTTGTATGACTACAACCTTTTTCATTGTTTGCTGCAATAATTTATGCTCAAGAGATTTAAAATGGCACTCAAAAAGTGAAAATAAATAGATGATACCCAATAGCAATATTTGAACAACAAAAGAAGTATTTCTCCCTTTTCTGTTCAAATATTATCTATTTTACATTTTCCAGACGTAAAAATAATTAGTTAAAGCCTTGTTTAAGCTAAAAGATTCTTGTATCTTTGCTAAGAATAAAAGCATAATTATGGTACCATCAATTGATAAAGCCCTTAGGGATCTTATGAATACAAGCCTTGCGGAACTTGAAAAGGCCTTAGATTGTGATGTGTTCAACTATTTTGGCCCCATTGTAGACGGTCAGGAAAATAGCATTCTTGGAATTATTGAAGATCTTGCTAAGACCCCAGACAAAAGAGATTGCTTAGCTGTAATTCTTACAACAACAGGTGGGAGTGCTGCAGCAGTTGAGAGATACGTGAACATTATTCGGCACCATTACGATAGAGTTATTTTTATTGTTCCTGATTGTGCATATAGTGCTGGTACTATATTTTGTATGAGTGGTGATGAGATCTGGATGGATTATTTTTCTGTCCTAGGTCCAATAGATCCTCAAGTCCCTAATAAAGATGGTAAATTTGTTCCTGCACTAGGATATTTAGATAAGATTAATGAGTTGATAAAGAAAGCTCAAGAAAACAAATTGACACAAGCAGAGTTCCTTATACTAAAAGACTTTGACTTAGCAGAATTAAGAGGGTATGAACAAGCAAAAGAACTAACAATTTCACTATTGAAAAAATGGTTAGTAAATTATAAATTTAAGAATTGGAATATACATTCTGATGGACGTGCTGTTACACCAGAAGAAAAAGAGCAACGAGCTGAAGAAATTGCTAATAAACTTGGTGATAATAATGAATGGAAGACTCATGGACGTCCAATAGATATAGAAACCATTAAGTCTCTCAAATTACAAATTACAGACTATAGTGATAAACCTGAACGCGAGGCTATAAGAAATTACTATAAAATTTTAAGGGATTTTGTTGCTAGACATAATTTTCCTCAATTTATTCACACTAGAACGTTTATTTAAAATGGATATTACAATTCAATTAAAAGATATTCTCGATCGAGCTAAAGAAAGATTTGAATCAGATTC
>JAGBGU010000005.1 GCA_017935785.1 Bacteroidaceae bacterium
AGAAGTACAAAAAGCACCCCCACAACCAATACTTTTTAGTTAGGGGGGCTTGCTTTTATCATGAAAAAGTCCGAATCCTTAATTATAAAGGAGTTCGGACTAAGGTCTTGTGCTATTTTGAGTTTTACCGGACAGCAATAACTATAAATCAATAATTGAAAATCCAGAATCCTATGGGTACTCAAATATCGTAGAACACATGGACAAGGTTATTGCTGACATAAAAGAAGACCTTAAATTAGCTATTAATTGTTCGGTAGAAAGAAATGTAATAAAGACAACCACAGAAAAATGGCAACAGAAGTTAAATACATAAAAGACAATAATATAGAACAATTGTCTCATGAACAAAATATGATTACCGATGTTCTTAAGGCAAAAGTCAAGTCATCAAGTGGTAAATTAAGAAATATAAAACTTCCAAAGTATATATTCTTTAGGATAAAGGACAAATCCACCCTTTTGATCTCTATAAAGGAAATGGAAGCAACCATAGATGGCAAAATAATCATGAAAAATCCTGTATGCGAAAACATGCAGGAAGACAACGCTGCATTTGAAGGATGGGCTATATGTTTGAAAAGTTGGCTTGCCTGTATTGAAAAAGTAGAACTTACATGGGATATTCCTTCAGAAATTACTCTAAAAAGAGAATCAAGCGAGCAACATTACAACAGATTTTGCTATAGGGTAATGAGGTTCAAGGAGGCATACAAGGACTGGTTCGGTATTTCCGATGAGAACAAGGATGAGATAGTGAAATTCGCCAAAAGATTTAGCGAAATAAGGAATAATGCTTATTCAAAGGAGCCAGAGCATAAACCAAGTCACAATGGTTTTGGTGAAACTGATATGGAGTTTGCCATGGCAAATGATTTCGATACAATAATGAAGTCATATTTCAATATAGAATTCATAGATCGTCAATTTCCTGTCGGCTTAAAAAAGGCAGACAAGCAATTCTTTACTGGTGGTCTCTCTGCCATAGATTTGTGGGGCTCTAAAGACGATGTCTTGTCAATAATAGAACTGAAGTACATACCTAAAAGCGGCTCTAAAAATATAAAAGTAGGAATCATATCTGAACTATTCTTGTATTCTTGTGTTATGAGAGATATTGCAAAAGGGGTGATTCATGAACCATCTACACCTGTTGTAAAAGAAACAGAAAAACTCTTTTATAAGAATGCAAACAACTACCGAAAGGTTTGCGCCTACATGTTGGCAAACGAATACCACCCCCTCGTTGAAAACAAACAGGTGTTTAGTCTTCTAAATTCAAATACGTTTTCAGATGACATTCCTGTTTCCTTTCAACAATGCCACTATATATACAACGAAACAACTAAGCAACTGTCAATAGCAGAATAATATGAAGATAAAAGTACATAGAGGACTTGACCAGATAGGAGGTTGTATTACGGAGATTTCTACAGAAACCTCACGAATATTTATAGACTTTGGCCAGAACCTGCCTGGCAATGGCGAGCCAACGACTCCCGAAGAGGATGAAACATTGGTGAAGAAAATATTTGCCCAAAACAAAAAACAGTACGAAGCAGTATTCTATACACATGGGCATGAGGATCACGTCGGATTGTTTGAATACATCCCTGAAGATGTTTCTCAGTATATGAGTGAAGGGACCAAAGGATTGCTGGAGATAAAGTATGATGTTCTTTACGAAGGCGCAAACCTTAAAGTCAATGAATTCCTTGAAAAAGAATGTGACTCGCTGGAGTATAGCGATGCCTTGAATAGGCTCATTTATGCTGACAACAAGTGTAAGTTGCTAAACAAGATTCAGGTATGGCAGCGTACTTCACCACGAAAAGTTCTAGAATGCATTTGCATTGGCGACATCAAAGTTACGCCCTTCTTCAACTGCCATAGTATCTATGATTCCCACATGTTTTTCATCGAAGCTGACGACAAACGTATCTGGCACATGGGCGACTATAGAGAGCATGGTTACCTGGGCAAAGGGCTGATTCCAACGCTAAAGAAATATGCAACAGACATTGACGTTCTCATCACCGAAGGAACGATGCTGAAGCGTGAAGACAAGTGCATCCATGAGCGTATTGTATCCTACAAAATGCAGAATGTAATGCGAGCTTTCAAGTACGTCTTCGTCCTTGCTTCTGCCACCGATATAGAAAGACTTGCCGCCATCAAACGAGCGTCTATTGATGCAGCAAAACCACTTTACATCTCGTCTTTGTTTATGAAAAAAACAATGGTATACTTCACTGAGCGCGAATCAAAGCTATCAAAAGGTTTATTCTCTTTTGAGCCATTGTTCTACAACGATCGTATGCTGAAGAAACTAAAGCAAACAGGTATGACAATGGTCGTAGGAACATCACAGATGAAACGCGTAAAGGGGTTACTTGACAAGTTGCCACAGGAAGAAACACTACTCATTTACTCTTCATGGGATGGTTACTACAAAGATCCAGAGCAAGTGAAGGTTAATCCCAAATACAAGGAGTTCCGTGATATGTTCTATAATGTAGTGGACATACACACCTCTGGTCATGCCGACAGGCAGACAATTGAGAAAGTTATCAAAACAGTTAAACCTAAGGAAGTTGTCTGCATCCACAAAGAGTTAGATGCAACCCTATAATGACTTTATTTTATGAAATATTCTGATTTTAAGGAACTAGTTATCAATAACATGCCAGACAATCCAAATCCTGGCCTGTGGCAAAATAAGCGAACCTCGAAAGCACATTTTAGGTAATCCTTTGTCTGTAGGAGAAAAGATGGAATTGGTAAATAAATACTCTCTGCTGCCGAGTACTCCAAAAATAGATGGCAAACAAATCCACGTTCATCAATATGCTCATCATTTGAATTCGTCACAGATTATGTGCTACAATTTCTTTCGTCCTTTGATTGAAAACTATGATGGAAAAATGTATAAACCTAAAGATGATCTACATACAAACACTATAATACCTATTAGCTGATACCCCAGTACCAGTTGGCTGGTACTGCAGTACCATTTATTAATGTACTAATTTGGTACTGCAATGCTTTGACTACCCTTGACAAAAACTTTGTCATAGAATAAGGTAATCTTTTGTCAAATCTTTTTATGTTATCTTTTGCCGCTTTTCGGATGCCATAAAAGGGAGAAATGGAAGATTGAGCATTAAAAATGCGAATACCCCCTAAAACAAGGTTTCCAGTTGGGGAAAAAAAATTCTCCAACTGGAAACATATTTTTTCCCAGTTGGGCGCTTTTTTCCGCCCAACTGAGATTTATCTACATTATTGCATTTGAAACTGTATCTGTTCGCTGCAATATTTTGTAAAATATTTTTTACTTTGGTATCCGATGATTTTAATTACATTAAGGTTGCTGAATCAATAATAGTCTATGGCCTTTCGCGATATTGCTTTGGTGTAAGTCCAGTCTCTTTCTTAAAAAATTTACAGAAAAACGACGAGTTGGAGAAATGCAGACGTTCCGCGATGTCCCATACTGGAAGGCCGGTATATCTTAGCATGTATTTGGCCTGCTGAATAATATGACGATAGATCCACTGCATGACGGTGAGTCCGCTTGTCTTACGAATTACAGCTCCGAGGTGGTTGGGGGTAACACAGAGTTTGTCGGCATAGAAAGCTATATTGTGTTCTTTGTCCCCGTGCTTCTTCACCAAATCCAGGAAACGGTGAAACGTATACTCATTACGACTGGCTCCGTTTTCATTCTGCTTCATTTGTGCAATTCTTGTCTGGTAAAGCAGAATAAGGAAGGATGAACATAGATGCATAATGGCCTTATACTGCGTTGGCGCTTGTTCTGCTGTATGATAAATCAGGTCGAAATGCTCACAGGCTAACCGCCACTCTTCTTCCTCTAATAAAAACACCATTGAGTCATCAATCGGTAGATCTTGTTGAATATCCTTCAACGTGAAGGCCTGAGCTTGTGTGCCAGGGTGTTTTTCAATAAGTTCGAAAATAGAGCCGGGCTTGACAATAACCACCGTTCTCTCTTTTAGGCAGAACTCTTGCAAGTTAATGAAACATCGGACACATCCCTTCATAATGAAAAAGGCTCTACCTTCCTCGACTCTGTATGGCTGGTTAGGTTTTAACAGATCAGAAAAAAAATGCAGGGCGTTGCGGGTGATAAACCCGTGCTCGGTCATAAGAAAGCCCTTTGGTGCGATGCCGTTGTCGAACATTCTATAGACAGTTGAGATACCTATATCTTGTATTGTTTTATGCATTATCGTTGGAATAGAATATTATTGACTTATATTATATAACGGAATAAAGGTAAAATCATTGTATTTTTGCATTAAAAATAGCATATTCAAAACAATAACTCTGTTTTATCATGGAACTTAAGAAATTTTATCAGGCCGATCCTCATCGCTACGACAGGGAGGCAAATCTCTATGCTCGCTGCGGAAAAAGCGGTGTTCTTTTGCCACGAGTCAGCCTAGGCTTCTGGCATAACTTCGGAGGCATTGACCCCTATGAGCGGAGCCGTGCCATTACCCATTATGCCTTTGACCACGGCATCACACATTTCGATTTAGCCAACAACTATGGCCCACCTTATGGGACAGCCGAGGAGACGATGGGCAGGCTCATGGACGATGATTTCCGCCCATACCGCGACGAATTGTTCATAAGCAGTAAGGCCGGTTACGATATGTGGCCAGGTCCGTATGGCAACTGGGGTTCGCGCAAATATCTCTTTGCCAGCCTGGAGCAGAGCCTAAAGAGAATGCACTTAGACTACGTTGATCTATTCTACAGCCATCGTCTTGACCCTCAGACACCACTTGAAGAGACACTGCAGGCACTTGTCGACATTGTACGGCAGGGTAAGGCTCTCTATATCGGCATCTCCAACTGGCCGATTGAGCAGCTACGTATCGGTGAAGAATATCTCCGCCGGCATGACGTGCCTCTGCTCATCTATCAAGGACGGCTCAACCTAATCGACCGCAAGCCTATCGAGACGGGCATCTTGCCGTTCTGCAAAGAGAAAGGAATAGGGTTTATCGCTTTCTCCCCCTTGGCACAAGGATTGCTCACCGACCGCTACCTTGAGGGAATTCCAGCCGACTCGCGTATGGCCCGCGGCCATTTCCTCACTAAAGACCGCCTGACGCCCGAACTGATGGAATACGTCTTGGCACTGAAGTCCGATGCCTGCAAGAATAAGCAAACAACCAGCGAGGCCGCCCTCCGATGGGTACTCGCACAGGAAGGCGTCACCTCTGTGCTGATTGGAGCCAGCTCTGTTAATCAATTGGAACAGAACCTTAAATGTATTGACACAAACAAATAATTTATGCATTATAATATGATCTGTAAAAAACTCTATGTTATCTTTTTCCTGTTTCTGGCTGCATGTCCGGCAGTCCTTGGCCATGAAAGAGTGAAAGAATTCCAACTTGGTTGGATTAGCGACCAACACGTCCTTGGCGTGAACAAGGAAGACGGACACGCCACCTACATCCCTTACGCCTCAAGGGAGAGCCTTACCAATGACCCACGTTACAAAGAGCCATGGCTGAACCCCAATAGTTCTATGTATATTGACCTCAATGGCATTTGGAAGTTTCGTTGGGTGGCTGGCACAAAGGATGGACCTGCACCGAGCGAATGGCAGGCCGCAGACCTTGATGACAGTCAGTGGGACAAGATTCGCGTGCCCATGAACTGGGAAATGGATAGCAGATATAATTTGCCAACATACAACAATACCGGTTATCCCCATTTCAACGAACCTCCTTACGCTATGCGCGGACACGAGGAACATGGTATTACAGACCATAACGTTACCGGCTTTTACCGCCGTACCTTTGAACTGCCCGCTACTTGGAATGACAAGCAGGTGTTTATCCATTTTGATGGAGTTTACAGTTGCTGTGTGGTATGGGTGAACGGCAAGTTTGTAGGCTATTCCCAGGGAGCCAACAATGTGGCAGAGTTTGACCTGACCGATTATGTGAAATCTGGCAAGAACCAGCTTTCTGTCAGAGTTTACCGCTGGTGCGACGGTTCGTACTTAGAAGGACAGGATATGTGGCGATTGAGCGGAATACACAGAGATGTATATCTGTTTGCCACACCTAAGTCTTTTGTACGAGACCATTACATAACAGTAAGTGAACAAAGCGCAGACGCCACTTCCGGTATATTAAATGTGGCTTTAAATCTGTCAAATCGTTCTGGCAAGAAGGCCGAGAAAACCATCCGCATGGAATTGCTGGATGCTACAGGAAAACTTCAGGCTACCGCAGAACAGAAAGTAAAGGTGGACGGCGCTTCTGCCGACATCACTTTGACAACAGGCTTGTTGAAAGGCTTGACTCCATGGAATGCCGAAAATCCTTATCTTTACGATGTCATCATCACACAGTTGCAGGACGGAAAGGAAGAAATGGTCTTCGCCACTAAATATGGTTTCCGTAATGTCCAGTTGGTGAATTCGGGTGACAACCATTATTTCACCATCAACGGCAAGCGTATCTTCTTCAAGGGAACCAATGTACACGATGCCCATCCGCTTTATGGACGATACATGGACAATGAAACCATGTTGAAGGACTTGACCTTGATGAAACAAGCCAACATCAACACCGTCCGTACCAGCCACTATCCGCGTCACTCCAAGATGAATGCCATGATGGATGCCTACGGACTTTATATGATGGATGAAGCCGATTTGGAATGTCATGGTAACAATGGCTTGACCCGTGACACGACTTGGACAGAAGCTTTCGTAGACCGTAACGTGCGTATGGTATTGCGTGACCGCAATCACCCGAGCGTGATTTTCTGGTCCTTGGGAAATGAAAACGGACATGGCCAGAACATGTATGCTTGTTACGATGCCATCCGAAAGTTGGATTCCCGTTTCATCCATTGTCATGGCGAAAATGCTACGGATATGTACTCGGAAATGTATACCAGTGTCGGTTCCTTGCTACGATTGATGAAGGGTCGTGACGGAAAGCCTTTCTTTATCTGCGAATATGCACATGCCATGGGACAGGCTGTCGGTAATTTGGTGGATTATTGGCAAAATATTGAAAAAAGCTCAGGAGTTGTCGGCGCCTGCATTTGGGACTGGGTAGATCAGGGTATCTATAACCCCATCAAGATTAAGGCCAACGAACTGAAGGACAAGAACGGCTTTATGCATATCACAGGAGGATATGATTACGACCCGTGGTTCAAGACGCATGCCAACAATGACAAGGCTTTCCAGGGAAACTACCTGAACAATGGTATCATTACTCCTGACCGTAAGTGGACAGCCAAACTGACCGAGGTCAAGAAGGTATATCAGCATGTGGAATTCAAAGACTTGAAAGACAAGTCGATGACCGTCAAGAACAAGTATCCGTTCAATAATTTGGACGATATGTTCTATTTGCAATATACTGTCTTGAAAGATGGCGTACAAGTAGAAGAAGGAACACTGAATGTGAACATTCCGGCTCTTCAAGAGGCCAAAGTTAATGTACCTTATCAAACCGTTGTGAAGAACGACGCAGAATATTCCTTGTTGGTTGGCTTGTGCTTGAAGGAAGATAAGCCTTGGGCAAAGAAAGGCTACCGTTTGGCCGATGAACAGTTTGTCTTGAATGAACGTCTTCCTCTGCAGGAAATCGTAGCCAAAGGCAAGATGAGAGTAAAGAACAATCAGGTAACAGGTAAGGACTTTTCTGTGGCGTTCGATGAAAATGGAGCCGTAAAGAGCTATATCTATCAAGGTAAGGAACTGTTGGCTGCTGCGCCGGAATACAATGATTTCCGCAGAATAGACAATGATACCGAAGGCAAGCAGGCGCTGAAGGACCCTAATGATGGACAAGGCGGGTATGATTATGCCACTACAGGAATCGAATCGCACCAGATAACTTCTCCGCTGAAAAAGGGCAAGAATAAGGCTTCCATCTCTATGGCCGCTACCGGTTCCAAGACCAATTATAAAGTTACTTATACGGTTTATCCAAACGGAGTGATGGACATGAAGGTTACTTTCGAACCTCAGCGCCGCGGCTTGCGACGTTTGGGTATGGGCATGCAGTTTGCACCGGGATTTGAAGAAGTAGAATATTATGCCAAGGGACCATGGAGTAACTACAAAGATCGCCAGACCGGGTCTTACTTAGGCAGATATACCACTACCATCCGTGATATGATCGACGAAAACACCCACCCGCAAACGTATGGCGATCATCAGGACTTGCGCGATCTGATTTTGAAGAACAAAGAAAATGGAGTGAATCTTCGCATTCAGACAGCCGGCATGGTTTCATTCTCTTTATCTCATTACAATGAACTTGACTGGAACCATAAAACCCATTACACCAAGTTGCATTGGGCTGATTTGACCATTCATCCTCAATTGTTCGCTCATTTCGACTATTGGCAACGTGGTATAGGTAACAACAGTTGCTTCTCTGATTGCTGCCTGCCTCATTATGAGACACCTTATCCTGGCAACTGGCAGGGAGCGGAAGAACTGACATACACATTACGCTTTATACCGGAATTGAATAAGAAATAATCTTACGGAAAAATCCACTCAAATCAAATATTTATGAAACAGTTAACAACACTTTTACTCCTTCTCATAATAAACATACCTTCATTTGCACAGGAGGATGCCGCTTACTGGAACAAGATGGCCGATGGCATGTCGCAGGCCCTCATCAAGAATTTCTGGGGAGCCAATTTTGATGGCTACGCAGACCGTTATTATTTTAACTATGGCAGTAACATGTCCAATATGACAACCAGTCATTACTGGCCGCAGGCACATGCCATGGATGTGTTGGTGGACGCTTATATGCGTACCGGCGAGAAGCAGTACAAGAATTTGTTCCCATTGTGGTGGGAAGGGGCGCCAAAGTTCAACTTTGCCGGAAAAATGAATCCGAAAGACCCTTGGTGGAATGTCTTTGTTGATGACATGGAATGGATTGTCCTGGCACAGATCCGCATGTTCGAATGCACAGGAAAAACCATGTATATCAATAAAGCACGCCAGATGTACGATGACTGGATCTGGCCTACATGGGGTCCCGAAGACGAAGCGCCCTGGTATGGAGGCATTACCTGGAAAACAGATGTTGCCAAAAGCAAGAACGCCTGCTCTAACGGTCCGGCTGCATTGATAGCCGCTCGCCTGTATCGTTTCTTTAACCAGGCTAAATTCAAGGAAGGCAAGGCAAAGGAAGCTTATCTGAATGAAGCCGTCAAGATCTACACTTGGGAAAAGAACACTTTGTTCGACCGCAAAACTGGTGCCGTATACGACAATATAGACAAAAAGGGCAGAATTCAGAAAAATTGGATTTTCACTTACAATATTGGCACATTCTTGGGCGCTGCGCACGAACTGTATCTGATAACAAGTGATAAACAATATTTGGATGATGCGGTGCTGGCTGCCAGTTATGTCACTGACCGCATGACCAGAAATGGGGTTCTTTCGGATGCCACTTCGGGTGATGGTGGTCTATTCCATGGTATTTTCTTCCGTTACTTCGTGAAGCTGATCAATGAAGACGCGTTGGAAGCTGCCGCCCGCAAAAAGTTCCATGACTGGTTCACTAATTTGGCAACAGTGATGGCAGAGGAAGGCGTCAATCCCAATACAATGCTCTACGCCGGAAGTTGGCGTAAGGCGCCGGCTGATAATGAACCTGTAGGATTGACTCCTCATTTGACAGGTTGTATGTTGATGGAGGCGATGTGTGTATTGAAGCCTTTAAAGTAAAATCTCTAATCAATAGGTATTATTTATTGGTGTCCGATAAAATCTTAATAAGAAATAAGATGAAGAAACTTATATTTAAATTGTGTGCATCAAGTATGCTTGTTGTAGCCGGAGATTGCTCGATAGCTTTCGCAGGAGATGTAACCAAGTATGTGAATCCGCTTTTCGGTACTACTACACTTTGGGAAAAGAAAGATTTGGGTTACGAAATGAGTGAAAATCCGATTTATCGTACTGTGTTGACTGAGCAAGGACGCCGTCCGGCTCAAGGGAAGACTCGTGCGTGGGGAGGTGAAACCTATCCGGGTGCCTCCATGCCGCATGGTATGGTGCAGGCATCACCGGTGACTTGTTGGGGATCGGGTACTGGTTATCAGTATGAAGACCCTTTCATTTATGGATTCTTCCATACCAGTCACGGTCATTGGGGACAAGGTCATTTCCCGACACTTCCGATTTCGGGCAACTTCAATCCGGAGGACTATGCATCCACTTATAGCCATAAAAAGGAAGTGGCTCAAGCCGGTTATTATAGTGTATATCTGAACAAATACAAGGTGAACTCGGAATTGACGGTGAATTATCGCAGTGCCCATCATCGACATACGTTCAAGAACGGTAAGAACAAGCACATCATGATGAACCTTTCGCGTACCAATAGCGTACGTCCGGGTAACGCACAATGGACTTTTGAACAGATTGATGAACATACATTCAAAGGTTCTCAGAATGGTATGTACTTCTATGCCGTAGCCAATCAGGAGATAACCGGTACACGGACGATAGAAGGTGCACGCCAAGCGTTTACATTGATTGACTTTGCCGATGGTGACAAGGTGGTGGAACTTCAAATCGGTTTCTCCTATACCAATTGTGACAAGGCAAAGTTGAACCTGGAAAAGGAAATCCTGGGCAAATCATTTGATGAAGTCCAGAACATAGCAGACCAAACTTGGGAAGATGCTTTGTCGAAAGTGAAAGTAACCGGTGGAACCGAGTTGCAGAAGAGCTTATTTTATAGTGGTTTGTATCGTGTGATGCAGAACCCGAATTTGCGTAGCGATATAGATGTGGAAAAGCATGAAACAATCTATTCCAGCAACAATTATTGGGATACATACGCCAACAAGCTGGTCATTCTGCAGATGCTGGAACCGGATTTGATTGCCAATGTTATTCGCAGTGACATCCAGAGAGCCGAACGCTCAGGTTTTCTGGGCAGTGGTTTCCATGGCGACTTCTGTCCGGCATTCATTACCGGCAGTTATCTGCGCGGCATCCGCGATTTCGACATCAACAAGGCTTATCAGTTCTCGTTGAACAATGCTACTCGTTCGTGGGTAAACGGTCGTCGAGGCGGACGTAAGTATGGTGACGAATATCGTCGTCAAGGATGGGTTGCTGAAAATCGTGTAGCCAATCCTACAGTGAAGACTGAAGAAAATGAAGCGAAGGCATCCGTTCAGAAGACAGTTGAATATGCTTACAGTGACTATGCGGTAGCATTGTTGGCCAATGAGCTGGGCGACAAGGAAAACTACAACGTATTGATGGAACGTTCCAAGAACTATCGTAACCATTTTGACAAGACGACCGGTTTCCTCCGCGCCCGTTGGGCTGACGGTTCTTGGGTGACTCCTTATGACCCGGGCATACCTTATTATGTATATATGTATCGTGAATCGAACGGTTGGATGACCAGTTTCTTTGCACCGCAAGATCCGGAAGGATTGATTGCCTTGCATCCGAGTAAAGAAGCCTTCGAAGCCAAATTGGATGAACTCTTCAGCACTCCTTTCGGAGGTTACGAAGCCGATAACATGACCGGCTGGTTCGGCCAATATTGTGTAGGTAACCAGACATCGCAAGGCATTGCCTACTATTATTACTTTATCGGCAAACCGGAAAAGGCACAAGACAAGATAGATACCATTCTGAATGATTTCTACGCCATGGGCAAAGAAGGCTTGGCCTATGCCGGTATGGATGACGAAGGTAGCCTTTCGGCCTGGTATGTGATGAATGCCATGGGCTTGTATTCTTTCTCACCGGCTGATGCTGAATATTTGATAACTGTACCTGTGTTTGATAAGGTAGAGTTTACGATGGGCGACACAACCTTTACCATTACCAAGAAAGGTGCCGGACGTAAGCTTGCCGACATCAGTTATGATGGACAGAAGTTGGACGATTATTTCATCAAACACGATGATTTGAAGAAAGGTAAGGAATTAGTCATTACGACTGAAGAATAAAATAAATCCGCAACGCCTTACTGATGGCATTGCGGATTTATCATCTTATTTACTTTCCCTTTACTTTATCTTTGTCCAGTAAAGCGTGGTGCCGATACCCATGATGGTGCCGCGCAGCTTCAGGCGCTTTGCGTCCACAAATTCGGCGGTTACGTTCACGCGGATACCCTTTGAGGGGTCGTAGATTTTGGTATCGCCCCATTCCTTGTCCTTGGCATCGTACTTCAGGCCGCGCACAACCACCACTTTGTCAATGTCCACCTGGCGCAGCTTCTTGTCGGGGTTCTTTACGTCCTTGCGCTTCTGGCCCTTGTCGTCCAGGGGCTTCTCCACCCAAAAGACCTGGGCATCGTAGGTTCCCTGGGCGTTCTTGGTTACGCGAACCTTGCTCTTGCTGCCGCCGCGGTCTGTCAGATACTCACCCACAATATTGTCGGCCTTGTCATTGAAATTCTGTGCAAAGGCTGGCGCAAAAGCCATCATCGCACAAAGGATTGTCGTTAAAACTTTTTTCATCATAATTACTCATTTTTCTCAAAACTGTGCAAAGTTATGCAGTTTATTGCACACTTGCAATCCCGATGTGCATTTTGTGCTATAAAATGCTGCTATTTTCATCTAAATTTCTCCAAAATAGAAAAAACGGATACGGACGTTTCGGCAATTTCTTTGTAACTTTGTGGCACAGACGGCACAAACGGGCCGTTTTCAGACAGCAAAATAACCCAATAATAATACTACTGATGAAAAAGATTACATTATTGCTCACCGCCCTGCTCGTAAGCTTCAGTCTGGCGGCACAAGAAAGAAAGGCCGTTTGGCCAAAGGGAAAAATGCCCGACAGGCAAGACCACCAGATTGCGGCCATGACCGACGAGGCCGGCAAGAAAGACTTCAACCCCGACAAGCACCGCATAGCCTATCTGGAATGGTTCACCGCTCCCGAAAAGGACGTCCGCAACGGAGGCTGCATGATACTGATCTCCGGCGGTAGCTACCAGAACTGCTGCGATGTGGGCCTCATCAAGAAATGGAACGAGGAATTTACCAAGCTCGGATTCCAGTGCGTGAACTTTGTGTACAGAACGCCGCGCCCGGTGGGGCTCCCCATTTACCAGACAGCCTGGGAAGACGGACAGCGTGCCGTGCGCATGGTCAGAAGCGAGGCCAAGAAGCGCGGCTTCGACCCCGAAAAGATCGGTGTCATCTCCATGTCGGCCGGTTCCCACCTTGCCCTGCTGCTCGCCACATCGTCCCAAACCCCGGCCTACGAGGCGGTGGACAAACTGGACACCGTGCCGTGCCACATTAACTGGGCCATTGTGAACGCACCCGCCTACGGCACCACCGATGCCGAAACCGGAACCCCCGCCACACGCCAGGGCTACGGAAGCGACGTAAAGCTGAGCAAGGTGTTCAAGTTTGACAGCCGCACCTGCCCCATGAGTCTCCACCACGGCGGAAAGGACATCTATGCCCCCCAGACCTCCACGCTTGTCTACAGACAGTTGCGCCGCATGAAGGTGCCCGCCGAACTTCACCTCTATGCCGACAAGGGACACGGCGCCTTCGGACTGGAGCGCGGAATAGAATTCATGCGCCAAATGGGCTTCATCACCCCTCTTGAGAAGGAAGAGAAGCTTATGGACAGATACGCAAGCGACGAACACCGCGCATCGCACTCCAAGACCAACGTATGGCCCGAAGGAAAGATGCCCGACGCACAGGCCGAGCAGTGTACCCCCTACATAGAATGGCACATGCCCAAGCAGCTCAAGACAAAGGCCATCCAGATTATCTATTCCGGCGGAGCTTATACGGGCAACGACCCCGACGGCTTTGAAGTGGCTCCCGCGCGCCGCTACCTTAACGAGAAGGGAATGGCCGTGGTTACGCTGAAGTACCGCACTCCGCGCCCCACCGGACTGGCCAAGCACACCACGGCATGGCAAGACCTCCAGCGCACCGTCAAGATGGTAAGGAAAGAGGCCGAATCGCGCGGACTCGACCCCAACCGCATCGGCATCATGGGCTGCTCTGCCGGCGGCCACCTCACGCTCATGGGCGTCACCTCATCGCGCCACCAGGCCTACTGGCCCATAGACGACACGGACAAAATCTCCTGCAAGGTACAATGGGGAATCGGCATCTATCCCGCCTATGCCCTTACAGACGGACTTGAAAAGCCCAACAGCCAGGGCGGTAACGAGGACGACGCCGTGCTGGCACCGGAATTCTCCTTCGACCTGGACACCGCGCCCATGGTCTTTGTCCACGGCGATGCAGACGGATGGGCGGCCATGAATTCGGTGAAGACATGGGAAAAGATGGTGCAGATGGGCATTCAGTCCGACCTCCACACCCTTGCCACCCGCAACCACTGCTTCCAGAACTCGGCAGCGCCCGGCACCGGCAGCTACACCTATCTGGACCGCATCTGGGAATTCCTCACCGCCAAGGGATTCAATAAGTAATCACTCTGGCTCTGCAAAATCAAGACGGCACATAAAACATTACTAACTTTACCGCATATTTATTGATAATAAACTCGTTTCAGTATGAAGAAGACCAAACTTTTCGGAATGGCATTGAGCGCCATCCTTGCATGCACAGGCATTGTGTCATGCAACAATGATGATGACATTGCAGTAAAGCCGGCGAAGCACCCTGACTATTACATCAGTTATCAGACAAGCGACAGCAATATTGTCCGTTTAAATAAGAAAGACGGCTTCGGTGGCGCCATAGTCAAGGCCAATACCTATTCCCGCGAAAACGGATACGGAACGCTTGAGTTCTATTCCAAGGTTATGGCCGTTGAGGACGCTGCGTTCTATGACGTAAAAAATCTGACCCACATTAGAATTCCCGGCAGCACAGGCAAGATTGGCTATGGCGCATTTTGGCTTTGCAGTTCCTTGAAGAGTATCACCATGCCCGACGGTATAACCGAAATCGGGATAAATGCGTTTTCGGATTGCCTTTCGCTGGAAAGCATCACCTTGCCCGACAGCCTAACAACGATTGGAAAGAGTGCATTTAGTGGCTGTACATCCCTCAGGGAAATCACAGTTCCTCAGTCGATAACCCAAATTAATCAAGGTGTATTTTGGGGTTGCACTTCTCTGGAAAGCGTAACCTTACCCAAGGGGCTGAAAGAAATAGGATGGTCTTCATTCACACATTGCTCTTCGCTGAAGAACATCACCATCCCCGATGAAGTGACAACTCTCGGCACATCAGCGTTTACCGACTGTGCTTCGCTCACCAGCATTACTGTCCCCGACAAGGTGACCAGCATCAGAGCCTATGCATTCCAGGGCTGCACTTCGCTCAAAGAGGTTACGCTCTCCAGCAATTTAAAGTCAATAGGAGCGTCGGCCTTCCGGTATTGCCCTTCGCTGGCCAATATATATATGAAGGCGGAGACACCCCCTTCATTCGCATATTACGAAGGCGGCTTCACCGACTCCACCTTCACCACCTGCAAACTGTACGTGCCGAAGGGATGCGTAGAGGCGTACCGCCAAGCCGATGTATGGAAGAAATTCACCACCATCGCAGAGATGGAATAAACAGGAGGGGCGGAAACGTCCCTATAGTAGCATGAAAAAACATTTAGCGATTATCTTTGTAGTCTTGCTGTGTGCCGGATGCACATCTGTCAGGAAGGATTGGTTGGCCGTTTGCGGCGATGGTGTGGTGAGAATCATAGATATGGCAGAATCGGACAGCACAAACATCAAGGAAATGTGGAGATGGGACAAGGACGACCCGCAGGCGAACCTTCCCAACGGCTACGACTTGAATATGAGAAACCTGGACGAATGCAAGTTCGTTGACAACAACACAAAGATGCTGCTCACGGCATCTGGCAACGGAATGATGCTGATTGACATTGAGACAAAAGCCATCCTGTGCTATGCCCATGTACCTATGGCACACTCGGCCGACCTCTTGCCGGGCAACCGCATCGCTGTGGCGCTCTCCACACACAAGAAGGGAAACGCGCTCGAAATCTATGACATTGACACGCCCGAGAAGGTGGTGTTCCGCGACTCGCTCTATTCGGGCCACGGCGTGGTATGGAACGAGAAGCGCCAGCGCCTCTATGCCTTGGGCTACAAGGAACTGAGAGAATATGAGCTGGCGGACTGGAAGACGGACCGACCTTCGCTCCGCCAAGTAAGGATGTGGGAGATTCCCATGAAATCGGGGCACGACCTCTCGCCGGTAGACGAGAACCGGATGCTGGTATCGGCCCACGAAGGCGTAATGTGGTTCGACATCGGCAAGGAACAGTTCAGTCCGTTCGAACCGCTCCGCAACGTGGAGAATGTAAAGTCGGTAAACTACGACCCCAAGACCGGAAAACTCGTTTATACAAAGGCGGAAGTAAAATGGTGGACGCATCATATCTATCAGGAGAATCCGAACAAGGTGATAACGATGGATTCGCTCAATGTTTATAAGGTCAGAGTGATGAAATAGCTTTCAAAGAGAGGCGGAAACTTTGGCTGTTGGCCGTCTGGAATACTTTAGCTATTGGCTGTTGGCCATTAACTGAATTGGCCACTAACGTCATGCTGAACTTGTTTCAGCATCTGTCCGCGGACAATAGAAACAAACCGATTTTTTACATCACGATGTAAACAGATTTACCCTTAAGTGTAAACGCGCTTACATAACTATGTAAATCCATTTACACTTAAGGGTAAATGCGTTTACATTTCAATGAAACAGAGTTGTAAACGCAAAGCCTTGTTTATTAGTCTTTTGCGCAATTATTCAGACAATGAATTACAGACGGTCAAGCTGCGCAATATTACGCATCAGTCCCTGGTAGCCGGCGCGTTCTATGGCGCTCTGGGGAAAGAGTTGGCCGTACTGCTCTTCCGTGAGCTGTTTCCACTGATGGGGCTGCATGGCCAAAAGGCGGTCGGAGGGTTGGAACTCGGGCAAGCCGACGGGGGCTTGCTTCATGTAGGGGCAGGCTTTCAGGCAGCGGTCGCAGCCATAAAACGTGTCTTCCAAAGCGACATCTGGGGGGAACGGTCCGCGATGCTCAATGGTAAGATAGCTGATACAACGGCGGGCATCGAGGCACTTGTCCGCAAGAGCGCCGGCCGGACAGGCTTCCTGGCAACGGCGGCAAGAGCCGCAACAGGGGGAAAGGGGGAAATCGTATTGGTCTGAGCGCTGATGCACAAAGAGCTCGCCCAGAAAATGGGTGCTTCCCATGCCGGGAAGGATGAGCTGTGTGTGGCGCCCCTGCCAACCCAGTCCGCAACGCCACGCCCAGTATTTCTCCAACACGGGCGCGGTATCCGTAAAGCAGCGGCCTGTGGCACCGATTTCCTGCATCAGCCGCCGGAGGCGCTGGCGCACCACAAGATGATAGTCCTGCCCCTGGGCATACATGCTGATGCCGGCGGCCTGGCGCAAGGGACGGTAGGGCAATGCCACGCTGATGACCGTCCGCACTCCGGGCACAAGGGCATCGGGGTTGTAGCGCAAGCGCTCGTTGCGCTCCAGATAGCTCATTCCGGCATGGCATCCGCCGGCAATCCAACGGCGGTAACGCTCCCTCACCACAGCGGGCAAGGGAAGGGCCGGCGCCAGTCCGCAAGCAACAAAGCCAAGGCTCCGAGCCTTGGCTTTGACTGTTTCGCTATTCAAACACCCGGAATTCATATCCTTGTTGTGCGAGCCACTGCAATGCCCTGGGAAGGGCGCTTTTGAGTTTGTCAATGCTTTTGAGCGAATCGTGGAACGTGATGATGCTGCCGGGGCGCGTAAAGCGCTGTACGTTGCGCAACACGTCGTCGGCCGTCAGCAGGCGGCTGTAGTCGCGCGTAACAACGTCCCACATCACCACCTTGTAGCCCTGCTTGCGCAGCATGTGGTACTGTGCCAGCCGCATCCATCCGCGGGGCGGGCGGAAGAGGTTGGTCTTGAGCAGTGCATCCGCCTGTTCCACATTCTGCATATAATCAGACGTGCCAAGGCAATATCCGCCTATGTGGTTAAAGGTGTGGTTTCCGATGCGGTGGCCGCGGATAAGCACCTCGTGCATCAGGTGGGGATACTTGCGCACGTTGTCGCCCACCATGAAGAATGTGGCGCGTGCGCCGAACCTTTCCAGCGTATCCAGGATGAAGGGGGTGGCCTCGGGGATGGGGCCGTCATCAAAGGTCAGATAGACGGCCCTTTCCCCAGGGTTCATTCTCCATAACGCATTAGGATATATCCAACGCAGGTATACTGCCGGCTGTTCAATGAACATGACGCGCTGTTTCTATATGCCTATGTTCATGCCTTCCAGACGTGTCTGAAGAGCCTTGTTATAGTCTAAGAGACGTTCCTCAAACTTCTTGGCGTCGTCGCTTCCGGCTTCCTTCAACACCTCTACGGCTGCGTGGAGCTGGTACATGTAGTACATGCAGTCGCGGTCGTCACGCAAGAGAATGGCATTGGGCAGCGAGAGGTACCATTCGACATACTCGCAAGAGCCCTGAGCCACGGTCTGTGCCAGTTTTATGGCATGGTCGGTCTTCTTTACGCGCAATGACACACGGGCCAGGTCGAGCGAACCGCTGGCATAGTTGTGCGGCACATTCTCGGGCGAGATAACCTGTTCCACATAGTCCACCAGCTTGGTCACCTTGTCCGTCTTGCCTTCCTGGAGCATGCGCAAAGCCAGCTGCGCAAAGGCGCGGCGGTGGGTGTAGCACATGCGCATCACGGTTTCGTCGAGATAGATTCCGGGCTTGTCCAGACCGCCGAACTTGAACTTGTTCATCATGTTGTCATACATGCGTTCGGTGTCCATGTTGCGGCCGTTGGCCTTGGTATTGAAGGGCGTAACGCGGTTAACCAGACCCTCCTGCACAAAGTAGTTGCCCAGAGAACCGTAGTTGTCGGGACCCACGGTAGTGGCCACATAGAGGGGTCGCTCCCAGTTACACTGCGCCAGCATCTCGTACATCATCATCTCGCTCTTGTAGACGGCACGCTTGCCCTTGAGGCTGATGTGCATATAGTCGGGGATGCTGTCGCCGGCAATCATCATGCCACTGCGGCGCACGGCTTCCTTGTCTATGGCAAATACAATACTGTCCGTGGGGATAATCTGAAGGTCGGGATTGTCATTGAGCACCCATTTGTCAATGATGTTCCGAAGTTCATAGGGATTGTCTCCCAAAGCCTCGCGCATGGCGGCTGGGTCGTCCTTGTAATAGTTGATTACCTGTTCCAGCATGCCGGGACGGACGGCCACTCCCTCGCGCGTACCTTCTACATATTGCAGACGGCTCCAGTGGATGGGCACGGCAGGACTGTCATAGGCGGGACGCTTCATCTGGTCAATGTACCAGTCGGTCTGCAGATAAGAGAGGTTGCAGACACGGGCGTCTGTGCGGAATCCTTCAGTCTCCTGACAATACCAGAGAGGGAAGGTGTCGTTGTCGCCGTTGGTAAAGACAATGGGATGCTTTCCTTCGTCCAGTGACTGCAGATAGTTCTGTCCGAAGTCGCGGCAGGTATAGCGTCCGCTGCGGTCGTGGTCGTCCCAGGTCTGTCCGGCCATCTGTATGGGAACCAGCACGCAAAGGCAGCTGATGCCGGCGCAAAGGTTCTCGTTGCGCAACAGACGGCGCAAGCCCTCGGCTACACCGGCCACGCCCATACCACACCAAATGGCAAAGGCATAGAAGGAACCGGCATAGGCATAGTCGCGTTCACGAGGCTGCATGGGAGTCTGGTTCAGATAGATGACAATGGCCAAGCCAGTCATGAAGAACAGGAAGAAGACCACCCAGAACTGCTTTTCGCCCTCGCCACGGTTCTCCTTAGTGTTGCGGAAAAGCTGCCAGAAAAGGCCGATGAGTCCCAGAATCAAGGGCAGGCAATAGAATACGTTGCGTCCCTTGTTCTCGCGCAATTCGGTGGGAAGCTTGCTCTGGTCGCCCAGGCGCAGGTTGTCAAGGAAGGGGATACCGGTTATCCAGTTGCCGTGTTCCCACTCGCCATTACCCTGCAGGTCGTTCTGCCGGCCGGCAAAATTCCACATGAAATAGCGCCAGTACATGAAATTGACCTGATAGCTGAGGAAGAAACGTATATTCTCGAACATGGTGGGCACCTTTACCTGAACCAGCTCGCCACAGCGGTCATAATTGACCGTCTTTCCCTCCACTCCTCCGAGCCAGCTTTCATAGGCATCGGCATGACGCTCGCTGTACATACGGGGGAAAAGTACATTCTGGGCATAGACGTAATCTATGTCGTAACGCTGGATAATGTAGCGGTCCGGCTCATCAGGACTGGCCTTCTCCTTGCGCTGGTAAACGGGCGCTCCCTGCTTGGAAACAGGGGTGCAATACTGGCCGTCGCTCTTGTATTTCACCTGGCTGGTATACTGCTGTCCGTAGAACAGCGGGCGGTCGCCATACTGTTCGCGGCTCAGATAGCTGCCCAGGGTGAAAATGTCCTCGGGGCTGTTCTGGTCCATGGGTGTATTGGCAGAACTGCGGATAACGATTACGGCATAAGAACTGTAGCCAATCATGATCATGAGCATACAGAGAAGACTGGTGTTCATGAGTCGGGCACTGATCCAATGGGTCTTGTTCACCTGTCTGTTCAGGACAAAATACAAGACGGCCAGCACCAGAATGCCGACAAAGATACTGGTAAATCCATGGCTATAGAATGGAATACCCAGCATACCCACACTGAGCAGATAAGACAGGTTCATGCGCAAGCGGTTGCGCTGTACGGTGGTTTCCCAAATGCTCCAAAGGACTATTCCCACCAGAAGCACCATATATACGATAAGACCGGTATTGAAGGGAAGGCCGAAGGTGTTGACAAACAACAGTTCGAACCAACCGCCCACTTTTACGATACCGGGCACGATTCCGTACAACACGGCAGCCACCAATGCAAAACTGCCGGCCAGGGCCACCAGAGAGCCACGGGCATTTGCCTGGGGATAACGGCGGAAATAATATACCAGCACAAGCGCGGGCAGGCAAAGCAGGTTAAGCAAGTGGACACCGATGCTGAGACCCGTCAGATAGGCAATGAAAATAAGCCAGCGGTCTGAATGGGGTTCATCGGCATGGTCTTCCCACTTGAGCATGAGCCAGAACACCACGGCAGTGAAAAGACTGCTGTAGGCATACACCTCGCCCTCTACGGCGCTGAACCAGAAGGTGTCACTAAAAGTATAAATAAGCGCACCGGTAAGCGCACTGGCCTCAACGGTTATAAGTTGGCCCAAGGTGCTTATCTGTCCGTTTGTCCCCACCAATTTGCGTGTAAGGTGGCTGATACTCCAAAAAAGGAACATGATACAGGCTGCACTGAAAAGCGCACTCATGACATTGACCATCAGAGCCACTTTTGCAGGATCGCTCACGAACTGCGTAAAGAGATTGCCCGTAAGCATAAAGAAGGGTGCACCGGGGGGATGGCCCACCTCCAGCTTATAGGCGGTGGTAATGAACTCCGGGCAGTCCCAGAAACTTGCCGTGGGCTCCACTGTGCTGCAATACACAAAAGCCGCAATGGCAAATGTAATCCAACCCATAAGGTTGTCTACAAGTCTGAACTGTTTCATTTGCATTTACTTATTTTTGATTGATTAAACTTTCTTTTTCGGCTGAAATGCGGTGCAAAGATACTACCTTTTTGTGGGGGGATGACCCTATCTTATGTTTTTTTTCGTTAAAATCACTCAATTACACCATATTGATTGCCCAAATCAGAATTGCATAGCGTATGGCCTTTCCCAAGAAGACGCTGACGGAGGTTATCACAACATTGGCGCGCATGAAGCCCAAGGTAACACTGATAACACTGCCCATGACGGGGATAAAACTGAAAAATCCCATCCAGGCTCCTCCGCGATTAAGCCACTCCTGGGCGGCATATACCTTATGAGACGGAACGTGCAGATACCGCTCCACCCATTCCAGACGTCCCAAGTGTCCCACCCAATAATTGAACATGCTACCCAGAAAATTTCCTATTGTAGCACTCACAAAGAGGGGAATCTCACGAAGTCCGGCCAACTGAAGTCCGGCCAGCACGGCTTCGCTGCTGAAAGGGAATACGCTCCCGGCAACAAACGCAGCAACAAACATTCCCGCGTAACCGTACTGCATCACAAATTCTATAACGGATTCCATAAATTTACCACTGCCAATGCAGCAAAAAGCAAAAGAGAGACAAAAAAGAACAAATTACTGATTCTGCTGCCAGTAAGTGCAAAGTAATGGGCTACCAGCGGACTGCTGCTTATCATAAGCATAGGAAGCAGAAACATGATGAATTGGGGCTGGAGCAGAATGGCCACCTGGAAGAATACAGTCTGGCAAACATATATATAAAGCAACATACGCACCTTTATCTTGTCGTCATAACGATTACGCAGATAATGTACCGTCCCCACTATGGAAAGCAGATTTACCAGTGACCAGGCGGAAAGTACGGGAATCGGCAGCGCGCCATAGTGTTCCGGTGACGGAAAACGGAATTCTGCTATGGAAGACAGATGAACAAGCAGAGGACCGAAATCTTCCTGCCAGACACACCATCCCATCCAAAACCAGTAAGGCAGCAACAAGGCTATCAGACTGGCCATTATCAGACGCAGGTTCATACAACGCATATACACCGAGAAGTATACACCATAACAAAAAGACAACAAGAGCATGGGCGGAAACGCCAAACTGCCAATGGAAAGAAACAGATTGGCATGAAAAGCCTGTACAGCGGCATCGTGCCTTTGATAGGTACGGCAAATCTGGCTGTAACTAACCGAAAGACAAAATGCCACAAACAAGGGAGCAACCGCACCGTGCAGGAAAGTCATGCACGCCGTACCAACGATCCACAGGCAGGACACAAAACGTGTACGCACCCGAATCAGTGCATTTGCATTGTTGGTCTCAAGAATGACATAAGCCGTAAGCGCACAAAAAAGCAGTCCCAGCAAATTAGATGTGCTGAAACCGCCCTGAAACCACCACATAAGCGCAGCAAAGACTGCGCTTACGGGTAAAGTGAATACACTCTCGACAACACGATTCTGAAACCGGCGCTGCTTCATTAAAGGTCTTTTCCTATATCGCTACGGAAATACTTCTTTTCAAACTGTATCTTCTGGGCTTCCTGGAAACTTTTTGCCAAAGCCTCTTCCTTGGTTGCACCGTAGCTGCTCACGGCAATTACACGGCCACCGTTAGTTACAACCCGGCCATCCTTTGTTGCCGTGCCGGCATGGAACACCACACTGCCTTCTACCTGGTCTATTCCGGTAATGGGGAAACCCTTGTCATAAGCTCCGGGATAACCGCCGCTTACCAACATTACACAAACGGCACTGCGGGAATCGAACTCAACCTGGCACGCACCCAGATTCTGCTGAGCCACTGCCTGGAAAAGTTCCACTATATCCGTTTTGAGACGCAACATTACCGATTCTGTCTCCGGATCGCCCATGCGTACATTATATTCTATAACCTTGGGGTCGCCGTCCACGTTGATAAGTCCGAAGAAGATGAATCCCTTATAGTCGATTCCTTCTTCCGCCAATCCGTTCACGGTAGGACGTATGATACGGTCTTCCACTTTCTTCATCCAAGCCTCATCGGCAAAAGGCACAGGGCTTACACTTCCCATGCCACCGGTATTCAGTCCGGTATCGCCCTCGCCTATACGCTTGTAGTCTTTGGCTTCGGGCAGGATGGCATAGTCCTTTCCGTCGGTCAGAACAAAGACTGAACATTCAATGCCCGACATAAATTCCTCTATCACAACACGGCTGCTGGCATTGCCGAACATTCCGCCCAGCATCTCCTCCAACTCTTTCTCCGCCTCTTCCAATGTGGGCAGGATAAGTACTCCCTTTCCGGCACAAAGTCCGTCGGCCTTGAGCACATAAGGTGCTTTCAGCGTGCGCAGAAATTCCTTTCCCTGCTGCAAAGTTTCGCCGTTAAAGGTCTGGTAAGCTGCAGTAGGAATGCCATGGCGCTGCATAAAGCCTTTGGCAAAATCCTTGCTTCCTTCCAAAACCGCACCTTGCCTGCTGGGGCCGATTACGGGAATATCCTTCAACTCGGCATCGTTCTGGAAATAGTCATAAATACCCTTTACCAGCGGATCTTCCGGTCCCACAACCACCATATCAACGTGGTTACGAAGCACAAATATCTTGATTCCGTCAAAATCATCGGCCTTGATTGGCACGTTTTCTCCCACCTCAGCCGTTCCGGCGTTTCCAGGAGCTATATACAACTTCTTTACTTTGGCACTTTGGGCAATTTTCCAAGCCAGGGCATGCTCTCGGCCGCCGCTTCCTAATAAAAGAATCTTCATGTGTATGTATATTTTTGTATTCCTAATTATTTTAAGTAATCCTCGAAATAGCGTGTGATACGCTCGTGCAGATGAATCTGGTCTCTGCCGGACATATTATGGCCTGAACCGGGATAGAAGAAAAGATCGGGCTGGGTTCCGGCATCAGCACAGGCACGGATAAAGGACAATGCATGCTGTGGCACACAAGTAGGGTCATTGTATCCATGAATTACCTGCAAACGTCCTTTCAGGTTTCCGGCTTTGTTCAACAGACTGGTCTTGGCATAGCCTTCGGGATTATTCTGGGGAGTTCCCATATAGCGTTCGCCATACATTACCTCGTAATATTTCCAGTCAATAACCGGACCGCCAGCTACACCCACCTTGAACACATCGGGATAATTGCAAATCAGACTGGTTGTCATGAATCCGCCGAAACTCCATCCGTGAACGCCCAAACGGTCGGCATCCACATAAGGAAGACTCTTCAGATAAGCCACACCCTGCATCTGGTCCTGCATTTCCACCTGTCCCAACTGGTGCCAAGTAGCCTGTTCAAACTCAAGGCCTCGCCATTCGCTTCCGCGGTTGTCCAGAATGAACAGAAGATAGCCCTTTTGCGCCATATAGGCTTCCCAGCCACGCAGCCCCCAATGCCAGCTGGCCTGTACGTTATGGGCGTGAGGACCGCCATAGACATAGACCACGGTGGGATACTTCTTATTAGGGTCAAATCCAATGGGCTTTACCATGCGATAATACAAATCGGTCTTCCCGTCAGCAGCCTTGATACTGCCACTGGTAATCTCCGGAATATTAAATCCCTTCTCCACCCATGAATCAGCAGCAGTCAGGATATTCTGCGACTTACCCTTTGCCGTATTTATCAAGTCAATACTACGGGGAACGGTGGGACTGCTGTAACGGTCTATCACCGCTGTTCCCAAATAGTTGGGAGATGCAGAATGTACGCCGTCCATCACACTCAATGCAGTCTTCTTACCAGACTTCACGACAATGCTGTACAAACACTTTTGACGGGGATCGTTCTCGTTGCTCATGTAGAGGACACTCTTCTGCTTCTGGTTGAATCCTACCAGCTCCTGTACCACCCAGTTTCCCTTGGTCAGCTGAGTGAGGTTTCCTGTATTGACATCCAATACATAAAGGTGGTTATAACCGTCACGCTGGGTCTGCATAATGGCTTTTGTCTCATCCCAAGGCAAAAAGTCCAAACCGTGCTGCGGTTCCACATACTTTTTGCTGGTTTCCTGCAACAATTGCTTCAGGCACTTGCCGGTCTCCGTGTCGTATGCCATCAGACGCATGTCATTCTGGGCACGGTTCAACTCAAATATATAGAGCGTCTTACCGTCGGGAGACCAAGACAAGTTGGTATGATAATCCTCCGGTTCGCCCACCAGTTGGAGCCAAACGGTCTTTTCCTTCGTCACGTCATAGATACCCACCTTTACCTGATGGCTGGTTTCTCCGGCCATGGGATAATGGTCTGTATATGTAGTGGAAATACGGGTAGAAATATCCACCTGAGGATAACTGGGCACCATACTCTGATCCATACGGTAAAAAGCAAGTTTCTGTCCGTCTGGACTCCAAAAAGTTCCCTTGCGGATGCCGAATTCGTCGCGGTGAACGCTACGTCCGTACACGATGTTGTCTGTGCCGTCCGTGCTGCCATCCGTACTTATCTGCAGATTTTTGTCTTCAGAAGTAAGTACAAACAGATTACCCTGTACCGTATATGCCAGATTGCGGCTTCCGGCATGCCAGTCCTGATGCTGTGCCTGCTGAGGAATACTTTGTTTCCACTCTACTTTTTTCTGTTCAAAGTCCACCAGCATACGTTCCTTTGCGCTTTGTACCAGCACCAAGCTTTTTTCTGGATAAGGGAAAATCAGATTGTGTCCGTTACGGGCCACTTGATTTCCAACCCATTCATTTATCTGCGCAACTGTTACGAGTGTCTTGCCGGAAACAAGCTCCTTCACTTCCTCGGGAGTGGTTTCCAAAGCGGTCTCGCCCCACCAAGTTGTGTACTTGTTTTCGGGTTGCAGTTGCCAAAAGTTTTTACCGCCCCCCAACAGTTCTTCCAGTGTGAAAGGTTTTTGGGCTGCTGCGGTCAAATTACTTGCTATTACCATAAGCAATACGGTTATCCATTTAATCTTCCTCATCTTCAAAACGGTTGGGGTTATTGGTGTTGTTGAACTTATTGAATCTGCCCTCTCTGTTGCTTGAACGGCCTGGGCGAGCATCCCTTCTGTCAAATGAACGGCGGGGGTTACGGTCATCACCGATACGTCCGCGGCGGTCATCCCTACGGAAATCCTTGCGTTCCTCTTTGCGGAAGGGCTTGCGTCCGTCGGGGCGGTCGTCATCTTGTCCTCTTCGGAAACCACGGCGTTCGCCGCCTTTACGTTCGCCGTCACGCTCATAAGGTTTACGGTCGCGGCGGTCTCTGCCAAAACTGCGCATTGGCATTTCATCATCAGCCTCGTCCAACCCCTTCTTAAATGAACGGTTCTGCTTGAAACGTTTTTTCTCTGACATCATCCTGCGTTCCACAGCAGTCTTTATGTCACCGCCCTGAGCGCGCATTTCATTGAACTTTCCTTCAAAAGTCTGGTATTTCCTCAGTTCACACTCCAAAGAACCGTTGAAAAGTGGTGTGCGCAACGAAGGTTTCAGGCCAATCTGGTCGAAACATTCCTCCCGATAACTCAAAATCCATGCGTCATTGCCCTGGAACTGGTGCTTCAGGCGTTCGCCAATCATTTTGTACAGTCCCAACAGGTCGGGCGATGAAATGCGTTCTCCGTAGGGAGGGTTCATAACCATGATGCTCTTTTGGCCTGGTTTCTTGAAATCCTTGAAATCCTGCTGTGCCACGGTTATGTCCTTACCCAATCCGGCCGCCTTTACGTTTGTGGTGGCTATCTCCACAGCGTGACGGTTAATGTCGTAGGCATAAATGTGATGCTCAAATTCATGCTCGTTGCTGTCGTCTTCATAAATACGGTCAAAGAGTTCGCGGTCAAAGTCGGCCCATTTTTCAAACGCATATTCCTGACGGAACACACCAGGACTGATACCACGCGCAATCAGAGCCGCTTCAATGGCAAAGGTTCCGCTTCCGCACATAGGGTCAATCAAGTCACACTCTCCACGCCAACCGGTCTGCAGGATGATTCCGGCAGCCAGCACCTCGTTAAGCGGTGCTTCCACTGCCTCTTGTCGGTATCCGCGGCGGTGCAGGCTCTCACCGCTGCTGTCCAAACTGAGTGTACAGTCGTATTCTGCCACATGGATATGCAGTTTTATGTCAGGATTTACAATACGAATGTTGGGGCGGTTTCCAGTCTTCTCGCGGAACTGGTCCACAATGGCATCCTTTACCTTGTATGCCACAAACTTGCTGTGGCGGAATTCGTTGCTGAAAACCACGCTGTCCACCGCAAATGTAGTGTCGTTTGTCAGGTACTGCGACCAGTCAATTTCCTTTACGGCATCATACACCTCCTCTGCGGCCTTGGCCTGGAAATGCTTGATGGGCTTCAGTACGCGAATGGCTGTGCGCAGCTGAAAGTTTGCTCTGTACATCAGTTCCTTGTCTCCGGTAAAAGATACCATTCGCCGGCCTATCTTGATATTGTTGGCTCCCAGTTCTATCAATTCTGTGGCCAACACGGTCTCCAATCCTTGAAAGGTCTTGGCGATTAATTCAAATTCTTGCATAAATATATTTAGGTAAAAAACTTATTCACTAATCCGTTTGCGGGCCTGTACCAAATGTTCGCCCGGCTTTGTGCTTTCCGTTACCCACAGGTTTCCGCCAATTACGGTGCCTTCGGCCAGGGTAATGCGCCCCAATACTGTGGCATTACTGTAAACGATGACGTTATCTTCAAGAATGGGGTGGCGGGGAATCCCTTTAATGGGGTTTCCGTTTTCATCCAGCGGAAAACTCTTCGCGCCCAAGGTTACGCCCTGATACAGTTTTACATTGTTGCCTATGATACAGGTGGCCCCTATCACCACACCCGTGCCGTGGTCTATTGTAAAATGATGGCCGATTGAAGCGGCCGGATGAATGTCTATTCCAGTTTCGCTGTGAGCCATTTCAGTTATGATACGCGGAATCAGAGGTACGCCAAGCTGCAACAGCTGGTGTGCTATACGGTAATTGGTTATGGCCTTGATAATGGGATAACAGCTGATGATTTCTCCATACGATTCGGCTGCAGGGTCCCCGTTATAAGCCGCCTCCACATCGGTGGCCAGCACTGCACGCAACTCGGGAAGGCGGGATATGAATTCCGCCGCTATTTTTTGCGCCTTCTCCGTGCATATGTCTTCTCCCTTATCACAACAGGCACAGCCAAAACACAGTCCGGCCAGAATCTGTTCGCAGAGCAAACCATACAGACGCTCTACGTTCACTCCAATATGATAAGGAAGAGTTTCGCTACTCAGAGTGGACTTGCCGTAAAATCCCGGAAAAATAATGGCTCGGCACAGT
The DNA here is from genome assembly GCA_017935785.1 of Bacteroidaceae bacterium. GTDB lineage: Bacteria > Bacteroidota > Bacteroidia > Bacteroidales > Bacteroidaceae > Physcousia. Next base: position 28,946 of record JAGBGU010000005.1, read on the forward strand.
TCTATAATCTCTGCCAGTACCGGACCCGAAGGGAGTGGGTCACCATCTCGATGTTCATGGAAAAGTCCATGCAAAGAATTGCTTGCCGACAACTTGTCCGTCGTCTGTCGCAGCAAATTATTCAATTTTCTGGAATTCATGCAATGAAAACAAGTCAAAAAGCTATGCAAAGATATGAAAAAAGATACGAAATATATCCTGCCTGCATCAGATATTGTAAAAAAAATTATAATTTTGTGTCAATTATAGATTATACGCCTTATTTTTATCAATTTAATACATCTGGAATATGAGAAAAACCATCCTTACTACACTGGCCTTTATGGCTGTTCTTGGCGGAAAGGCACAGCACAGAGCAGACCAGCAGAAACTGGACAACCCCGAATCCTTCAGCATGATTGTTTTGGGCGACCCCCAAGGCTACATGAAGTACGACATCAACCAACCTCTGTTTGAACTGTGTACGGCGTGGATTGCCGACAATGTGGACCAACTTAACATCAAAAGCGTACTCTGCACCGGTGACCTTGTAGAAACCAACGAATGCATAACCCGCATCCGCACCATGGTAAACCAGACAAGCCGCGAACAATGGGAATGCGTTTCGCGCTGCTTCGGCCGCTTGGACAACAAAGTTCCTTATATTATAAGTCCGGGAAACCATGACTATGGTTATAGAAGTGCAGAGAACGGACGCACCGAATTTCCCAAATATTTTCCGCTTGAACGCAACGGAAAACTTCGCGACGTTATCGTTTCCGACTACCCCAACCGAATGGGTGACATCAGCACGGAAAACGGAGCATTCCGCATAGAAGCCCCGGGATGGGGACACATTCTGGTGGTTTGCACCGAATTTGCTCCGCGAGACGAAGTTCTTGAATGGGCAAAGAAAGTCATCAGCGACCCCAAATATAAGGACGACAAGGTTATCTTCCTCACACACTCTTACATGAGGGAACGTACTGGCGTACTCACGGACAATGAGGGATACAAGGTAAGACCCGCCAATTGGGGAAAACAAATATGGGAAAAACTCATACAGCCGCTTCCAAACGTAGACATGGTAATTTGTGGACATACCGGAAAACCCGGCGAGTTTGAAGACGCCACCGCCTATGTAAAAAGCAAGAACGCCGCCGGTAACACCGTACACCAGATGATGTTCAACGTCCAGATTCTTGGTGGAGGATGGGAAGGTAACGGAGGAGACGGATGGGTACGCATCCTGGAGTTCTACCCAGACGGAAAGACCATCCACGTTAAAACTTATTCTCCCTTCTTCGGCATAAGCCCAACAACAAAGGAACATGCCCACCGCACAGGAAAGATGGACGACTATAAGATAACAATTGAGTAACGTTTGGCCCATAGAACCCTAATCGGTCATCAGATTCCTATAGTTAGCGCTCTGATGACCAATTTATTTTGGCATATTTTGTAATTAAAACAAAACAAAATTTAAGAAAAGTTAAACTCGCCGGTAACGCTTAAACCAATTATTTGTAATGATGTCAATTCAATACAAGGCAACAAAAAGCCTGCTGAAATTAGAGAGAAAACAATAATTGACAAACAAATAAAAAGAAAAGCATTATGAAAAAGACTTTGATTACCCTGAGCGTTATTTTGGCAAGTGTTACCACCGTTTTGGCAGACAACGACCGCCCCGTACAAATCAGCCAGCTGCCGCAGCAGGCACAGACTTTCCTCAACAGCCACTTCAAGGGCGGAAAGATTGCAATGGTCACCGCAGAGCGCGAATGGCTGGGACAGGAATACAAGGTGGTGTTCGTAAACGGAGACAAGATTGAATTTGACAGTAAGGGAAACTGGGAGAACATTGAGTGCAAGCATTCCACCGTACCTAAGGGTGCAGTTCCCACAGCCATCAGCAAGTATTTGGACGAGACCTTCCCCGGCAGCCAAGTGAAGGAAATTGATCTGGACAAACGCGGCTACGATGTAGAACTCACCAACGGAATGGATATCAAGTTTGACAAGAACTTCCTGGTCTACAAAATAAAGAAATAAGTTTTAGAACAAGACCTCATAGCGATACGTAGGATGCGCCCGTGATGGGTGCATCCTAAGTTTTTTATCGCCATTTTCACATTTTCCCGTTAACGAAAAGTCAAATAGACCTCAATAATCAAACGAATGGTTTCTGTCAACCAAGAATACAATGGTTTTTAACCTTGCAAAAAAAAAATCCTTTACACCGCCAGTATGGCCTTACTCCTCCCACACCTCATAAAACAAACGACATGGCGTGGGAGGAAAATTTTCCTCGCGAGGAAAAAAACGGGGATGCCAGGCAGCGAAAAGCGTGATTCCAATAAAATTGTACAAATTAAGGTATGGAAGGTGAGTGCGCCTAGATCATTATCCATTAACTGAAGGCCAGTTTTGTGGATTGCGCCCACCAACGGCAAAATACCCTACCATTCCAGCTTTACTTTGTTCATGCGCAAGGTCTCCTGCAAACGGCGGACATCAATGTCTCGGCATCCTCGGCGCAGGGAAACGGCTTGGGCCGCTGCCGTTCCGGCTGCCTCACCTGTCATGAAACACGTTCCCACCTCGCGTGCATCATAGGTAAGACCTTTCTCATACCCAAAGCAACGGCCGGCAACCAGCAGATTCTCCACCGTCTTGGGAACAAGCGAGCGGTAAGGCACCTGCCAAATCTTCCTGTCCTTACCTGGAATTCGGGTGTCTCCCCAATGTAGGGTGGAATCGCTGCCGGTAAATCCTATCACATCATCGTATGACTTTCCTGTGGCAGCCCCTTCTACACTTACGTTCAATACGGCATTCAAAACTCTGGTAACGCGCACGCCCACTATGGACGGGGTACTGAGCAGATAGGCATTTTCATTTCCCTCTTTGGAACGGACATCCAGCGTCTTTTCCCACATCTTTTTGCGAAGGTCCAGTTGTGCCTTCGATGCCACATAGGCATTCAGGCCGTCCACATTGGAGATTCCCTGACCAAGATGCATTGTGTACACGCCCTCGTTCGACGTATGGCTGCCCGACGTCCTGTTACGCACGTTACCAATGCGATACATGGCACTGATGTGGTTTTTATATTCTATGAAGTCCTCTCCTGTCCAGGCAAGCACATCACCGTCTCCGCTGCAATCTATGACAAAGTTTGTCTTCATGGCCACTCGGCCACTCTTGGTTTCCACAAAAACGGCATCAATGCGGTCGCCGCTCATGGACACTTCCGATGCATGGGCACCATAGAGAATCCTTACTCCAGCCTCGACACACATTTCTTCCATGAAATACTTCGTAGCCTCGGTGTCTACATTGGGAGGAGTGCCGGCCCACACCATCATCTTATGCGAATCCAATCTGTTACAGAGTTCGTCACAGATTCCGAACACGGCTTGCACTCTGCCGTTGTGTGTGGGAGAGTACATATTGTTGAGCAGGGTTACATCGCATCCCGTGAAAAGGCCCCCAAGAAAATATCCTCTCTCCAGCATAATCACGTCAAGTCCCTGCCTTGCTGCGGCAACAGAAGCGGCAAATCCCGCCGGCCCACCTCCGACAACGATGAGGTCTGCGCTGTCCACTACCGGTATCCTGCGCGACGGTTCTTTAATCGTTTGCCCATATTCAAGTCTGGTCTTCACCTTTACTGTCTTTGCAGACGCATCGGTTGCTACCACTCCTGTGGTGGCGATTCCCGCAGCTGAGGCAACAGACCTTTTAAGAAAGTGTCTTCTGTCCATGTCTTCTTTCTCTATGTTAGATAAATATGGCTCAGTTCACGAGGAATATCTTTTCCTTTCCCTTATAAGTGGCACGAATGGTGGCACGGCCGTCTGTGATGGGGCTTACCTGAATCTTCACATCAGGATGCGAGGCTGTGGCCTGCAGGCGGGTTGTCGACGTAAGCGGAGCATAAACCTGATAGCGGATGGCATCGGTATATCCATTCTGATTGGTACTTCGGATAGGGGTATCGGGAATATGAAGGCGCTTGCCGTCGGCGGTAATGGTAATCTGCGGCACTACGGGTACCTGGAAGGGGACTGACAATGCGGAGAAACCTATTCCGTGAAGGTCGAACAAACCTTGGGGACGCTGCGGTTCGCGACGGGGACCACCGGGACGACGGTCATTCTCGGGGTGTTTGATGTCGGGACCTTCCGCAACCAGATAAATGGCGTGTTTGCCTGTAAGACCTTCCACCGCCGGAACGTCCACAGTATAAGTGGTTGCAGTGCGTGCGGCATCGGCAGGAACACGGATTTCAGCAATCTCCCTACCCTTCCACACATCGTTTGCATAGGGGCCGTCCAGCATCACCTTAACTGTAAAGGCTCCGTTTCCGCCAGGCGTAAGACGCAGGTTGAGTTTTGTGCCATCGCCTTTCTTAGTGGCAGTGAAAGCTTTCACACCCTTGTTATCCTTCTCCAGTCCGCCAAAGCCAAAATACTTGAAGCCCACCACACCACCGTTGGTGATGCCAGCCAGATCCATGCTGTTGTTCCACACATCGTGGTTGTCCTGCATCCAGTGGTTTCCAGTCATGTAGCAGGCTATTCCGGCAGAGTAATAGGCATACGGCGGAAGGCCGAAGATGTGGAAACCCTCGCTGGTAACCTCTGCACCGGTATAGCAGGTGCCGTCCGTGGCAGAAGCCGTCCATTCGTTGTGCTTGGCATAGGGGTCGTAACCTACTATGGTAACCTTTCCGCCGTCAGCCACAGCCTTCTTATCCCACGTAATCTTTACGGGGGCTACCATGGCCTGGCGTGCATTGCCAAAACCTCGGGGCGGACGGTGGTAGAACACATACCACTGTCCGTTTATTTCCTGAAGCGACCCGTGAGTGTTATGGGCTGCATTGGTGGTAGTAAGGCGTGTACCGTCGGCATTGGGTACCACACCTCTGGAATCGACCAGCACACCGCCCGAACGCCAGGGACCGAGGGGAGAGTCGCCGAATGCGTAGCGCAAGGCAGAATTGGTGGAACCCAGTCCGTAATCGGGGCCGCTATAGCCGGAGAACACCATTACATACTTGTTTCCTACCTTTCGGATGGAAGAGGCCTCAAAGAAGTTGAAGTCGCCGGGATTCTGTTCCTTGTAAAGTGCGGGATATTGGGTTCCGGCGGGGTCGCGCACCTCGCCGTAACGGGAACTGGCCGGAATGAAATAGTCATGAATCTTGGTGCCGGGACGCAGGGAATACATGGTTTCCGGATCCAGCTCGAAGGCAGTAGAATGCTGGAAGCCGTAATAGACATAGGCACGATAGCCGCGACTGAAATCGGGGTCTTTCTTGTCGGTCACATACTCCACAAACACGGAGGGGTCGAAATCTATAATGGAACCCTGCACACAACTACGGCCGTCATCGGTAAGGTTAATGGGGATGAAAGGTCCGTCGGGGCGGTCGCCCTTACAGACCATGGGCACGCGCCGCCATCCGCGGGAATGAGGATAGAGATAGTATGTCTTCTTTCCTGTCTTCCGGTCCTTTACTTCCACCAGATCGGGGGCAAACATGGTGTCCCACTGGCCGTCTACAAAGTGGGTAAAGATGGGACCTTCGTCCGTCCACTGGCTAAGGTCTTCCACCGGTGCCGACCACATACGGATGTCAGGTCCGCAATAGGCCGAATAGGTTACGTCATGCGACCCTATGATATAGGCACGGTATTTGCCCGGCTCATCGGGATCTTCAAACACTCGGGGTTCACCATCGGGAAGATGTTCCCACAAAGGAAGGTATGGATTCTGCGCTGTTGCGAACATTGCACAGCAGGCCATCCACATAGAAAACAATCTCTTCTTCATAACTTTCAATAAATTAGAAAACCACCAAATTATATATCCTTTATCTTTATCACTTTCAGTCTGTCCCGCAACCGCCACGGACCGCGACCGTATCCGGCCTGCGAATCGCACAAAAGCAGGAGGGTTCGCGTGCCGTCAAGCAAAACGGGGCCCAGGCACATTCCCTCGTAATTGGAAAAACGGGTATTCCATAGGTTCAGGCGGGTGGACCAACTCTCCAACAGGCTTTTCTGTCCGCTATCCGGACAGAAAAGAAAAAGTTTGCACCAACAGCGGCTTCCATTGTAATGCGGAGCAATACGAGCCTCGCGTTCGAGCACCAGCAAACGTCCGTCGGCAAGCGGTGCTATGGCCACAACGCCATGGTAATAGTCGCGCCCGTGATTACGGGCCTGGGGAACATCCAATGTGTAGGAGTATTGGGATTCCAACCCTAAATCGGCACCGAAACTCATCAGTCTTAGCCTCAATGGCTCATCGTCCAGAAGAGGGCTTTCCGTAACGGTCCAGAAGAGTTGTCGGCTGGAGTCGTACCCCAACGCCTCGAATCCGCGGTTGGGCTGGATGAAGTCGGCACCGGCATAGTCCGGCACACGGATTTCCGCGCCCGTCAGCGAACCGTCCAAACGATATTCCAGAATGCGCTGGTCGGTCTCCCCACTGATAAAAAGTGTGTTCCGCTGGGGGCAAAACGCCACTCCCTCGGCATCGCGTTCATACGGCCACGCGAGGCCGTAAAAACCGTCGTTCCTGACATCTTTGATTTTTCCACAGACTGAATCCATTCTGATTGTCCAAAGATAGAATCCGGTTTTGGGTTCTTCGTCGGACACCACGGCATACCTTTGTCCGCCCAAATGGGTTATTCCGCTGTAGTTGGCCTTGGGAATTCCCCAGCGGGAAAGGCGGTAACGCTTTGCACCAAGCGGTTGGACAATGAAGAGCATGAGCAGAAACGGCAAGCCGTACAACAGCCTGCCCCCGGACAACACTCTCCCTGCTAACCTGCTATCTGATACCATACTTCTTTAGAATCTTCAGCAGAGGCTTTTGCAACGACTCGGCCCAGAGCGTATAGCCATAGTCTCCGGGATGCGTTCCGTCCACACTGGTTTCGTGGGTAGGCGAAGTGGCGTTGGTGGTCTCGATATAATATACATCAGGATACTTCTTCACGGCCTGACGCATAAGTTCGGCAGCCCTTTCCTGACGCCTGCGCTCATAATCCTCCGTAGAGGTGCAAAAGTTACGGCGTTCCCTGTATATGGTACGCTGGAAAATCAGAGGCTTTCCGGGGTGCGCCTTCTGCAACTTCTCGATAAAGGGGAAAAGGCGCTCCTCTATCTCTTCAATCTTAGGGTTTGAGAAACTGTCAAAGACAAAGGCGTCGGCATCCGTGGCGCAAAGCACATCGCAGAAGTAGGACTGGAGCTTGCAGTTTCCCGCACAACCAAGGTTAAGAACCTGCAAGCCTGTGGCGCGGCTCAATTGCGAAGGATAGTTCATGGCAGGACGCGATGTACTGCTGCCATGCGTGAAACTGCTGCCGAAGAAGGCTATCCGGTGGCGGAAGGGGTTGGCCAGAGGCTGCAGACTCTTTCCAGCCTGAACGCCAATCTTCAGCTCGCGCAACTCACTTTGAATGGGCAGATAAAGCAGGCATTCTTTTTCCTGTCCGTCCATATTGTTTATCAACGTGAGCGGTTTGTTCAGGTTTTTGTCGCCCGAAACTGTGCTGGCGGCATTGATCCACTGGCCGTCCTTGCGGATATAGAGGTCGAATCCCCGGGCCGAAATGCCCATTGTATTAGTCGGGAAGGATACATCACCGTATTCGGGATCAACGGATATGATGGTGGAATTGGTGCGGAAGGCACAAATCATCCCGACGCCAAAGCGCACCTGCTTGTTCTCGCCTGCCGTAAAGCCTTTGAAACGCACAGTATCCACGCGATGGTAAGGATTGGGGTTTTCGGGAAAGAACTGTCCCAGCATTGTAAGTTCTGTGGCATCTGTCCACACAAATTGTACATCCTTGGCCGATTGGGCGAACAATGCCACTGCACCAAAGATAAACATCAAAAAGAAGGCTGTCTTTTTCATTTTGCCAATAATATAATATCTAAATATCAAGTATTCGGAACCAATTTATAGAGTTTGTCGCTACTGCGGATCTTTCTCTCCAACGGAATGCTGATGCGCTGTCCCTGCAATGCGGTTTCAACAGGATTCAGGTCGAAACGGATTTCCTCCACTACCGTCTCCAATGCGCCCGTAGTGGGGCCGGTTATCAGAATCTTATCGCCCACACTGAGCGGTGCGGCCTCAATCTTAAACTCGGCAACCTTCAGGCGGTTAAAATACTTCACGCCCCGACCCACATATACTTTCTTCTCCGTAGCCAGAGAGCCGGGCTGGTCGTTCCATTCTCCAAGCGTCTGGCCCTGATAGTATCCGTCCCAAAAACCACGGTTGAACACACGGGAAAGACGGGCATCCCATTCGTCCATGCGCTCCGGTGTGAAGTCGTCATCCAACACAGCCTGAATGGCCTCGCTATAGCACCGGACCACAGCAGACACATACTCGGAACCGCGGGCGCGGCCTTCAATCTTGAACACCCTGACGCCCGACTGCATCATGCGGTCTATAAAGCGGATGGTCTTGAGGTCGCGTGGCGACATGATGTACTTGTTGTCTATATCCAGCTCGGTACCGGTCTCTCGGTCGCGCACCGTATAGCCTCTTCGGCATAGCTGCATACACTCGCCCCGGTTGGCGCTCTTTCCCATGTTTTGCAGGCTCAAATAGCACTTTCCGCTGATAGCCATACACAATGCGCCGTGGCAGAACATCTCTATGCGGATAAGCTGGCCGCTGGGGCCGCAAATATGCTGCTCCACTATCTGACGGTATATGTCCGCAACCTGATTCATGTTCAGTTCACGGGCAAGCACAACTACATCGGCAAACTGGGCATAGAAACGGAGGGCTTCAATGTTGCTGATATTGAGCTGTGTACTCAAATGCACTTCAAGCCCTATCTGGCGGCAATACTGCATTACGGCCACATCGCTGGCAATAACTGCCGAGATGCGGGCATCAAGTGCAGCATCCAGAATCTGCCGCATCATTTCCAGGTCCTCACCATAAATGATGGTATTTACGGTTAGATAACTTTTCACTCCGCAGTGGCGGCATTCGCTGGCTATGTCCTTGAGGTCTTCTATGGTAAACGTGCGGGCAGAATGTGCACGCATGTTCAGATGTTCAATACCAAAGTATATACTGTCCGTTCCGGCACGCAAGGCTGCTGACAAAGACTCGCGCGAACCCACCGGCGCCATTATCTCAAAATCTTTTCTGTTCATTATATACATTAATTATATAAAATGGGCCGGAAAGGGAAGGCCTTTTATTTGTCCGTAACCTACCGGCTTTTATGTGCTATGAAAGGATTTTTGTTTCTATCTCGTCCAAGATACCGAACAGTTCGCTGACCGTTTCGGCACGGAGCATCCGGATTCGCGTTTCGCGGAAATTGGGAATGCCCTTAAACAAGGGAGTGGCGGCCAGATGTCGCCTTACATGGAGTATGCCCCTGTATTCGTCAATCCGGTTCACACTGGTAAGAACCTGCTGACGCAGGATATCCATTTTCCATCCTGTGCTGAGCATGGGATGAGATGAAGATACAGCCTCCGCCCCGCCCACATCATGCCCCAGCGCCCTATTGATTTCATAAAAAATCCACGGCTGGCCAAATGTGGCACGCCCTACCATTATGGCATCCACCCCATAGCGTTCAAAGCATTCCACGGCACGTTCCGGCGTTGTAATATCGCCATTGCCGATAATGGGTATGCGCATTCGGGGATTCTTCTTTACTTCACCTATTAAAGACCAGTCTGCCTCGCCTGTATACATTTGAGCCCTGGTACGGCCGTGAATGGTAAGTGCCTGAATGCCGCAATCCTGCAACTGTTCGGCAAGTTCCACAATGATTCGGTGGTCATGGTCCCATCCCAAGCGGGTCTTAACGGTTACAGGAGTATGGGGCACGGCATCCACCACAGCACGCGTTATGGCCAGCATCTGGGGGACGTTCTGTAACATTCCGGCACCGGCTCCCTTTCCCGCCACTTTCTTTACCGGACAACCAAAATTCAGGTCGAGCACATCCGGACTGGCCTGTTCCACCACAATACGTGCCGCCTCGCGCATGGCATCCGCATCTCTGCCGTAAATCTGAATGGCAACAGGACGTTCGTCGGCACATACCTTCAGCTTTTCCAAACTCTTGTTCACCATCCGTATCAGCGCATCGCTCGAAACGAATTCCGAATAGACCATGGCGGCCCCCAACTGCCTGCACAAAAGACGGAACCCTATGTCGGTTACGTCCTCCATCGGTGCAAGCAATACAGGCTTCTCTCCTAAGTCAATCTGTCCTATCTTCACAAACAAATTCTTTTTCTAAAATCCTTTTGCCTTGAATGCCAAGGCATACATTTTCATTTGCTTTACCATGGCCAGCAGACCGTTGCTTCGGGTGGGCGAAAGGTGTTCGCTGAGCCCGATTCTTTCAATGAAGTACAGATCCGCATCCATTATTTCCTGTGGGGTATGGTCGTTCAGTACACGGATGAGCAAGGTTACAATGCCCTTCACAATGAGCGCATCGCTCTCTGCCTGAAAATGCAGTTTGTTCCCCTCCATGTCTGCCTGAAGCCAAACCCGGCTCTGGCAACCGTCAATCAGATTCTGCTCGTTCTTGTATTTCTCGTCCAGTGGCGGTTGGTCGCTGCCCATGTCTATGAGCAGTTGGTATTTGTCCATCCAGTCGTCAAAGTCGGAAAACTCTTCAATTATCTCGTCTTGTATCTCGTTTATTGTCTTCATTGCGCATTCTCATTATAAATAAGTTGTACCAATGTCTGCCCCACGGCGTTGAGCACGTTGGGGTCTATGTTCTCGGGCGTATCCTGAACGGTATGCCATGTGGGGCCGAAGCTGCTCGGTCCTTCCGTGAAATGGGGAACGATGTCAAGGCAGGGAATGCCTGCAACAAGGTTTACGTTCACATGGTCATCCATCAGATAACCTCCGTCCCTCATGGGGAAGTAATGGCGATAGCCCAGCTGGCCGGCCAGTTTCCAAATCAGATCCACAATGGGACCGGCATATTCCTGTGAAATAAGTTCTTTGGAGAAAGTGCACCCTCGGCCGCCCACCATGTCCATCAAGATACCGTAGCGTGCCGAATACTGGTTGTTCCGCGCCTCCTCCGCCCAAACTTTTGAGCCCAGGCACCAGGTTTCCCTGCTGCTATCATAATCTTCTTCCGCCCATTCCGGAGTGCCCATGTCTTCCACATCAAAACAGACAAAGTCTATACCCAACTTTACGGGCTGCTGCTGGAGCACACGGGCTATCTCCAACATTACGGCCACTCCGCTGGCTCCGTCATTGGCTCCCATTACCGGAGTATGGTGGTTATCCGGATTGGGGTCGTGGTCTGCCCAGGGACGGCAATCCCAATGCGCGCATAAAAGTATGCGGTCCGGGTTCTCCGGGTTGATGCTGGCAATGATATTCCGGGCAGAAACCTTTGAACCGTCATAGATAGTTACATCGGCTGTCTGTTCGCGAACCTGAGTGCCAAACTTTTCAAACTTTTCTATTATATAATCTCCGCACAAGGCAGAGGCTTCGCTTTCCGGCAGACGGGGACCAAAGGCACACTGGTCCTCCACATACTGCATGGCACTGTCTGACTGGAAAGCCGGGCAGGGGGCCAGTGCTATGGTGTCGGCCGCCTTCGCACTGCTTTGCTTCTGGCCTGTGCAAGCCATCATGCCGGAAACACAAAGCAATATACTACCTAAAAGTATCTTCTTTACATTCATTTTTTTTATTGTCATAATTTAAAATTCTGGATTTCTTTCATCACACGCAAGAAATTGCCTCCCCACAAAAGCCGGAGGTCCTGCTCAGAAAAGTTGTTTCTTAACAGCATTCGGGTCAGGTTGATCACCTCAGATGCCGACGCTATGCCGGGCACACCGCCATCGCCGTCAAAATCGGTTCCTATGCCCACATGCTCTATACCCATAACCCTTACCATGTGCCTGATGTGTTCCACCGCATCCAAGATGCTTGCCTTGCCGTCGACACGAAGAAAGCCTTCGTACAAGGTTACCTGTGCCACACCTCCTTTTCGGGCCAGAGCCAGCAGTTGCCCGTCGGTCAAATTGCGGGGATGGTTGCACAGTGCCTTGCTGCTGCTATGGCTGCATACAATGGGAGTGGCACTTATCTCCAATGCATCAAAGAAACTCTTTTCCGAAGCATGGCTCAGATCCACCATCATGCCCACTCTGTTCATTTCCCTGATTACCTGCTCGCCAAATTGGCTCACACCGTTGTGTTCCGTATTTCCGCGGGCAGAATCGCAAATGTCATTGTCACCGTTATGGCAGAGCGTCATATAGACCACTCCCCTGTCACGGAACTTCTTTACATTATTTATATCCTTTCCCACGGCATATCCGTTCTCCACGCCCGTCATTATGGCTTTCTTGCCTTGTCCCTTTAGGGCATAAAGGTCTTCCGGAGTGCGGGCTATTTCCAATGCGTCCGCATTGTCCGCTACCATGCCTTCTATTTGGTCCAGAATGTGATGGGCGTTACGGTTAGCCCGTTCCAAAGAAGCCTCATCACGTTCCCCTTGCGGCAAATAGGCCACCATAATACTGGCATCGAGCATTCCTTCGTGCATTTTATGCAAATCCACCAAAGCCAAACCGGTACGCGAACTTATCAGCTGCGACGGCGATATGCCCATTCCGATTGCTTTAGGGAAACACATCGGCGTGTCGCAATGGCTGTCCAGGGTAAGAACCTGTCGGTGGATTCTGCGCGCTCCGGCAAAGGAAACCGCTTCTTTTACCAGCCACTCGAAAAGGGGCATCATGCAGTTGTCTCCATTCAGAATAAAGCATTCGGGATGCCATTGCACGCCCAACACGCTTTTATGCTCCGTACTTTCTATGGCCTCTATCACACCGTCCTTGGCACGGGCGGACACTTTTAGGCAGGAGCCTGTTTCGCACACGGCCTGGTGATGGAAAGAATTCACGGCCAGTTGGGTTTCGCCTATAATTTCATGCAACAATGAGTTTTCTTCAATCCATACCGTATGCGAGGCGTATTCTCTGGCAAGCTGCTGGCTGTGCTTTATCAGACTATCCTCCTTATATTGCGAATTCAAGTCCTGGATAACACTCCCTCCCAAAGCGCAGGCCAGCATCTGGATTCCCCTGCAAATTCCCATGATGGGAATCTGACGGTTGTAGGCCATTCTGATGAGCCAAAGTTCGGCCTTGTCCCGTTGCGGACAAATACCGCCAAGTCCGGGAACTGGCTCTTCGCCCATTAACAGAGGATTCATGTCGGCACCGCCGGAAAGCAACAGTCCGTCAATCCTTTCCAAAGTGGCCGCAAGCGTTTCCATATCCTCATAGGCCGGAATAACAAGCGGAATACCGCCCGCCTTCAGCACAGACTGATAGTAACCTTGTGCCAGTTCACACCCTTTGTCTCCAAAGTTGCCCGTTATGCCAATTACGGGCTTACTCTTTCCCCTGTCGAACTTGCCATGGAATTCCTCATACCGCCCTAACCAATCATAACCTTTACTCATGAATCCTCCAGTGCTGTAGGTTTGCTTTCCTTACGCTGTACGCCAATGGGAACTTCCTTCTTAATGCTTTGTTTCAGTGAAATAAGCGTCTCGGTTGTCGTCACTCCCGGTATTTCCTGCAAACGGTTGTTCAAAAGTTCCATCAGATGGGCATTGTCCTTGGCATATAATTTCACCAGCATGGTATAGGGGCCGGTGGTAAAGTGGCACTCCACAATCTCCGGTATCTTCTGGACTTCCTTGACAACATCCTTATACATGGACCCCCTTTCCAGCGTAATGCCAATGTAAGTACAGGTGTTGTAACCCAGACTTGCAGGATTCACATGATAGCCGGAACCTACAATTACGCCCATGTCTATCAGTCGCTGCACGCGCTGATGAATGGCAGCACGGCTCACGCCGCATTCCGTGGCTACATCCTTAAACGGAATGCGTGCGTTGCAAGAAATGATTTCCAGGATTTTCTTATCAAGGTTATCTATCTTTTCCATTTCTCAATAGTATGTTTTTGTATTAAATTGTAAACAAAAATAGAAAAAAATATCGATATATCAATCATTTTGATAAGAAAAATGACATTTTAACACATTTTTTGTGTCTATTTGTATAGTTTAGCGGGTTGATTTTTCATACAGGTTTACTTACACCACAATACCTATTTGTATAACACCCCAGTACTATAACTGCAGTACCAATTATTAATGTACCAAGGTGGTATTCATTTCTCTATTGATATTGATAGTAGAAATCATATAAAGTATCTGGAAATCCCCAGCCACATTCTTCTGATATTTTCAGCCTTACCAAAATTATTTTCCAAAGTAATATAATATTGCTCCCACATATCACCATAATCAGCAGTAAAGTTCACTCCTGTTTCAATATAGAACAACATCAAATCTGCTATAAAAGACGGACTCGGTTTTAATTTCTTGAAATCGCTTACAGCTTTCCGACAAACACTAAAACGAATTTTAGGTTCACCACGACTTGGATAGAATTCATTATATATTATTTTCTTATATTCGTCCAGTTTGATGTCATCGTTTGGATTCATATAAAAATCCAGATATTCCTTAGCTTCTTTACGTGCATCGTAAAGTTCCAAGATGACATCTATAACCTCTTCTTGAGTTAATTTTAACAAGTGTTTCTTTAATTGAGCCTTTGACATAATTATTCTATAACCTTATATTAATCATTAATTATTAGAGACTTGACTGAGCCACTTTAATAGCGTCTGCCTTTAATTCTTCCTCCCGATATTAAGATGGTGGCAAAAGTTTATTTTAGCCGCCATCATTATTTTAGGAAAAATCCTAAGTTAAATCGCACTATTCTATAACTTCCCAGAAGCCGCCCTTATCAGCACCTACACGACGGAGATACTTATTTCGCATTGCTTCAATATTACGACCGATGGAAGTATAACTAATTCCAACTACTTTTACTAACTCAGATTTGGCAATATATGGATTTTCAATGATAGCACGCAGAATCTTTATGCGATTATCTGTTAGCTCTTCGCCTAATTCTTGGGACTTCTCTACAATCTTCTGTAACTTTTCTGTTACCCTATCTCCATTTTCTGTTACCTTTTCTGTTACCCTACCTTCGTTTTCTGTCACTTTTTCTGTTATCCTTGGGACAGAAATCTTCAAAATGAAATCATCGGTATGGAATGAAAGAGGCGCCGCACTTACATTACAATACCAATAAGCTGACACTACAGTACCAATTAGCTGATACTGCAGTACCATTTATTATGTACCAAAGTTGGTACTGAAATGCTTTGTCTTGCCCTTGACAATACATTGTCATAGGGAAGGCCTTCTTTTGTAAAATTTTTTTTACGTTATCTTTTACAGTTTTCGGATGTTTTTGAAAGGGAAAATGGGAGAATGAGTATTAAAATGCGAATAACCCACTAATACGGGGTTTCCAGTTGGGCGCTTTTTTATGCCCAACTGGATTTATCTGCTTTGCCACGTTTAAGTCGGTGTCCTTACGCTTCCATATTTTGTAAAGATTATTTACTTTGAATGTTGGCTGTTAGCTGTTGATGTTGGCTTTTTTATTCGCCAATGGCCAAAAGCTAATGGTATAAATCTATGGAAAAACAAAACACCCCTTAAAAACCGGGTTGTGTGGCCTTTAAGGGGTGGTTTTTATTGTCTGTCAAATTTATTGTTTCTCTATTCCAAGCAATTCTACAGTAAAGATTAGCGTGGAGAAGGGAGGTATCTTGGCCTGCTCCCTTGCACCGTATGCCAATTCCTGGGGGATGTAAAGTTCCCACTTACTGCCTACTGGCATCATGGTGAGGGCTTCGGTCCATCCCTTTATTACCTGGCCACAGGCAAAGGTGGCGGGCTTGTTGCGCTGGTAACTGCTGTCAAATACGGTTCCGTCTATGAGACGACCTTCGTAATGCACCGTCACCTTGTGCGTGGGCTGGGGCTTCTCTCCGGTTCCGGTCTTTATTTCCTTGTACTGCAGACCTGAAGGTGTGGTCTTTACACTGTCCTTCTTGGCATTCAGTTTGAGGAATTCTTCTCCGGCTGCACGGTTGGCGCCATACTTCTTCTCAATCTTTACCTTTTGATAGTAAGCGGCCTGTTTGGATACAATCTTCTGGGTACTGTCCATGCTGATGTACATATTGGCACCCATCAGTCCGTCCTTGAAGCCCTGGATGAACTTGTCCTTTACCACAATGTCGGCAGAATCGCTGATCTGCTTGTTTACATTGGGGAGAATCTGAGTCTCCAGTTGGGTACGGATTTCTATTCCCGCCAATCGGGCCTTGGCTTTCTTGTCGGCTTCGGTAAGAAGAATCTGGTCAAAACCTTTCATGAAATCTTCCATGTAGGTGGTGTCCATGCCCAAACGCTGTGCCAGATAAGCCTTCAGACCCTGGGTGTTGGCTTTTCCGCAAGCATAGCTGAACGTATCCACGCTAACGGTATCCACCACTTCTACGGGCGCTTTCTTATTCTTCTTGGTTTTCTTTTTACCGGCAGCCATGGTGCTGATGCAACATAGCGCCAGTAAAGAGAAACAAAATATTCTTACGTGCTTCATGACGATTACTTCTCGATGCCGAGGAGTTCAATCTTGAAAATCAGACAAGAGAAGGGATCAATCATACCAGCCTTGCGGTCAGCATAGGCCTGATCCTGGGGAATGTAAACCATCCATGTAGAACCAACGGGCATGTGAGTAAGGGCGTTGGTCCAACCGGGGATTACCTGGTTGCAACGGAAGGTAGTAGGCTCGTTGCGCTCGTAAGAGCTGTCGAAGATTGAATCGTTGATGAGCTTACCCTCGTAGTTAACCTTTACGCGGCTGGTGTCAGCGGGAATCTCACCCTTTCCTTCAACCAACACTTCGTAGAACACTCCGTTCTCCAGCTTCTTGATGCCTTCCTTCTTGGCAATCTTAGCCATGAACTCTTCACAAGCCTTCTTGTTGCCGCCATACACTTCTTCCATGTGCTGAGCCTTGATAACCTGCATCTTAGCCTGTGCCATCTTGCCGGCATCCTCTACGCTCATAAGACCGCCCTTACCGGTGGTTCCGGCAATGAAACCTGCCATGAAGTTCTTCAGGCTGATGGTCTTGGTGCTGTCCTCTCCGAACAGTTCGTTGTTCAGACCGGTTACCATCTGCTGGCTAATCTGCTGACCAATCTGGATACCTGCATAGTAAGCTGTATTCTTCTTGTCATCACCAGCGTTAGCGCCTTCGTTCAGACCCTTGATAAACTCGTTGATGTAAACGGTATCCACGCCCATGCGCTGTACCAGATATTCCTTCAGACCCTGGGTCTGTGCCATACCTACTGCATAGCTCAAAGAATCCAAATCACTCTTCATATCAGCTGTGGGAGTTCCGTTTCCACAAGATGACATCAATGCTGCAAGAACAGCTGCACAAATAAAACCAAATTTCTTCATTTTTAATTTAATGATAATTGTTTATTATAATACTTTTATTAATTCTACATCAAAAATCAGCGTACTGTAAGGGGGAATGCTGCTTCCGGCACCGTTTTCGCCATAACCCAGCAGATAGGGGATATAGAAACGGTACTTGGCGCCCTCCTTCATCAACTGTACGCCCTCGGTCCAACCGGGAATCACCTGATTCAGACCGAACTCTGCGGGTTCGCCGCGCTTATAGCTGCTGTCAAATACAGAACCGTTGATAAGGCTTCCCTCGTAGTGGCAGCGTACCGTATCAGTTGCCTTGGGCTGCTTACCTGTACCCTCGGTCAGGATTTCATATTGCAGGCCGCTCTTGGTGGTCACAACGCCTTCCTTCTTGGCATTCTCCTCAAGGAATGCTTTTCCTTCGCTTATGGCCTTCTGCGATTCTGCCTTCTGCTTTTCCTGAAAATAAGTGTTAAGCAAGGTCTGAGCCTCCTGGGAAGTCATGGCGGTAGCCTTCTCCTCCATTACATCCTTGATGCTCTGCGCAAAGTCTTCAACACTAAAATTTTCAATGCCCATGTTCTTGAGCTGATGGCCTATTCCAAGACCCAAAGCATAACTTATTTTATCCATTTTTATATATATAATGTCACTAATGCGGCGCAAAATTACTACTTTTTATTCATCTAATGCCTATCCTTACAGTTTTTTTTGTTATTTTTGCGCTAATTAAATGTAATTTAACATGAAGAAAGTGATTGTTTTGACCGGTGCCGGTGTTAGTGCCGAAAGTGGTATCAGTACATTTCGTGACAACGGAGGACTGTGGGAACAATACGATGTGGAACAGGTATGCACTCCTGAAGGATGGACAAAAGACCCCTCTCTGGTTACCCAATTCTACAATCTGCGCCGCAAACAACTGCTTCAGGTAAAGCCATGTCAGGCCCATTATCTGCTGGCCGAACTGGAAAAAGACTATCATGTAGCCATTATCACCCAGAATGTGGACAATCTGCACGAACAGGCTGGCAGCAGCAACGTAATTCACCTTCACGGCGAACTGATGAAGGTTACCAGCAGCCTGCAGCCCAATAACGAGAAATACATACGCACGCTTGATGCGGACAATCCGGAAGTGAAGATTGGCGACCTTGCCGAAGACGGAAGCCAACTGCGCCCCTTCATTGTCTGGTTTGGCGAACCCGTACCCCAGATTGAGATGGCCGCAGAAATAAGCAGTCTGGCTGACATTTATGTCATAATCGGAACCAGCCTGAACGTATATCCCGCAGCCGGACTCACCCAGTTTGTACCGGACGGATGCCCCATTTATCTGATTGACCCCAAGCCGGTAAAATGGAATAGCAACCGTCCATTCACTCACATAATGAAGGGTGCGTCAGAGGGCATGAAAGAACTGATGGAACTTTTGAAATCAAAAAAATAGCAACATGAACAACATTCTGAAAATAAGATGTAAAAACAACAATAGCATTATATCCGTACCTCTGGGCAGTACACTTGCCGACGCCTTTTCCGCATCGCAGATAAAAATGGAATACGGACCGGTGGCCGCACTTGTAAACAACAAGGTGCAGGGCATGAACTACCGCTTCTATAACAACAAGGACGTAGAGTTTCTCAGTCTTTACAATGCCGCCGGAATGCGCACTTATATACGCACGCTGTTTCTGGTTCTTATAAAGGCAGCGGAAGACCTCTACCCCACAGGCAAACTGCTCATAAGCGCACAGGTAAACGGAGGTTTTTATTGTGAGATGCGCATAGGAAGGGAAATCAACGAAGAAGACGTAAGCAAACTGCGCAGCAGAATGCAGCAGATCATCGATGAAAATATGCCCGTAAGCCATATTCAATGTCCTGTGGAAGAAGCCATTGAACTATACGCCAAAAAGGACATGAAGAGCAAGGTAAAACTTTTGGAAAGTTTTGACAAGCTGTACACAAACTATTACAAGCTGGGCGATACCATAGACGATTTCTGCTCCTGCATGCTCACCCATACCGGCCAACTGCATCTCTTCGACCTGGTTTATTATATGGAGGGGATGCTGCTTTGCGTGCCCAGCCAGAAAAATCCGGCAGAACTGGCAGAAAAAACGGAACAGACACAGATGATAGACGTCATCCGCGAATACCACCGTTGGCAGGACATTCT
The DNA here is from genome assembly GCA_017935785.1 of Bacteroidaceae bacterium. Taxonomy (GTDB): domain Bacteria; phylum Bacteroidota; class Bacteroidia; order Bacteroidales; family Bacteroidaceae; genus Physcousia. The sequence goes on from JAGBGU010000005.1 coordinate 48,597, forward strand.
GGGCATACGCAGCGTGGGCGACTTCAATACAGCGGTAAAGAACGGACACGCCACCGAACTCATTAACGTAAGCGAAGCGCTGCAAGACAGAAAACTCAATCACATTGCGGATGAAATAGCATTGCGCCATTCACGCATAGTACTGATTGCAGGCCCCAGCAGCAGCGGAAAAACCACAACCAGCAAACGGCTGGCCATCCTGCTCATGGCGTGCGGACTGAAACCCTATACCCTCAGTACGGATGACTACTTCGTGAACAGGGTAGACACCCCGCTCGATGAAAAAGGCGAATATGACTTTGAATGTATACAGGCCGTGGACACGGCATTCTTCAACAAACAGATGAACGAACTGCTTGAAGGAAAAGAGGTGGAACTACCGCGCTACGACTTCCAGAGCGGAAAACGTGTTTTTGAAGGGAAAAAACTCAGTATTGGTCCAGACGACATCATCATTCTCGAAGGCAACCATGCGCTGAACCCCATCCTTACACAACAAATCCCCGACGACAAGAAATTCCGCATCTACGTGTCGGCTCTTACTACCATCCAACTTGATGACCACAACTGTATCGCCACCCAGGACATCAGACTTTTGCGCCGCATTGTGCGCGATTACCAGTACAGAGGTTATTCCGCACTCCAGACCATACGCCGATGCCCCAGCGTTACCGCGGGAGAGGAAAAATGGATTATCCCCTTCCAGGTCTATGCCGATGTTACGTTCAACAGCGCCCTGCTGTACGAAATATCCGTAATAAAGGACAAGGTGCTTTCCATACTTGAAGAAGTGAGCGAACGCGAGATTGAATACGCCGATGCAAACCGTTTGAGAAAGTTCCTGCATTATTTCCGCAGTATCCCCGAAGACCAGGTTCCGCCCACATCCCTGCTGCGCGAATTTGCCGGAGGAAGTTCATTCAAATACTGATATGGAACATACCGAAATTGAGCAACATCTGCAGAACAAGGGGGTAAAGCCCACCGCCATGCGCATCCTTGTATATCGCGTGCTGGAACAATGTAACCATCCCATCAGCCTGAAGCAGCTGGAGGAACGCATGGTTACGGCAGACCGCAGCACCATATTCCGCACGCTCAACCTCTTGCTCAAGAACAATCTGGTACATTCCATAGAAGACGGAAGCGGTTCGCTAAAATACGAACTTTGCACAAGCCAAAGCCACAACACCTTCGACGACCAGCATGTACATTTCTATTGCGAAAAATGCAGCCGCACCTATTGTCTCCATCACATAAACATACCACGAGTAAGCTTGCCCGATGAATTTGTAATTAACTCCGCAAACTTCATCATAAAGGGCATTTGTCCAAACTGTATAAACAAAAAGTGATTTTCAATAATTGTAATCACAACTTGACATTTTATCAATATAAGTGCATAAATTTACCCGTTTTTGCTATTCATATATACAAAATAAGTATATTTGTAAGCAGAAACACTATCAAAATGTAAGTAACCCTTAAAACATACGTATTATGAAAATCGATAAGATAATGGCATCGCTCGAGGCAAAGCACCCTGGCGAAATGGAATATTTGCAGGCAGTAAAGGAAGTGTTGGTTTCCATAGAAGACATTTATAACAGACACCCCGAATTTGAAAAGGCCAAAATCATAGAACGGCTTGTAGAACCCGACCGCATATTCACGTTCCGTGTAACTTGGGTCGATGACAAGGGCGAGGTACAGACCAATCTGGGCTATCGCGTACAGTTCAACAACGCCATTGGCCCCTACAAGGGCGGCATACGCTTCCACGCTTCGGTAACGCTTTCCATCCTTAAGTTTCTGGGCTTTGAACAGACCTTCAAGAACGCTCTAACCACCCTACCAATGGGCGGAGGCAAGGGAGGTTCCGACTTCTCTCCCCGCGGAAAAAGCGATACTGAGATAATGCGTTTCTGCCAAGCCTATATGACGGAACTTTGGCGCTATATAGGTCCTGATACCGATGTACCCGCAGGAGACATAGGAGTGGGCGCACGCGAGGTAGGCTATATGTACGGAATGTACAAGAAACTCACCCACGAACATACCGGAACCTTCACCGGTAAGGGACTCGACTTTGGCGGTTCCCTCATCCGCCCCGAAGCCACCGGCTTTGGCGCCTGCTATTTTGTACAGTCCATGCTAAAGGATATGGGCACATGTTTCAAGGACAAGACCGTAGCCATCTCCGGATTCGGAAACGTAGCCTGGGGAGCGGCGCTGAAAGCCACCGAACTGGGTGCAAAGGTAATTACCATTTCCGGGCCGGACGGATACATCTATGACCCCAACGGCATCAGCGGAGAAAAAATAGACTATATGCTGGAACTCAGAGCCTCCGGCAATGACATTGTGGCCCCCTATGCCGAAGAATTCCCCGGCGCCATATTCTATCCGGGAAAGAAACCCTGGGAGCAGAAGGCAGACATAGCCATGCCCTGTGCCACCCAGAACGAACTGAATGAGCAGGACGCACAACAACTCATAGACAACGGAGTACTGTGCGTGGGCGAAGTTTCCAATATGGGCTGCCGTCCCGAGGCCATAGACCTATTTCTGCAAAACCGCATACCTTACGGACCCGGCAAGGCTGTCAATGCCGGCGGAGTGGCCACTTCAGGACTGGAAATGTCACAAAATGCCATGCATATTTGTTGGAGTGAGGAAGAAGTGGACAAGAACCTACACCGCATCATGCAGGATATCCATGCCCAATGCATAAAATACGGAACCGAGCCCAACGGCTACATCAACTACATGAAGGGAGCCAACATTGCCGGATTCATGAAAGTGGCCCGCGCTATGATGGCACAAGGTATCATTTAAACTTCCCGTAGAGACGTCATACTGTGGCTTCTCACCACAATCGGAATAAAAGAGACGCCACAATGTGGCGTCTCTACTCATATCATCATTTTGCAAATCCAGTATCTCACTGCGAGCTTTAAATACTCCTTCTCCGCGGACAGATCCTGAAACAAGTTATTCGCCTTCGCTCATCGAAAACATCTTTTTTTTTTTAATGAGGTATGGTCAGGATAACTTTACGTAGGTCCATAATGTCATGCTGAACTCGTTTCAGCATCTCACTGTGAGCCTTCGCTACTACTTCTCCGCGGACAAATCACTAAAATACCAAAATTTTCTTTACATACTTTTTCGTTTTTTACTTTTCCTCGCCTTGCAAATCATTTTTCATGGCGAGAGCGTTATTTTTTCCTCGCGAGGAAAATATGCAGGTTTAAGCTTATTAAAAAATGTCATTCCAATAATTTTTTACAAATAGTTGAAAAAAATATACTCGACATTATTCTTAGAACCATTCTTTATTTGGTAAATAAAAAATAAACACTAACTTTGTCCGTATAAATAATAATATGATTGGCCTTATAAAAATACAAGCAGATGAAAACACGGGTATTTCTTATTACATTAGCTCTAACCTTAGTACACAGTATTTGTACCGCCGGTTCAGTATATAAACTTTATGTTTCCACAAAGGGAAGCGATTCTAATCCGGGAACCGGTAAACAGCCTCTTGCCTCGCTGCAGGGTGCATTGGCAAGAGTTATAGCGTTGCAAGGGGACGATAAAATTGAAAAATTTGTGGTGGATGTAGATGCCGGAGAATATCAGTCCCTTGACGCGCTTGTAATTAACCATACCCTGGACAAACCCATTGAATTCCGCGGTTCCTCTTCAGGACAAAGCGTGATGTGCGGCGGTATGAAAACTGCACAGTTCTCTGTCGTAAACGAAAAATTATGGCGGGTATCTATCCCCGAAGTAGTACGTTATGGCTTCCGTTTTGAACAGATATATATCAACGGAGAACGACGTTTTCGTGCCCAAACTCCAAACCGGGGAGAGTTTGCTTCCATAACAAACGTAAAGGAAATAGCTGTTGATTCCACCAATTTGGGACGCGACATTAAAGGATGGGAAGTGCTTTGCATTACGCCCAAGGAAAAACTTCACTTCGGGAACAAGTGCCGCACCAAATATATTGGCGAATCTATTGCCGATCCCTCTCAGGGCAAACTGAAAATAGGAGAGGCAATGGGTCAGCCTCTGCTCAGTTTCTACCATAAATGGGACGTTACCCGACGACCACTTCAACACGTTGATACATGCGGTATTATGTATGTTTCAGGCGTGGAGCCACATCCATGGAATAATATAAATACGCGTTCGCGCTTTGTTGCCGAGAACGACGCTAATTTTATGGATGCTGCCGGAGAATGGATTCTGTGCGAGGACGGATGGCTTTATTACATTCCCTGCGAAGGTGAGACGGTAGAGAATGTTACCTGTAAAATTCCTGTAACGGAACAATTTATACAAATAAACGGAAATAGTATGGAATCTATGGTGGAGAACGTAACGTTCAGCAACCTCCACTTTGAATGCGCCTCATATATAACGCCTTTTAATGGCAATACTCAAATGCAGGCTGCAGCGGGAATAGGAACCGTAGTGGAAGTTAATTTTGCCCGTAACATAAACTTTACAGACTGTTCCTTTGCTCACACAGGTCTGGGCGGAATATGGTTCAAGAGAGGATGTAGCGAATGTTCCGTACAACGGTGCCATATTTATGATTTGGGCGCAAGCGGTGTGAAAATAGGCGAAACCTTTATCCGTGACAACCATGACGAAATTACCCGTAACATTACTATTGACAACAACATTATACAGCACGGCGGAATGGTTTTTCCTAGTGCAGTTGGCGTAACAATCTTCAATGCATCTGACAACAAGATTACGCATAACGACATTGCCGACTTCCGCTATACGGGAGTATCGGTTGGTTGGGTATGGGGCTATAGTTTTAGTCCATCCAAGCGCAACATAATAGAGTATAACCACATTCATCATCTGGGTTGGGCCCAATTATCGGATATGGGCGGTGTATATACCCTGGGTTCTTCAGAAGGCACATCCATAAGTAACAACGTTCTGCACCACATCTATTCGCTTTACTACGGTGGATGGGGACTGTACAACGATGAAGGCTCAAGCGGCATACGCTTAGAAAACAATCTTGTATATAACTGTAAGAGCGGAGGCTACCACCAACATTACGGCAAAGAAAACATTATAAAGAACAACATCTTTGCCAATCAGATACGCACACAACTGGAAGCTTCGCGCATAGAACAGCACCTTTCCTTCAATTTTACCAACAATATTGTATATTACAACAGCGGTTCGCTATGTGGTATAAACTGGAAAAACGTTGGACACAAATCGGATTACAACTGCTACTATTGCACTAATGCGTCAGAAAAAATAGATTTCCAGGGCTTGTCATTTTCCGAGTGGCAGCATAAAGGACAGGACACACATTCTTTCATAGAAGACCCCATTTTTACTGATATCCAAGCTGAAAATTTCACTCCAAAAAATAAGGAATTACTCAAAAAAATTGGCTTCAGAATGTTTGACTACTCCAAAGCCGGTGTGTACGGTTCCAAAAAATGGAAACAAAAAGCAGAACTGAGTAATGAAATGAAAGCTGCATTCGACAAATTGGTTAAGGACTACGAAGAACAGAACATAACGGATTGGTAATAATAATTAAAGGTTCGCATGGTATTACGCCATTCTTTTGTATAACCCCAATGTCATGCTGAATTTAGTTAAGAATCTGTCCGCGGAGAAGGAATAGTAAAAACTCGCTGTTAGATGCTTAAAAAAATTATTAGCTTTCGCTCATCGAAAACATCCTTTATTTTTTTTTACATACAAAAGTTGAATTATAAAAATAATCCTCCCAAAAGAATTATTCTTCGAGAGGATTATTATTTTTTACTTTTTTCTTTTACAATCCCAGCTTCTCACTTATTTCCAACATCCGTTCAATGGAAACGACAGCTTTTTTTGCTACTTCTGCATCCACCTCGATACAGGGCCATTCGTGCTTGAGAGAGTTGTATATTTTCTGAAGGGTGACAAGCTTCATGTAGTTGCATTCGTTGCAAGCGCATGATCCGTCTTCTGGAGGAGCAGGAATGAAATTCTTCTGCGGACAAGCTTTCTTCATTTCGTGCAGGATGCCGCTTTCTGTAGCTACAATAAAGGTCTGGGCGCTGTCCTCAATGCTGTATTTGAGCAGAGCTGCCGTTGAACCCACCTTGTCGGCCAATTTTACCACGGCTCCCTTGCATTCGGGGTGTACAAGCACCTTGGCATCGGGATATTGCTTTTTAAGCTCCAGAATCTTCTCCAGGGAGAATTTCTCATGTACATGACAGCATCCGTCCCAAAGCACCATGCTGCGGCCTGTAATGCTGTTTATATAATTGCCCAGGTTGCGGTCGGGACCGAAGATAATAGGCGTGTCCTTTGGGAAGCTTTCCACAATCTGACGGGCGTTGCTGCTGGTTACCACTACATCGGTTACCGCCTTAGTTGCGGCAGTGGTGTTTACATAGCTGATGACGGTGTGGCCGGGATGTTCGCCAACGAACTTTTCAAATTCATCTGCTGGACAACTTTCGGCCAGAGAACAAGTGGCATTAAGATCGGGCACAATCACCTTTTTGTCGGGGCAGAGTATCTTGGCCGTCTCGCCCATAAAGTGAACGCCACACATTACGATGATGTCGGCATCTGTCTGAGCAGCCTTTTGTGCCAGAGCCAGACTGTCACCCACAAAATCCGCCACGTCCTGCACAACACCCTCGGTATAGTAATGCGCCATAATGACAGCATTCTTTTCCTTACACATTAGGCGTATTTCATTTTTCAAGTCCATGCCTTGGGGCAGAGGTTCGTCTACGAAACCTTTCTCCTTCCAGTTATTGTCCACCATGTTTTTATACATTATTATTTTTATATTTTATTTTTTAATTAGAAATATATGATGATGTATATGGCAAGAGGATAATGTGCATAACTTTTACTTATCCACACCCTTTTTTTTATACACTGGATATCATCATATTTATTGCCATTTTTCCTTGTTGCCTTACAGGCTGAAACAGAGCTTGTGGAGCAAAGTTGTTTCCATACTTATCCACATCCGTTTATAAGTGCAAATTTAATAACTTTCATTCATATACCATGTAAATAAGTGCTGAAAATTGCTGTTATGGGCCGTTTTATTGCGGTTGATAAATAATTTGTTTTCTTTTGTTGTGAAAGTTATCAACATAATTGTTTATCTTTGTAGCCTACTTTTCAACATAGTTATTGTCCGTTTTTATAATTAGAAAACATATAATGCGAAAACTTAAAGTAACGGAGATGCAGCGCATAAGCGTGGAGGAATTTCAGTCTGCGGAGAAGACGCCTCTGGTAGTGGTTTTGGATCATGTACGCAGTTTGTATAATGTGGGTTCTGTATTCCGTACCGCAGATGCTTTCCGTCTGTCAGGCATTTGTCTGTGCGGCATAACAGCCTGTCCCCCTCATCCCGAAATTCACAAGACAGCCCTTGGAGCGGAAGACAGTGTATACTGGAAACATTATGAGCGGACGGAAGATGCGGTTTCTTTTTTAAAAGGACAGGGGTATACCGTACTGGCCGTAGAACAATGCCAGGGCAGTACCATGCTTCAAGACTTCAGGCCCGAAGCGGACAAAAAATATGCCGTTATACTGGGGAACGAGGTTAAGGGAGTACAGCAGCAGGTAGTGGACAGTTGTGACGGTTGTCTGGAAATACCGCAGTTCGGCACCAAGCACAGCATGAATGTTTCCGTTACGGCAGGCATTGTGATGTGGCACTTTGCACAGTCAGTTCTTTTATAAAAAAAGATACAATAAGCCAAACGTAGATGGTCATGGGGGGCTTTTTATATAAAAAAAATAAGAAAATGAAACGTATTGTATTTTTCCTTTTAAATGTTTCTCTATTCTTTTTCTCCGCTTCTGTTTTGGCAAAAGAGAAGAAACTTGTGAAACCTAAATTTCACAAGGCATTCACAGAGAATTTTAGCAAGGATGCTTCAAAGTTCTTTAATATGAACAGTGGTACAAAACGTAAAAGCGGACAGATGAGATATTTTTCCGGAATGCATTCTTTTTGTGAAAAGGGAACAGACGTAATGATGTTCAGAATGGATTCGACAGATCCTGTAGGACCTGGAAGAGGTCCTGAAATATGTTCAAAAAACTATACATATTACGGGTCTTATGCTGCCAGAATCCGGATTCCCGATGTAAGGGAAGTACAGCCCAATGCGGGTGCGGTAGTCGGCTATTTTACCTATAATATGGAAAAGGAGAAAGGATTGAGCGAAATAGATTGGGAATGGCTCATTGCAGATCCCGAGATAGTATATATAGGTACTTGGACAGGAAAGCAGAACAAACTCCAGCGTATAGGACGTATTATAAACCTTGCCAAGGGAATTATTTACGAAAGTATATATAAGTCGCCTCACGACGGTAACAAGCCACACAAACTTACTGGTTTACAGAACCAACCGGAAAGGATACTTGCCATTGAAGGATTCAATGCCGCAAAGCAGTTTTATACTTATGGTTTTGACTGGTATTCTGACCGTTTGGTTTGGTGGATTTTGCATCCCAAGACAGAGGAAAATATTATATTGTGGGATTATCAGGGTTCTACACCGTACTTTACAGGAATACCGGATAACAAGACGCGCTATTTGCTGAACTTTTGGCATACCGACAACTGGCCTGTACACACCAATCCGAAATCTGTGGAGAAACCGAAGTATTCCTATGAAGTGGAAATAGACTGGATGTCATACAAACCCTTTCCCATTCCTTAATTTATGTTATTTTTTCAGTCTTTTTTGGTTCATAATCAATATTTTTCGTAAATTTGTGCTGATATGGACAAATATTAACATTTAAAAGAAAATAATACTATGAGCAAATATCCGAAAATAGGTATCCGTCCTACTATTGACGGTCGTCAGGGTGGTGTTCGCGAAAGTCTTGAAGAAAAGACAATGAATTTGGCAAAGGCTGTTGCCGAACTGATTTCAGCCAATGTAAAGTATGCCGACGGCACTCCGGTTGAATGTGTGATAGCGGACGGCACAATAGGTCGTGTGGCAGAAACTGCCGCCTGTCAGGCAAAGTTTGAACGCGAGGGCGTAGGTGCTACCATTTCAGTTACTTCCTGCTGGTGTTATGGTTCTGAAACCATGGATATGCATCCTCATTGGCCCAAAGCCGTTTGGGGATTCAACGGAACGGAGCGTCCCGGTGCAGTTTATTTGGCAGCCGTACTTGCCGGCCATGCGCAAAAGGGACTTCCGGCATTTGGCATTTACGGACATGACGTACAGGATTTGTCGGACAATACTATTCCTGCGGATGTAACAGAAAAAATATTGCGCTGGGCACGTGCTGCCGTGGCCGTGGCCGCCATGCGTGGCGAGAGCTATCTTTCCATCGGCAGCCAGTGTATGGGAATTGCAGGTAGCATTGTAGATCAGAACTTCTTCCAGGAATATTTGGGAATGCGTAACGAAAGCGTGGACGAAACGGAAATTCTCCGTCGTATGGACGAAGGTATTTACGACCATGAAGAATATGAAAAAGCCATGGCTTGGACAGAAAAATACTGCAAGTCAAACGAAGGTTGGGACAAGAACCGGCCAGAAAAACAGAAAGACCGTGCCGGAAAGGATGCCGACTGGGAATTTGTGGTGAAGATGACACTTATCGTACGCGATCTTATGAAGGGAAATCCCAAGCTTCGCGAAATGGGTTTCCTGGAAGAGGCCATCGGACACAATGCCATAGCTGCCGGATTCCAGGGTCAGCGCCAATGGACCGACTGGAAACCTAACGGAGACTTTACAGAAGCGCTCTTGTGCAGTACGTTCGATTGGAACGGTATCCGCGAAGCTTATGTACTGGCTACGGAAAACGATGCCTGCAACGGTGTGGCCATGCTGTTTGGCAAACTGCTGACCGGTTGCGGACAAATGTTCTCTGACGTGCGTACATATTGGAGTCCGGAGGCAGTGGAACGTGTGACCGGAAAGAAACTGACCGGATTGGCAAGCGGAGGTATGATTCATCTTATAAATTCTGGAGCCACTACGCTGGATGCCACCGGTGCCAGCGTCAATGCAGCCGGAGAAGCTTGTATGAAACCCTGTTGGGAAATGACCGAAACCGATGTAGAAGGTTGTCTGAAGAACACCAACTGGATGCCTGCTGACCGTGATTATTTCCGTGGAGGAGGCTTCTCAAGCAATTTCCTCTCCAAGGGTGGAATGCCCGTAACCATGAGCCGTCTTAACTTGGTAAAGGGACTGGGTCCCGTACTTCAGATTGCCGAGGGATGGACAGCCGATGTGGATTCTGAAATTCATGAGGTACTTAATATGCGCACAGACCCCACTTGGCCCACTACCTGGTTTGTTCCCCGTTTGGACGAAACAAAGGCACCCTTCAAAGATGTCTATTCCGTTATGAATAACTGGGGTGCCAATCACGGAGCCATCAGTTACGGCCATATAGGAGCCGACCTCATTACATTGGCTTCTATGCTCCGTATTCCGGTATGCATGCACAATGTGCCCGAGGATGACATTTTCCGTCCCGCTGCCTGGAATGCGTTCGGAATGGACAAGGAAGGAGCCGACTACAGAGCCTGTCAGAACTACGGACCTATATATAAATAATGTATATATGAAATAAGAAGAATGAAGCGCCTTTCATTTTGTATGGTGTCTTCATTCTTCATTTTTATACCTTTTTAAAATAAGATATGATGGAAAATCCAAAGAACGGTTATCCGGTAAAGCCCTATAACGGTCCTGTAAAACGCTATTGCCAGACACTTGATCTGCGGGACAATCCCGAACTTATAGCCGAATACCGTCGCCGGCACAGCAAGGAACACGCCTGGCCGGAAATTCTGAAGGGCATCAGGGAAGTGGGCATATTGGGAATGGAAATCTATATTCTGGGCACGCGCCTGTTCATGATAGTGGAAACTCCTATGGACTTTGAATGGGAAGCGGCAATGGAACGTCTGTCCACCCTACCGCGACAGGCTGAGTGGGAAGACTATATGGCCGAATTTCAGTTGGTAAAGTCCGGAATGTCCTCGGCAGAAAAATGGCAGCTCATGGAGCGAATGTTCCACCTGTATTAAAACTATTGTCATGCAGAACAGACTTGTTGAAAAGAAATATATTGTAACCTTTATCCTCATAACCTCGCTGTTTTCCCTTTGGGGGTTTGCCAATGACATTACCAATCCCATGGTGGCGGCTTTTCAGACGGTAATGGAACTTTCGGCTTTCAAGGCTTCGTGGGTACAGTTTGCCTTCTATGGCGGATATGCCACAATGGCCGTTCCGGCAGCGCTCTTTATAAGGCGGTTCAATTATAAGAGCGGAATACTGTTGGGATTGGCACTCTATGCTGTGGGTGCATTTCTTTTTATTCCGGCAGCTGGGCAGCAGAATTTCCTGTTCTTCTGTCTTTCGCTTTATATTCTTACCTTCGGGTTGGCATTTTTGGAAACCACGGCAAATCCCTTCATTCTGTCCCTGGGTTCTAAGGAAACCTCTACCCGCCGCCTTAATCTGTCCCAGGCATTCAATCCCATGGGTTCCCTATCGGGTATGGCAGTGGCTTCGCTTGTAGTGTTGCCTCAGTTATGGTCGGACCGCCGTGATGCGGCAGGAGAAATCATATTCCATACGCTGAGCGAAGCTGAAAAAGCTGAAATCCGACTTCATGACCTGGCCGTAATCCGCGACCCTTATGTGGTACTTGGCGTGGTGGTACTGGTAATGTTTGTAATTATAGCGCTGAAGAAGATGCCGCGTACCACGGCAGACGAGATACAGGATTCTGCCTTTAACACAATTCGCCGTTTGTGGCACAACGTAGTTTATCGCGAAGGCGTGGTGGCACAGATATTCTATGTGGCGGCACAGATAATGGTATGGACATTCATCATCCAGTATGCTGACAATTTGGGTATTAACAAGGCTACGGCACAAAACTACAACATATTTGCCATGTCCATGTTCCTTTGCAGCCGTTTCATCAGTACCTTCCTTATGAAATACGCCAATTCGCGCATATTGCTGGCCGTATTCGGAACAGGAGCCATGCTCTGCAGCCTGGGTACCATTTTCATTGTGGGCATATACGGATTGTATTGTCTGGTAGGCATATCCGCATTCATGTCGCTGATGTTCCCCACAATCTATGGTATAGCTTTGGAAAATGTGGAAAGCCGGGATACATCGCTCGGAGCCGCTTTTTTGATTATGGCCATTGTGGGAGGTGCCGTAATGCCACCCTTGCAGGGTCTTATCATTGACCAGGGCAACGTGGCCGGACTTCCGGCAGTGAACGTATCCTTTGCGCTGCCCCTTCTCTGTTTCTTCATCATCACCGTCTATGGCATACGGGCTTATGTAAGAAGAGGAATAAGTTGAAATTTTAAAAAATACAAATGAAAAGAAATATTTTATTATTATGCTTTGCATTGGTTACTCTTAGCACATTGAAGGCTGAGAACGAAAAGCCTTTTGTGATACCGGAGTTGCGCCATTGGCAGGGAGGAGAAGGCGTATTGGAAGTCAATGCCGGAACCAAGGTGCTGTACACGGACGCGACATTGGCCAATGCGGCAGCGGAACTGGCCAAGGACTATGGTCTCATGTTTGGCAAAGGTATGAAAGCCAAGGCTGTGAAGAATGGCGCTAAGTCATTGGCGGGAAATATTGTCATGAGCCTTGTTAATGAAAAGGATTTGGGCGAAGAAGGATATACCATTGAAATTTCAGACCGTGTAATTCTGAATGCACAAACACCAACCGGCGCTTATTGGGGCACACGCACCTTGCTGCAAATATTGGAACAGCACGAAGGCGCGCAATTGCCAAAAGGAACCGTGCGCGACTGGCCCGACTATCCTGTGCGCGGATACATGATTGACGTGGGCCGCAAGCATGTTCCGCTGGAATATCTTGAAAAGTATGCCAAAGTTATGGCTTATTATAAGATGAATACTTTCCAAATTCACCTTAACGACCGTGCGGCAAAGATTCATGAGGATTCCTGGGACGATACGTATGCAGGTTTTCGCCTTCAGAGCGAATATTTTCCCGAGCTCACTTCCAAAGACGGATTCTACACCAAGGACGGATTCCGTCAGTTCCAGAAAAATGCGGCCAAGATTTGTGTGAACATTATTCCTGAGATTGATGTGCCCGCACACTCGCTCTGTTTTTCACGTTTCAGAAAGGAATTCGGTTCTGAAAAGTATGGTATGGACCATCTTGACCTTTTCAATCCCAATGTCTACACCTTCCTTGATTCTCTCTTTACCGAGTATCTTGAGGGAGACGACCCTGTATTTGTGGGCAAGAACGTACATATCGGTACTGACGAATACTCGAACAAAGACAAGAAAGTGGTGGAAAAATTCCGTGCCTTCACGGATCATTACCTTCGCCTTGTAGAGCGTTTTGGCAAGCAGCCTTGGATGTGGGGAGCCCTTACACATGCCAAGGGCGATACCCCTGTAAAGTCTGAAAACGTAATTATGCAGTGCTGGTATCCCAAATATGCCAATCCCGAAGAGATGAAGAAGCAGGGTTATAAACTGGTGTGCATCCCTTCATGGACAACCTACATTGTGCCCGCTGCCGGATATTATGCCGACTATCTCAATGTGGAAAGATTGTACAACGAATGGAATCCAGGCACATTTAACAGACATAAGTTGGATCCCAAGGACCCTTGTCTGCTGGGTGGTATGTTTGCTGTTTGGAACGATATTTCGTATAACGGAATTTCCGTTGATGACATCCATGACCGTAGCATCCCCGCCACACAGACGATGGCGGCATCCACATGGAGTTACTCCTACAGAACCGTTCCTTTCCATGAGTTTGACACCAAACGCAACGTACTGAGCGAGGCACCCGGCGTAAACGAACTTGGTCGCTTTCCCGGCCATCCCAAGAGCGTGGTGTACAGTCTTCCCACGGTAAAGCCCGGAAAGGAATATCCCGTAAGAAAGGCCGGATTCCACAACACCATCAGCTTCCACCTTGATGCTGTCAAGGAGAAACCGGGTACGCTACTCTTCTCCAACGATGTAACCAACTTCTATCTCAGCAGTCCGGTGGACGGACGTATGGCCTTCAGCCGCGATGGCTACCTTTACACTTTCGACTACTATGTGGAAGAGGGAAAGAGCCACGATATACGCATAGAATGTACCAACCATATTACGCGACTCTTCGTAGACGGAAAGTTGCAGGATGAACTAAAACGTGTGAAGCGTTGGATACGGGACAAGGAACAGCACGACTATGTGCAGACACTCCACTTTCCCCTTCAACAGGCAGGCGAATTCAAGAGCCGCATTACCAATTTAAAAGTGGAGAATTTCGTTCGTTGACAACATTCTGACATCGCCAAACACCATTATTCAATTGGATTGCAATAGCCCGGAACATTGAAGTTGTTCCGGGTTTTTATTATTTGCGGACAGCAATAATATTTATATGTGTCATTTGGCTAATCAGATTTCAAAAAGTATAAGATGTCTGTAAAAAGTTAAGCGGGCGTAAATACTGGTTTATCACGCAGTTTCCGCCCGCTTATCATATGTCTTTAATATCATTCAATCAACTGCAGGGTTTGTAAGCCGATAGACGTTCGCGTATCTCCTGTGCCCTTTCGCGTGAGAGCGGTTCTACGCCCTCCAGGGGATAGGAAAGGTTCATCTTTTCGTACTTGAACTTGCCCAGAGTGTGGTATGGAAGGATTTCTATCTTCTTTACCACGCTGAATTGGGCGGCAAGTTGTCCCACCTTGTCCAGCCATTCGTCATTGTCTGTAAGTCCGGGCACCACAACGTGCCGCAGCCAAGTGTCAATGCCGCGTTCTTGAAGGACATCCAGCATGCGAAGGTTGTTCTCCAGCTTGCCTCCGGTAAGTTTAGGATAAAGGTCGGGGTTCAGTGTCTTAATGTCCAGCAGAACCAGGTCGGTGTGCTCCAGTGCTTCCAGTGCGTGTCCGCTGCAGTAGGCTCCGCTGGTGTCCAGTGCGGTGTGCAGTCCTTCCTGTCGGCATAGCCGGAAGTATTCCTTCACAAATTCTGATTGCATGAGCGGTTCTCCGCCTGAAAGCGTTACGCCTCCGGTTGCTATGTAGCTGCGGTAGCGTAGGGCCTGACGAAGCAGTTCTTCGGGTGTGAGTTCGTACTGACAGTTTCCGTTGGGGTCCCATGTGTCCGGGTTGTGGCAGTACTGGCATCGCAGCGGGCATCCTTGCATGAAGGCTACAAAGCGGATTCCCGGGCCGTCCACTGTGCCGAAGGATTCAATGGAGTGTATTCTACCTTTTTTCATACATATATTCTTTTTTTTGTCAGTAAAACATTCCCCTGCCTATCCGGAATTTGGGAACGGCAGGGGAAATATAGGGTACTTTACTGCAAAGTAGTTGATTACATGCAGTTGTTGATAGTACGGGAAAGTACGTCAAGCTGCTGTTCGCGAGTCAACTTCACAAAGTTTACTGCATAACCGCTGACACGGATGGTGAGCTGGGGATACTTTTCGGGGTGTTCCATGGCGTCGAGCAGCAACTGGCGGTCAAATACATTGACATTGAGGTGCTGTCCGCCGTGAGGAGTGAAGTATCCGTCCATCAGGTTGGTGAGGTTTTCCTTCTGTGCTTCCTTGTCCTTACCAAGAGCGGCGGGAGTAACGGCGAAGGTGTATGAAATACCGTCGCGGGCGTGCTGGAAGGGCAGCTTGGCTACTGAAGAGAGGGCTGCAACGGCACCCTTGATGTCGCGGGCGTTCATGGGGTTTGCACCGGGAGCGAAGGGAACAGCCTTGGCACGACCGTCGGGGGTGGCGCCGGTGGCACGTCCGTAAACCACGTTTGATGTGATGGTAAGCAAGCTCTGGGTGGGGATGGCGTCGCGGTATGTACGGTGCTGACGCAGGTACTCCATGAACTTCTCGGTCAGTTCAACTGCAATTGCGTCGGTTTCGTCGCAGTCGTTTCCGAAGGGGATGTATTCGCCCTCTTCAATCTTATAGTCGACAGCCAGGCCGGTTTCGTCGCGGATGATACGAATCTTGCAGTTCTTCATGGCAGCGATAGAGTCTGTTACGATGGACAGACCTGCGATACCGGTTGCGCGGGTACGCTGAACGTCGCCGTCGTGCAGAGCCATTTCGAATGCTTCATAGTCATACTTGTCGTGCATGTAGTGAATAATCTTCAGCGCGTTCACATAGGTCTTGGCCAGCCAGCGCATCATCTGTTCAAAGCGGGGCATGAATTCCTCGTAGGTGAGGTAGTCGCCTTCTATGGGAGAATACATGGGAGCTACCTGCTCGCCGGTCATTTCGTCGCGTCCGCCGTTGATGGCATAGAGCATACATTTTGCCAGGTTGGCGCGGGCGCCGAAGAACTGCATCTGCTTACCGATCTTCATGGGGCTTACGCAGCAGGCGATTCCGTAGTCGTCGCCCAGTTCGGCACGCATTAGGTCGTCGTTCTCGTACTGCAGGGCACTGGTGTCAATACTTACCTTGGCGCAGTAGTTCTTCCAGTTCTTGGGCAGACGGGGGCTCCAGAGGACGGTGATGTTAGGTTCGGGAGAGGGTCCCATGTTGTACAGGGTGTGCAGGATACGGTAGGCGGTCTTGGTAACCATTGAGCGTCCGTCTACGCCCATACCGCCGATAACTGCAGTAGCCCAGATGGGGTCGCCGCTGAAGAGGTCGTTGTATTCGGGAGTACGCAGGAAGCGAACGATGCGCAGCTTCATGATCATCTGGTCAATGAGCTCCTGAGCCTCTTCTTCGGTAATGATACCCAGCTTCAGGTCGCGCTGGATGTAGATGTCGAGGAAGGCGCATACGCGTCCCAGTGACATGGCGGCACCGTCCTGGTCCTTAACAGCGCCCAGGTAGCCGAAGTAGGTCCACTGAACAGCCTCGCGGGCGTTGGTTGCGGGTTTGCTTACATCAAATCCGTAAGAGGCACACATACGCTCAAACTGCTTGAGAGCCTGAATCTGGTCAGTGATTTCCTCGCGGCAGCGTACGATTTCTTCTGTAAATTCCTGAATGTCGATACGCTTGTGGAAACGCTTCTTCTCTTCAATGAGGTTGGCAGTACCGTAGAGTGCGATACGACGGTAGTCACCGATAATGCGGCCGCGGCCGTATGCATCGGGCAGACCGGTAATGATGTGGGCGTGGCGTGCAGCCTTGATATCGTCGTTATATGCGCTGAACACACCTTCGTTGTGTGTCTTGCGATACTTTGTGTAGATGTTCTTGGTGGCGGGATCCAGCTCGTAGCCGTAAGCCTTCAGTGCGCTTTCTACCATGCGTATGCCACCGCGGGGGAAGATGGCGCGCTTCAGGGGTACGTCGGTTTGCAGACCCACAATTACTTCATTGTCCTTATCAATATAGCCGGCACCGTATGTGTCCAGTGTCTGGGGCAGGCTGGTTTCCGCGTCATAAACTCCCTTTTCACGTTCAATCTTGAACATTTCAGAAAGTTGGTCCCAAAGTTTTGTAGTACGGGCTGAAGGAGCAGCAAGGAAGCTTTCATCTCCGTCATAGGGCTCGTAATTGGCCTGAATAAAGTCGCGAACGTCAATTTCATGTTTCCAGTTGGAACCCTTAAAATCGGTTTGTAAATTCTGTAAAACCATATGAAAATAGGTATTTTGAAGTGTGTAAAAAATTGATTCTGTTATTTCGATGCAAAATTACGTTTTTTTTTCCGAATTTCCAAATATTAATTTGTAATAAATACAATTTTTAACTAATCAAACTGATTTTTGTAATAAAGTGTTGTAAGTAAAAGCCATAAAATATGGAATTTGTTGTAAAAACGGATTCAAAAAAAGCTTATCTTTGCAGTGAAAACCAATAAAAATTAGAACAATTATAAAATTTTATGTTCATGAAAAACAAATGGGTTGTTTGGGTTGGCATTGCTTTCTCTTTCACAAGTATGCCTTTGTTTTCCCAAAATGAATCACTTTCCCTGAAGAAAGTCAATCAAGTGGATTTCTCGCATATTTCCATAAAGGACAATTTCTGGTCGCCCCGACTGGAGAAACATCTTACTGCAACGTTGCCGGTGTGCATAGACCAAATAGAAAACAAAACGGGCCGCATACAGAACTTTGAACGGGCCGCCAAGGGAAGAGGCGAGCACAGCGGCATTTTCTTTGACGATTCTGATGTCTACAAGGCAATGGAAGGCATGGCCTATGCGCTGGCCAATGCACGCGATGCAAAATTGGAAGCCAAATTGGACGAGTGGATTGACAAGATAGCAGCCTGCCAGCAGCCCGACGGGTATATCAATACCTTTTATACCCTTACTGGGTTGCAGAACCGCTGGACCGACATGGACAAGCACGAGATGTATTGTGCCGGACACATGATAGAGGCGGGTGTGGCCTATTACCAGGCCACTGGCAAACGCAAGCTTATGGATGTGGGCATAAGGATGGCCGAACATTGCATGTCGCTCTTTGATGTGGGCAAGGGACATTGGGTTCCCGGACATGAGGAAATTGAACTGGCTCTGGTGAAACTTTCCCTTGCTACCGGAGAGAAGCGTTTTCTCAACTTTGCCCACCATCTTCTGGAACAGCGCGGACATGGATACGGTTCCACAGGAAAACCGCTGATGGGCAGACCCGCTGGCGGAGCCTATGTGCACGGCCAGTGGAACCCCTCCTATTACCAGGACGAGATGCCGGTGCGCAGCCTTTCCGTCATCAACGGACATGCCGTGCGCGCCATGTATTTGTTTACAGGCATGGCCGATGTGGCTGCCCTCAAGCATGATACCGCCTATGTGAGCGCCTTGCACCGCTTGTGGGACAATGTGGTGGGAGCCAAGATGTATGTAACGGGCGGAATAGGTTCTTCCAGACAGAACGAGGGCTTTACAGCCGACTTCGACTTGCCCAACAAAGAGGCGTATTGTGAAACGTGCGCATCGGTGGGCATGGTGTTCTGGAACCAGCGCATGAACCAGCTCACGGGCGATGCCAAGTATGCCGATGTAATGGAACGCTCGCTCTATAACGGAGCTTTGGCAGGAATATCTCTTCAGGGCGACAAGTTTTTCTATGTCAATCCCTTGGAGTCTGACGGCAAACACCATCGTCAGGAATGGTACGGATGCGCCTGTTGCCCCAGTCAGATTTCGCGTTTCCTGCCCTCAATCGGAAATTATATTTACGGCACCTCACCTGATGCCCTCTACATAAACCTTTATCTTGGCAACGAGGCAGACATAAGCCTCAATGGCAACGGCATTAAGGTGAGACAAATTACTGAATACCCCTGGAAGGGAAAGGTGCAGATTCTTGTGGAAGCCGGGCAGCCCATAAGCCAAAAGCTCAAAATGCGCATTCCGGGCTGGTGCAGGCAGTATACTATAAAGGTAGACGGAAAAAAGGTACAACCCATTCTGGACAAGGGATACGCAGTGGTGGAACCAAACGGAAAGAGACAGACCACAGTGGTTTTGGAAATGGAAATGCCGGTGGAGCAGGTGGCTGCCAATCCGCGTGTGAAACAAAACGTGGGCAAGCGTGCCGTTCAGCGCGGCCCCTTGGTTTATTGTATGGAAGAAACAGACAATAAGCAGACCTATGATTCCGCTCTGCTCTGCAAGGATACAAAGTATACCGTAAAGTTCAACAAGGAACTGCTGGGCGGAGTAATGTCCGTTACGGCCAAGGGACAACACGGTTCGTTGCAGCTCATCCCCTATTATGCGTGGGATAACAGAGAGGCTGGAAAAATGAAAGTGTGGTTAGATTATAAGGAATAATAACCAGAGTTAAATTCGATATATAGATATGGACAGAAGGAATTTCATAAAGGCCTCCATTGGAGCGGCCATAGCCGCCCAGATGCCGTTGGGAAGCGTTGCCCAGACAGAGAAACCCCAGATTGCGCGCAAGGTGGGCGCCATGAACAAGCTCAGCCTGCGCAGCGTCCGCATAGCCACAGGCATAGACAAGCCCTTCTCGGCGTTGCACCTCTCCGATTCCCACCTCACCTTTGCCGATACGCGCGATGACGAGCGAAAATGGAAACTGGCGGCCGGCAGACAGCGCAGCTTCCTTCGTGCCGAACACTATCTCAACGAGGCCATCACCTTTGCCAACCGCCACGAAATGCCCATCCTGCACACCGGCGACCTCATAGACTTCGTTTCCGAGGCCAATCTGGACATGGTGGCAGCCCATTTCCAGCAGGCAGACTGGTTTGTGGCAGCCGGAAACCACGAGTATTCCCAATATGTGGGCGAGGCGCTCGAGGACGCCGCCTATCGCGCCGCCTCCTTTGACAAGGTGCAGGCAGCCTACCCCAACGACCTCACCTGCGCCTCGCGCGTGATAAACGGACTCAACCTCGTTTCCCTGGACAACGGATATTACCAGGTAACGGAGCAGCAGCACCAGTTTGTCATGGAACAAGTAAAAAAAGGGCTGCCCATCGTATTGATGGTTCACGTACCGTTCTATACCCCCCAGCAGTGTGCGCTGGGGCTGAAGCAAACCAAAGGCCTCTGTGCCTATCTGGCCGGCGTGCCCCTGGAAATAACCAGCAAGTACGACCCCAACTTCAAGGGAACGGAACAATGGCGCAACCGCGGCGTACAGCAGCGCGCCACCAGCGCCACGCTCAACTTTGTGGCATGGCTCAAGGAGCAGCCCCTGCTCAAGGGCATACTGGCCGGCCATTGCCATTACTATTTCCAGGAGCAGTTCTCCCCCACCTGTGTCCAATACACCGTGGCGGCGGGATATACCGGACAGGCGCAGGTGGTGCAGTTCTGCTAAGGTTGCCGATAAGGACGGTTTTGCAAAACTTCTCAGAAGCGCCCTTGTCAGTAACTCACGCTTACGTCAATGCCCAGGGCGCGGACTTGGGCGGCGATGCCGTCCAGTTGTTCGGGGGTGGCTTT
Organism: Bacteroidaceae bacterium; assembly: GCA_017935785.1. Taxonomy (GTDB): domain Bacteria; phylum Bacteroidota; class Bacteroidia; order Bacteroidales; family Bacteroidaceae; genus Physcousia. Next base: position 69,576 of record JAGBGU010000005.1, read on the forward strand.
CTGAAGGCCCTGTACGGGCGTTTCGCGGTCTATGGTGTAAATCATCACTTGGCGGGGCTGTATGCGCTGCAATGCCCTGAGCCAGGGTTCCACATAACGGGCCGAGGTGTTGTCATAGCTTACTCCCCCGCTCTCTCCCTGCATGAAGAGGGTCTGCACTATTATGTGTCCGCGGAACCGGCACATGTCCTCAATGACCTTTTCCACATCGTAGCCTCCCTGCGGACGGTCTGTGCGGAGGATGTATTCGGGGTTTACGGTGTCGAGCTTCAGGATGTTGTTGTCCACCCTCATCAGCGCTTCTCTGACCTCTGGCTTGTGGATGCGTGTGGAGTTGCTCAGCACGCTGATTTTGGCCTCGGGGCAGAAGCGGTCTCTGAGCCGTATTGCGCAGTCAACCGCCTCGGGGAAGCGGGGGTGCATGGTGGGCTCTCCGTTTCCGGCAAAGGTGATTACGTCTGGCAGCCTGCCGTCCTCCTGCATCTTCTGCAATGTCCTTTCCAGTGCCGCTTCCAGTTCTTCAATGGCGGGCAGTCCGCTTTTGGGGCGCCGTTGGGCATTGAGGCCGCATTCGCAGTAGATGCAGTCGAAACTGCACACCTTGCCGTCTGCCGGAAGCAGATTGACACCCAGCGACACGCCCAGCCGCCGGCTTTGGACAGGCCCGAAAACGGGTGAGGGATAGATAACCGTACTCATGTCACATTTATTTATTGGAGTTAGAAAAACAGCCGATCCTTAGTGCCGGAAAGACTTACTGAATGCAAAGTTACGTTATTTTATCTTAAATAAGAGTCTGATATATGGATTTTATTCGTATTTTTGCAGTCAGTATGAAGCGAATGTATCTCTTTCTTGCGGCCTTTACGGCATGGCTGCTTCCCGTCGTAGGACAGGAAGAGGTGGATTCTTTACGGGACGAACTGCCCGATACCTACAAGCTGAAGACGCAATGGTTCCGATACAAGGACCCCGTCATTGAGGGGAATGATACAGTATGGTGCTATCTGCTTCCGGAAGTTCCGGTTTACGCCCCTCTCAAGTTTAGGAACGAACGGCAGCGAAGGAATTTCAACCGCTTGGTGTACAATATAAAGAAGGTGCTTCCCATAGCCCAGGAAGTGAACGCCCTGATAGCCGAGACGTATCATGTACTGGAGCAACTGCCGGACAAGAAGTCGAAGGAGGCCCATATACGGGCGGTTGAGAAGGACATAAAGGAGATTTATACCCCACGGATGAAGAAGCTCACCTATTCCCAGGGCAAACTGCTCATAAAGCTGGTTGACCGCGAGTGTAACCAGTCGTCCTACGAGATAGTGCAGGCTTTCTTCGGGCCGGCCAAAGCCGCCTTCTATCAGGTTTTTGCCTGGACTTTCCGCGCCAGCCTTAAGAAGGAATATGACCCCGAGGGCGATGACCGTCTCATTGAACGTGTGGTGCGCCAGGTGGAAACCGGGCAGTTGTAGAACCCCTGCGCAAGGATTGGGGGATAAAGAATAATTGAGGGTGTAACGACCAAAAAGTTACACCCTCAATTCTGTATGGATTTATGTATACCAAACATATCGGCTGTCCGGGGAAATGTTGTTTTTGAAACGCTTCATGATTTTTACCGGACAGCAATATATATGGATATAAAATCCTTTTCTCTTTACTTCTTTGCCACCTTTTTTCCGTTCACCACATAGATGCCGGTGGGGAGGCCTTGCAGATCTGTTGAGCCTTGGCGCAGGAGGGTTCCGTCTATGGAGTAGATGTTTCCATGCTGTGAGTCGGGAGCCATAAGGGGGATTTCTATGCCCGTCTCGGTGGTGAGGTCCTTACACATACGGGCTACGTTTTCCAGCAGCGAGGCGCCGCTTGCCATGGCGCCCATCGATGCGGCCTCAGAGCTGTCGTAAGCCTCGCCCCAGTAGTAGGGGCAGTACATCTTGGGATACGCTTCCTTGTCGAGATTCTTCCATAGCGCATCCGCATTCTTCAGCAGGGCGGTTACTATGGTACGGCGGTAGTTGATTGTCATTTTTTCGTCCAGGCAGAAATTAACGGCATAGGGGATGAGCACTGCCTTGAAGAGGCTTTGATCCATGCTGGTACCTTCGTGGCGGAGCAGGCCGTTGTGGGTGCAGCGTCCGTTGGTAAAGGCATAGTTGATATAGGTGGCGGCCTTGTTTTTGTAAACAAAATTACCGGTGATGTGATAGAGCAGGCGGCAGGCTTCGCCGAAGGTGCCTTGTGTATAGGTCAGTGGCGGTTCTTCCACGCGGCCGTCGCTCTTGGCTATATGGTTGGTCATATAGGTATAGAACTTCTCGGCATAGTCAAGGTATTTCTCTGTGCCGTATTTCATGTACAGTTTGGCGGCGATCAGACAGGCGGGGCTCAGCGTACAGGCGTTTGGGCCTGAGCCTTCGCTGTCGTTCCACGGAAGCCACATGCCCTTTTCCTCCTCTACGGCACGCGCCATGATGGCGTTGTCAAACAACTTTTTGGCTGTGGTAAAGTAATTGTTGTTGTCGAACACTTCGCCCATGCGCAGGAGAGTGAGTGCAATCCAGCACATGTCGTCAGTATAGGGGTTCTCAAATCCTGTGCTGCCGCCCGAATAGTTGTTGCCCTTGTTTTGGAACCATTTGGATACGTAGTTTTTGTATATGTTGGCCTGTGCCTTGTTGCCTGCGGCCAGATTCCTTTCGTAGGCGTATATTACCACGTCTATGGCGTGCGCCTGCTGCCAGTAGATGTAGGTGTTGCTGCTGTTCGCCCCCTTGGGTGTAATCCAGAAGATGCCTTTCGATGTATTCATGAACTCCTTGATGAAAACCTTTGTCAGGCTGTCCGCCTTTCCTTCGTAGTCAGTCTTTACCAGTTTGGACAGTGTGGCGTTGTAGGCCATTATGGCGGTGGTTGCCGATAAGAGCATTAACAGAGAGAGTATCCTTTTCTTCATACCTTAATATTGTTTTATACCTTAATTCATAATAATTTCCGTCAAAGATATATAAAATTCGTTGTATAACCTTAAAAGTTTCCGTAAAAAAAGAGGCAAACAGGTCATTTTTCGGGGGGTCAGGCATGTTGAATGCCAAATGATAGTGTTTGTGCAATCTCTGTACAACAGCGCCGAAAAAATATACGAAAGCCTCTGCTCTCTTAATTGTTCTCTTTCCAGAAGCGGGGCATAAAGAGAAGCAGTACGGTAAAGATTTCCAGACGTCCGACCAGCATATAGAAACTCATGAGCCATTTGCCGGCGTCGTGGATGTGGGAGAAGTTGGAGGCGGGGCCGGTAGCGCCCATGCCGGGGCCAATGTTGCTGAGCATGGATATGCTGCTGCCCAGGCTGGTTTCTATGTCGTTGCCCAGCAGGGTAAGTATGAAGGTGCCGATGACTGTCAAAATCAGATAGATGAAGATGTAGGCCAGTGCGCGGCTTACATTCTCGCCGGGTACTATTTGTCCGGATATGCGTATGCCCAGCACTGCCCGCGGATGGAGCAGCTTGACAAATTCGTTCAGCGCTCCCTTGGCGCAGATAAGTATGCGCAGCACTTTTATACCGCCTCCGGTACTGCCGGCACAGGCGCCTATGGCCATGAGTATGAGGGTGGGCATCCAGAAGGGCACTCCCCAGCTGACGTAGTTGAAGTTCTCGCCTGCAAATCCGGTACTGGAGATGATGGAAGATACGTGGAAGAAGGCGGTGCGGAAATTCTGCCCCAGGTTGTACAGCATGTCTTCTGTATGGCAGCCTGCCTGTGGCGTATGGAGGAACAGCAGGAAGAACACCAGAACGAAGAAGGATACGATATAGAAGAAGGTGTGCATCTCCTCGTTGCGCAGGAATACCTGTGTGCGGCGGATGCTCAGGTAGTAGTAGAGGGAGAAGTTGATACTGGAGAGGAGCATGAAGATGGCGCAGACGTATTCTACGTACGCGGAATGGAAGAAGCCGACGCTGGCTGTGTGGGTGCTGAATCCGCCCGTGGCCAGGGTGGACATGGCATGGCAAACGGCGTCGAAGAGGTCCATGGGCCCCATCCAGAGGAAGAGGGTGCAGATGACGGACAGCAGGATGTAGATGGAGAGAGTCCGGCGCGCCGTGGCTCCTATTTTTGGCCGAAGCCTGTCCAGTTCCAACCCGGACACCTCGGCCGAATATACGTTGCTGTTCTTCATTTCGTAGACGGGAATAAGGGCTACGGAGAATACGATGATTCCCAAGCCGCCTATCCAGTGCATCATACTGCGCCAGAAGCGCAGGCCGTAGGTAAGTCCGTCTACGTCGGCTATAATGGTGGCGCCGGTGGTGGTGAATCCGCTCATGGCCTCGAAGAAGGCATCGGCCGGCGACATGCGCAGATGCAGGATGAAGGGCATCATGCCTATGGCGGAGAAGAGTACCCAGGTAAGTGCCACAATAAGGAAGCTGTCTGCGCGCGTCATGCGCTTTCCCTCTTTCTTGCTTCCGGCGGTATGCAGGGCGCCTCCCACGGCAAATGCGATAAGTGCGCTGGTAAGGAAGGCTAGCCCGTCATCTTCGGCATAGATGAGGGAAACTATTGATGTGAGGGCAAGCATGAGCCCTTCCATAGTGAGCAGGATTCCGAAGAGTCTTTTTTTCACTTCTTGTCTTTTTCTTCCAGTGCGTGCCAGGGGTAGTCAACGGTGTAGTGGAGCCCGCGGCTTTCCTTGCGTTCAATGGCGTGGCGTGTGATAAGGTAGCCCACGTTTATCATGTTGCGCAGTTCGCAGATGTCGCGAGTGGGCTTTACGCGCTTGAACAGATGCTCTGTCTCTTCGTAGAGCAGATCCAGGCGTTCCCAGGCGCGGTGGAGGCGCAGGTCGCTGCGCACAATGCCGACATAGGTGGACATGATTTGGTTCACCTCCTTCAGGTCCTGTGCGATGAGCACCTTTTCCTCGTTGGTGAGGGTGCCTTCGTCGTCCCATTCGGGGATGTCTTCGTTGAAGGTGTACTTGTCAATGTTTTCCAGGCTGTGCTGTGCGGCCTTGTCGGCATAGACAACGGCCTCGATGAGCGAATTGCTGGCCAGGCGGTTTCCGCCGTGCAGCCCGGTGCATGAGCATTCGCCCACGGCATAGAGCCGGCGTATGCTGCTGCAGGCGTCCAGGTCGACAAGTATTCCTCCGCACATATAGTGGGCGCTTGGCGCAACGGGGATATACTGGCGTGTGATGTCTATGCCCAGGCTCAGACACTTGGCGTAGATGTTGGGGAAGTGGCGCTTTGTGGTTTCGGGGTCTTTGTGCGTTACGTCCAGGCAAACGTGGTCAAGGCCGTGAATCTTCATCTCGTGATCTATGGCGCGCGCCACAATGTCGCGCGGTGCCAGCGAGAGACGTTCGTCATATTTCTGCATGAACTCTTCGCCGTTGGGCAGGCGCAGGATGCCGCCGTAGCCGCGCATGGCCTCTGTGATGAGGTAGGCGGGGTGAGCCTCTTGCGGATTATACAGCACGGTGGGGTGGAACTGCACAAATTCCATATCCTTTACCTTTCCCTTGGCGCGGTACACCATGGCAATGCCGTCGCCGGTGGCTATGTCGGGGTTCGAGGTGGTGGCATAGACGGCTCCGGTTCCGCCGGTGGCCATTAGGGTGAGGCGGCTCAGATAGGTGTCAATCTTGCCGGTATTGGGGTTCAGGATGTAGGCGCCGTAGCATTCTATGTCCGGCGTGCGGCGTGTTACGCGTATGCCCAAGTGGTGCTGTGTGATGATTTCCACGGCAAAGTGGTGTTCAAGCACCTCAATGTTGGGATTGTTGCGGACGGCCTCCATCAGTCCTCGCTGTATTTCGGCGCCGGTATCGTCGGCATGGTGGAGAATGCGGAACTCTGAGTGGCCGCCTTCGCGGTGCAGGTCGAACTCTCCGTCCTCCTTCTTGTCAAAGTTCACCCCCCACTGTATAAGGTCCTGTATGCCTTTGGGCCCGTTCTTAACCACCTGCTCCACGGCGTCGGGGTTGCTGATGAAGTCTCCGGCAATCATGGTGTCCTGGATGTGCTTCTCGAAATTGTCTACACTAAGGTTGGTAACGGAGGCTATTCCCCCTTGTGCCTTGGTGGTGTTGGCCTCTTCCAGCGAGGTCTTGCATACCAGGGCCACCCGTCCTTTTCCGGCATTGGCCACTTTCAGCGCGTAACTCATGCCCGCTACACCGCTGCCGATAACCAGGAAGTCAAATTTGCGTACCATAAGCGTGTCTTCTCCTTTATTTATTTTTATATTTCTTCGACAAATGTACGGAAAAAGTCAATTCGTTGTATCAAATAAGCCTTATTATATTGTTTTTTTGGCTAACTTTGCGGTATATGTACATTGAAAATTGTTTATGAAAGCAACGAAAATACCATCTTGTGCCTTTCTGTGGGTACTGGCGCTTGCCCTTTGTGCCTGCGGTACCCGAAAAGCTGCGCAGCAGGCGCTGACGGCGCCGTCGGCTGCAGAACTGGTGAACTCCCTTACCCAAATCCAACTCCCTCCCGAGGAAAAACAAATTCCCTCGGGAGAGCGTGAAAAACCCGCCGTGCAGAACGTGCAGCCCCAACAACCCCTGGCCGTGGGCTGGGAGGCAGGGCTGAGGGCGGCATTGGACTCGCTTTGCAACAACGACAGCCTGGCTAACACTTCGCAGATAGGCATCTGTATCCACGACCTTACGCAGAACACTCTGCTTTATGCCCGCAACGCCCACCACCGGATGCGTCCCGCCTCGTGTCAGAAGGTGGTTACCGCCGTGGCGGCGCTGCACTATCTGGGTGCCGGGCACCGAATGCGCACCACGCTGCACATGACGGGTCAGATCAGCGGCACCACGCTGAAGGGCAACCTGTACGTAGTGGGCGGAATGGACCCTACGGTTACGGCGGCCGAGGTGGACGCGCTGGTCAGGGCGGTTGCCATGGCCGGTATAAGGCGCATCCAGGGCAAGGTGTGCAAGGATGTGACCCTAACCGACGGCGAGCCTTACGGATGGGGATGGTGCTGGGACGATGACTACGGTCCGCTGTCGCCCCTGTTGGTCGAGGGAAAGGACCGTTTTTCTGCCGTTTGGATGAGAAGCATGGCAAAGCACGGCATTACGGCAGGCGGGCCGGATACGCTGGTGGCCGCCGTTTGTCCGCCCGAGGCCAAGCAGCTGGCTGTCATAGAGCATGGGTTGGAACCCCTTTTGCAAACCATGATGAAGGAGAGCGACAACATCTATGCCGAATGTCTTTTCTATCGGCTGGCCGCCCATAGCGGAAAGCCAAAGGCCGGGCGCAAGCAGGCAGCATTGCTCATAAACGAACTGATGGAACAGGCTGGGATAAGGACCGATGCGTCGTGCGTGGCTGACGGCAGCGGACTTTCGCTCTATAATTACACCACGCCCTATATCCTGGCCGGCATGTTGCAAATGGCGTATTCGCGCCCCGAACTGTACCAGGCGTTGCTGCCCTCGCTGCCCATTGCCGGTGTGGACGGAACGTTGGAGAAGCGTATGCAGAAGGGGCCGGCGTATCGCCGGGTTTGGGCCAAGACCGGTTCCGTGAGCGGTATATCCAGCCTGAGCGGTTATGCCCAGGCTTCCAACGGACATCTGCTGGCTTTCAGCATCATAAACCAGGGGGTGGTACGTACGGCGCACGGACGTACCTTCCAAGACAAGGTATGCGAAATCCTGTGCGGAACGGGACAATAACGACGGAAAGTGTTTATAAAGTTTAAATCCTGTCAAAAAACTTGTTAAACCGCTTTTTCTAAGAAATATTTTCGCTAACTTTGTCTCGGTGTTGCCGCCATTCTCCTTTTCGGAAGAAGGGATGCAGAATAAAATAATGTGTGGCAGCCCGCCGAGAGTTTGTTTTTAAATAAAAAGTATTACCTAAAAAACGATAGCTTATGAAGTTCAAACTTTTGGTGCTCGATGTGGACGGCACTTTACTTAACAGCAAGAGAGAACTTACCAAGCGCACCATAGCCACGCTCGTCAAGGTGCAGCAGTTGGGAATACGCATTGCCCTGGCTTCGGGCAGACCCGCACACGGCATATTGCCCCTGGCCAAAGCACTTGGCATGGACCGTCAGGGCGGATTCATCATTGCCCATAACGGAGCGGTGGTAATGGATGCGGCTTCCGGAGAGGTAATCTTTGAACGCAGTATAGACCAGCAGATGATTCCCTTTATGGAACGTCTGGCCAAACGGGCTCAGATGACTTTGGCCTGCTACGAGGGCGACGAGGTAATCAGCACCGACATAACGGATGCCCATGTAGTGGACGAGGCTCACATGAACGGTATGAAACTGCGTCAGGTAGAGAGCATTGCAGACTCGCTCACCACTTGGCCCCGCGAACTGATTCTGGTGAGCGACAACGAAGAACACCTTACCGGTGTGGAGGAATATCTGCAGAAGCACATGAGCGGTGCTATGGACACCATCCACAGCAATCCCTACTACCTGGAAATTGTGGGCTATCAGGTGGGCAAGTCATATGCCATGAGCGCCTTGGTGCAGAAACTGGGCATCAGCCTGTCCGATGTGCTGGCCATTGGCGACGGTACGGCGGATGTGGCCATGCTGCAGCAGGCCGGAACGGGCATCGCTATGGGAAATGCCCTGGAAGGCGTAAAGCATTGTGCCGACCAAATAACCCTTACGAACGATGAGGACGGAGCTGCCATTGCCATAGAAAAGGCCATAGTGGAGGAAGTAAGGAAAACCGAAATCCCATTGGATGTGCTCAATGCACAGTCGGCTGGCACAATGATGGGTACTCTGGGCATACAATATACCTTTGCAAGTCCTGAACGCGTAGAGGCTACCATGCCGGTGGATCACCGTACGCGCCAGCCTTTCGGCATTCTGGCGGGTGGCGCCAGCCTGGCTCTTGCGGAAACGCTTGCCGGACTGGGATCCATGATTGCCTGCCAACCGGATGAATATGTGGTGGGAATGCAGGTTAGCGGCAACCATGTATCTTCCGCCATGGACGGAGATACGGTTCGTGCCGTGGCCACTCCGGTTCATCTGGGGCGTAGCAGCCATGCCTGGAACGTGGACATCTTTACCAGTACCGGCAAACTGGTAAGTAGCGTAAGGGTGCTGAACAGCGTACTTAAAAAGCGTGGATAAAAATTATGATATACCAAGATCTTACCCAGCTTGTGGGGCATACTCCCCTACTCTCTCTCCATCGCATGGCCGTCCAGTATGAGGCTTTGGCGCAAGTGGTGGCCAAGGTGGAATCCTTCAATCCCGGCGGAAGCGTAAAGGACAGGGTCGCCCTGTCAATGATTGAGGATGCCGAGGCAAGGGGAATCCTTCAGCCCGGAGGAACTATTATAGAACCAACCAGCGGAAACACCGGTGTGGGACTGGCATGGATAAGTCGCGTAAAGGGTTACGATGCCGTCATTGTCATGCCCGATTCCATGAGCATGGAACGGCAGAGCCTTTTGCGCGCGTCAGGTGCACGGCTAGTCCTCACACCCGGTGCGCTGGGTATGCAGGGTGCCATTGACGAGGCACAGCGCCTGTGCGGCACCATTCCCGGAGCCGTAATATTGGGACAGTTTGCCAATCCGGCCAATCCTGAGGCGCATGAAAAGACCACTGGCGAGGAAATCTGGCACGATGCCGATGGCTGGGTGGATATCTTTGTGGCGGGAGTGGGTACGGGAGGCACGCTTACCGGTGTGGCACGCTCCCTTCGGAAGCATAATCCCAAGGTGCGGATTGTAGCGGTGGAGCCGGCAGGAAGCGCTGTGCTCAGCGGAGAAAAGGCAGGCCCTCACGGCTTGCAGGGCATCGGCGCAGGATTCATACCCGACACACTTGATACAAAACTGATAGACGAAGTAATCCGCGTAACCGATGAAGAGGCGTTCCGTGCCGGCCGCCAGCTTATTGAAACGGAAGGTCTGATGGCTGGGATAAGCAGCGGCGCCGCCGTCCATGCCGCCATGCAGTTGGCCCGCCAACCCGAGAACAAAGGCAAGCGTATTGTGGTACTGCTGCCCGATACGGGAGAACGTTATCTCAGCACAAAGCTTTTCATGCCGGAATAAGTTTTTACTATACCAGGCTTAATAATTTTAGAAAAATTGGCTATATTTGCAATGTAAAACAAAATAAACAAAAGATGTATGCCCGAAATATGTAGATTTTATGGAATCATAATAACGATGTTCTTCAATGAGCATAATCCGCCACATTTTCATGTTCGTTACATGGAACATAGAGCATTGATAGACATTGCAAGCGGTACAATTACCGGAACAATGCCAAGACGTGCTTTGAAAATGATTTATGAATGGCTTGATTTACATCAAGATGAACTGATGGATAATTGGAATCGTTTACAGCGTGGAGAAGATTTTAAGAAAATTAATCCACTGGAATAAGAAGAATGATTATGGAACTGATTTGGATTACAGCAGTCAAGGTGTTAGAAGGACACAGACTTCATCTTACTTTCAATAACGGAACGTGCAAGGAGTTTGATTTTGCGCAAGTATTGGCCAAGGGACAGCCCATATTTGAACCATTGAATAACTTGTCTGTGTTCAGAAACATTGCTTTAGATGGTTGGACAGTTACTTGGCAGGACGGAACGATAGACATAGCTCCCGAATATCTTTATGAGCATGGCGTAACGGTGTGACGAGTAATTACTGCAAATCAAAATAATCCCTCTGAAATTCTTTACTGTTTCGGAGGGATTTTCTTTTTTGATGCGGTATTTTGAGGTTTATTGTTGAAAATCATATTATTTTGTTTATCTTTGTCCATTGAAAAAACAAGAAAATGATGAGGAAGTACATAATACCGGTTCTTATTCTGCTTTTATGCAGCATGTATGTCAACGCAAAGGACAAGTGGCCCGATGGTACGACTGTGTCCGAATGGTTTGCCAAGACCAGGCAAGTGGATGTAAAGACATTGGGCAGGCAGTACATAATCACTGATCATGGCGTGGAGCGGGACAGCGCTCTGCTGCAGACCAAACAGATACAGGCTGTGATTGACAAGGCTGCAGCCAATGGCGGTGGCGTGGTGGTGATTCCCGAGGGCACTTTCCTCAGCGGATCGCTCTTCTTCAAGCCTGGTACGCATATGCACCTGCAGAAAGGTGCTGTGCTTAAGGGTAGCGATTTCATAGGCGATTTCAAACTCATCGATACACGAATGGAGGGGCAGAACCTCAAGTATTTTGCTGCCTTGGTAAATGTCATCGGTTGCGATGGCTTCACTCTTTCGGGCGAGGGTACCATCAACGGGAATGGCCTGCGCTATTGGAAACAGTTTTGGATTCGTCGCAAGTATAACAGCCAATGCACCAATCTTGATGAGATGCGTCCGCGGCTGGTGTTTGTTCAGGGCAGCGACGATGTGCGGCTCCAGGGCGTGCGTCTTGTTAATTCGCCCTTTTGGACTACACATCTTTACCAGTGCAACCGAGTGAAGATATCTGGGCTCCACATATTTGCCCCTTCTGCACCGGTACCGGCGCCCAGCAGCGATGCCATCGATATCGACGTGTGTAAAGACGTGCATATAACCGGTTGCTACTTCTCGGTCAATGACGATGCCGTAGCCCTAAAAGGAGGAAAGGGACCCTGGGCACACAAAGATACCGTGAACAACGGAGAGAACCGCAACATCATCATTGAGGACTGCACTTATGGATTCTGTCATAGTATGCTCACTTGTGGCAGCGAATCCCTGCACAACTATAACATTGTCTTGCGCAATTGCGAGGTAAAGGATGCCGCGCGAATGCTTTGGCTCAAGATGCGTCCGGATACCGAACAGAACTACGAGTACATCACCGTGGAGGGCATACGCGGCAAAGTTAATAGCATGCTTTATGTGAAACCCTGGACACAATTCTTCGACTTGAAGGGGCGCAAGGATATGCCCTACTCGCGCTCGTCCAACGTGGTGCTGAGCAACATCAACCTCAACTGCAAAGTTGTATTTGACGTGCAGAAGGCTCTTGACCAATACAGTCTCAAGGATTTTACCTTCAAGAACATTGAAGCGACGGCATCGGACAGACCCGAGCTTCATGTTGATTATGTGGAAAACTTTACGCTGAAAAACGTGAAGGTGAACGGCCAAAAGGTTAACTGATCCTTTGCCGGAATGGTGGAGAAAGAAACTGCTTCTTCACTGATAAGGGCAAACATTTTGTTGCCCAAATATCAGGTAAAGATTCTTTACAAAATTGTGTAGGTGTATACGTGCTAATAAGAATACAGCAAGGAGTTAAATCCCAGTTGGCTGGAAACCTTGTTTTTTTGGGGGGGGTATTGGATTTTCCCCGCTTTTGTGTCGTATTTTACGTTTATCGCCTTTAATAATGCTATAAATGATAAGGTAAAAAGATTTGACAAATCAATACCGATGTAATGTTGTCCAATTCTTTTCAGGGTGGAACATCAT
>JAGBGU010000049.1 GCA_017935785.1 Bacteroidaceae bacterium
CTGCTGAATGACAAATTCAGCAGGACGGTTTTTTGCTTGTCTTATTTCTTTTTCCAAGGAATATATTCCTTGCGCTCTTTGCTGTCATCGCAGGTATGCGGCCAGTTCAGTTTCCATTCAAAGTATTCCTCCCACGTGATCTGCCCCGTATGAAGCTCCTGTTGGCGCAGCAGCCATTCCTGCATGAACTCATCGACAAGACCATATTGGAAGTACATTCCCACTGGCTGGCTAACGGGCCATTCGTCGCTGTCGTTGTACTTTGCAATGGTATCATCCCCGTTTCGTTCTTTGCCCGGATTGCGGACAAGCTGAAACAGTCGGATGGAACCCGGACTATCCTCGTCCAACCAGAAGAACGTCCGCATAAAGTCCTCTGCGCACCCCGGAGCATCTGTATAGAAGTTCTGACGGTCTACGCGCAAGACCTCCGCGATTTTGTTCAGCATGTCTTTCTTCGGAACACGGTAATTCGTTTCGTACTGGGCAACGCGATTATCCGCGCCCTTTTCCTCCAGTCCGATGGCAACGCCCAGTTCCTTTTGCGTCATACCTCGAAAGGTACGGATTTTCTTGATCTTATCTCCTACTGTCATTCATACCACCGCCTTTGAAAACAGTATAGCGCAAATTTGCGAAATACGCAAGATAAATATTAACAAAAAAGCGAAATAAATTCTTTACATTAACATTTATGCTAATGTATAATAATGGCGTGGATATTAACATATTTGCGAATCATCAATAAGAAGGTGACACTATGACACAGGAATTGTTTGTACGGGCAGAGGAAGTTGCCAGCGAACTTGGCATTTCCAAACCCTATGTCTTCTTTTGTGCGGTTTTCAATTTGCGCAACTTATTGTACCTTGTATTATAGAGTAGTAGTTATTAGAGCCCCGTTCCAAAGGCTGTGCTACACTGTAAGAGATGCTGTGGATTGGTATATTTTACCTACCACCAGATGGTTTCGATAAGGTTCCAACCACAGCCCTTTGCAGTTTTGTTAATCAGTTAAATACCGCCAGACGGTTTATGTGGAACAAGGTTACAAGAGCAAAGTGTTCTGTGGATACAGCATCACAATCTTTCCATCGGAGGTTTTCATCATGGTAGTTTCTGTTGGCATTGATGTTGCAAAAGACAAGCACGACTGCTTCATTCTCAACTCAGAAGGCGAAGTTCTGGCGGATGTGTTCACCATCCCCAACAATATGGATGGCTTCAACTGTCTGCTACAAACGATTCGTGACTGCACCACCCCTCAGGACATTATAAAAGTAGGACTTGAGGCAACCGGCCATTACAGCTACAACATCCTTGGGTTTCTGCTTGACAACGGTCTGGCCACCTATGTCTTGAATCCCTTGCGCACCAATCTGTACCGGAAATGTCTCAGCCTAAGAAAAACAAAGACTGACCGTGTGGATGCACGCACAATTGCAGCTATGCTTCTGTCCGACATAGGCCTCAAGCCCTACACGGACACAGCATACCACAACGAGGAACTAAAGTCACTAACCAGGTACCGTTTTAATAAGGTGAAAGAACGCGCTAAGCTGAAAAGCTCTGTTTCCAGACTGGTATGCATCCTGTTTCCCGAACTTGAAAAGTTGGTTCCGACTCTCCACGGGGCTTCTATCTATGCTTTGCTGGAAGAATTTCCCGGTGCCGTTCAGGCTGCAGGTGCGCATCTGACCAGACTGAAATATCTTCTGTCAGATGCCTCCAGAGGCCGTTACGGACGGGACATGGCTGTGGAGATCCGGGACGCCGCAAGAAATTCTATTGGCTCCAGAATGCCTGCCAAATCCCTTGAATTGCAGCATACCATCCGCTTGATCCGTGAACTGGATGCGGAAATTGAGGAAATCGAGACAGCGATTCAAACCATTATGGATGAGATACACTCTCCCATTACCACGATCCCCGGGATTGGCTACCGTATGGGAGCCATGATCCTTGCCGAAGTCGGTGATTTTTCCCGCTTTGAATCTCCAGACAAACTGCTTGCCTATGCCGGTCTCTCACCCTCCACCTACCAATCCGGGCAGCTCATAAATTGCTATCCACACATGGAAAAGCGAGGCTCACGATATCTTCGCTATGCCATTTACAACGCCGCTAAGTATGTCTGCCTGTGGGATCCCACCTTTGCCGCTTACCTTGCCAAAAAACGGGCAGAAGGCAAGCACTACAATGTTGCAATTTCCCACGCGGCCAAGAAACTGGTACGGCTCATCTTTGCTTTAGAGAAGTCTAGGCAACCTTACAATCTGGCGGCGTAGTTTACTCCTGATAGCCCACCGAGGTCCTGACGGGCCTCTGCTTTGCTATTCCTTTTTCAACCATCTGGGCCTTACCACCATCATTCAATTTGGGGGTTGACTTCTAATAGTTAATCTTATC
>JAGBGU010000050.1 GCA_017935785.1 Bacteroidaceae bacterium
CGTGAGCAAATTGAACAAAGTTAACTTGTTTCAGCATCTCACCGCGAGCCTTTTCTTGTCCTTCTCCGCGGACAGATCCTGAAACAAGTTATTCGCCTTCGCTCATCGAAAACATCTTATATTTTTTGAATGAGGTATGGTCAGGATGACCATCTACTCTGGGCTATCGTCATTTGTTATATAGAAGAACAAAAGGGCATGTTTTTTTGGCGATGAGCGTAGTATAAGTTGCTGATTCAATAAAAAACGGTTCCCCCGAAGGAGAACCGTCTAATATAACATCTAAGGTCTGTACCTTGAATATTACAGCTGAGGACCAGCAGCAACGAGGGCCTTACCGGCTTCGTTGGTGGTGTACTTGGCGAAGTTCTTGATGAAGCGGGCTGCCAAGTCCTTAGCCTTCTCTTCCCACTGGCAAGCGCACTCGTAGGTGTCGCGGGGGTCAAGAATAGCGGGATTTACGTTGGGCAGAGCGGTGGGAACCTCGAAGTCGAACATAGGAATCTTCTTGGTCTCAGCCTTCAGGATAGAACCGTCCAGAATAGCGTCGATGATACCGCGTGTATCGGGAATTGAGATACGCTTGCCGGTACCGTTCCAACCGGTGTTCACCAAGTATGCCTTGGCACCGCTCTTCTCCATTCTCTTAACCAGCTCCTGAGCGTACTTTGTGGGGTGCAGCTCCAAGAATGCCTGGCCGAAGCAAGCAGAGAAGGTGGGAGTGGGCTCAGTGATACCGCGCTCTGTACCAGCCAACTTGGCGGTGAAGCCGCTCAGGAAGTAATACTGGGTCTGCTCGGGAGTCAGGATTGATACGGGAGGCAGTACGCCGAATGCGTCTGCAGACAGGAAGATTACGTTCTTGGCTGCGGGAGCAGAGCTTCCGGGCTGGATGTTGTTGATGTGGTCAATGGGGTAGGACACGCGGGTGTTCTCGGTTGCGCTCTTGTCGTTGAAGTCGATTACTCCTTCTTCAGAAACGATTACGTTCTCGAGCAGAGCGTTGCGCTTGATTGCACCGTAGATGTCGGGTTCGTGTTCCTTAGACAGACCGATAACCTTTGCATAGCAACCGCCTTCGAAGTTGAACACGCCGTTGTCGTCCCATCCGTGCTCGTCATCACCAATAAGACGACGCTTGGGGTCGGTAGACAAGGTGGTCTTACCGGTTCCTGAGAGACCGAAGAAGATAGCGGTGTTCTCGCCGTTCATATCGCAGTTGGCAGAACAGTGCATAGAAGCGATACCCTGCAGGGGCAGGTAATAGTTCATCATTGAGAACATACCCTTCTTCATTTCACCACCATACCAGGTGTTGATAATTACCTGTTCGCGGCTGGTAATGTTGAAAGCCACACAGGTCTCAGAGTTGATACCCAGTTCCTTCCAGTTCTCTACCTTTGCCTTTGAAGCGTTGTAAACAACGAAATTGGGTTCAAAGTTAGCCAGTTCCTCGGCTGTGGGGCGGATGAACATATTGGTAACGAAGTGAGCCTGCCAAGCAACCTCAACGATGAAGCGAACGGCCATGCGGGTGTCAGCGTTGGCACCGCAGAAGCAGTCAACCACATACAGGTTCTTGTTAGACAACTCGTTCTTGGCGATATCCTTCAGTGTTGCCCATGTTTCTTCAGAAATGGGCTTGTTATCGTTCTTATAGTCATCAGAAGTCCACCATACGGTATCCTTTGAGTTCTCGTCCATAACGATGAACTTGTCTTTGGGAGAACGTCCGGTATAAACGCCGGTCATAACGTTAACTGCGTCAAGCTCGGTGTTCTGTCCCTTCTCATAACCCTCAAGGCCAGCCTTGGTTTCTTCTGCGAACAACTGCTCATAAGAGGGGTTGTGTGCAATCACGGTTGAACCGGTGATGCCATACTGTGTTAAATCTAATGTTGCCATCTTGTGATAAAATAAATAAGTTTTATACGGTTTGTTGTTAAATTGACTTCAGTTACTAAAGCGCCCATTCTTTGGACGATACAAAGGTACGCATTTCTTTTGAACCATCGAAGCAAATTAAAATTTATTTACGTTCGTTTTGTCCTGTTTTTTGACTTTTTTACGGTTTTGCGAAGCAGACTTGCCAAATCGCCGATAAAACATAATGTCCATACGGAAAAAGCGGGAAAGGCTGTCCCTTCTCCGCTTTTCATTGTGGCAAGTTTCAGGATTATTCCGCATCCTGAAGTCTGCAGGTTTCTTATCCTAAAATTTCCTTGGCTGCTTGCTTCTGCTCATCAGTAAGCTTGTTGTTCTCGGCAATGAACCGGATGAATTGTACAGGGTCGTTTTCAAAATAGTCGGCCTGTGCCTTTTCCATTACCTGTTTGCAATAGGCTTCCTTACTTATAAGGGGTACATAATATAGCATAGCACCTACCTTCTTGGACTTTACAAATCCCTTTTTGGTCAGGATCTTCAAGAAAGTAGCAAGCGTGGTATACGCAGGTTTCGGGTCTTCAAAAAGCGCCAGGATGTCATGTGTAAAACCTCCCTTGCCGGGAAGGCTCCAAAGTATCAGCATGACTTGGAATTCGGATTTGGTTAAAAATTTGTTTGTGCTCATGTCCTTGTATTATTTTCAAAATTTATTGTTATTTTGCGTATTGATTGCGACGATTTCCGCTTACATTCATTGCAAATGTACAATAATATATCCGAATGAATTAAAGAAAATTCGTTTACGCCCTATTCTTTTAACAAATTTTATACACTGTTTAGTTTTGTTAAGGCGCATCCGCGACTAAAAAGCACACGCGAGAGATAAACAAAAATCCCCCGGCATTTTTTTAGGGCTACCCTTATCTGATGATGGAAGTGGACGGATTACGCAACCCTTCAGCACCGGACAGGAAGGCCTTGGCCGTGCCAAACCTCAGGAACATATCGAGCCTTACGGGCATGTGATTGTCATCATCGGTAATGTAGAATGTTATGATTTCCTTCTCTTTCTTGCCTTCATATTCCACAAAGGAAAAGACCAGGCAGCGGTATGTCACATCCGTCTCATCCATCTTGAAGTTCTTTTTGCCGCGATAGACCAACGTGGTGGATTCCACTTTACGGCCGTCTGCCATGGGGAATACCATCTTGTCGCCGGGTTTGAACCGGGAGGCATCGAAAGAGCGGGCGCAAAGCATCATGCTCATCATGTCATAGACACATTCCCTGCTGACGTGCGACGTGTCCCGGCCTATCCCTTTGCGGCTGAGGTAATGCTGCTTCAGGAGCGTATTGCCGCCATGGCGGTCGTACCACACCTGATCCACATAATACTTGCCGCCTTCGTTGGCAGCCTTGCGGTAATACAAGGGAAGCATGTCCGTGCTTATGACGCTGAGCAGCGTATCGCGCATGGCGAAGAACTTGTCCAGCTTTTTGCTGGTGCGTGTAATCAGATGGCTTTTGTAACAATCCTTTCCATCCCAGCTGGAACGCGTTGTGGTCATGGTGGCGGTTCCTGCCTTCAGCCAGATGAACTTCCAGTTGAAGTGTAGCGTGTACTCAAGTGTTTCATTGTCCGAAAATGCGGTATTCTGCATTTTACACTGCGACAACACAGGCATGATGCCACCTGACACCAGCACAAAAACAATTAAAAAAAGCCTTTTCATAAATGGATATAGTTTTGTTTGTTATGGATTATGCTTAATTATCTGAACCCGGGTGTGCGGCCAAAGCTACTGCTGCCGCTGCTCTGACTTGAACTGCTGCCGGAGCGTCCCTTCTTTTTTTCTTCCTCACGCTCGCGGTTTCTGCTCTTTATGTCTTTTTTCTTGTCCGGTTTCTGTTTGGTTATCTCCAGCGGTTTCTGTTTGCATGTCTCTATGCTCCGGATGTTCCAGTCCTGTTCAATATCCCATTTAGCCTTCACTTCTATGGGTTTAGGGAAATAGAACACTTCCTCTGGCTGCAGGCCTTCGGCATAATTGCCCGTATCCCATTTGTCATTCCCGTTCCTGTCTATGAAGCATCTGAGGAAAAACTCTCCCGGCTTCAGGTAGAAGAAGTCGGCCCTGCCGTCCTTATCTGCACGAAGTTGTCTGACAGGCTTGTCGCTGCGTCCAAGGAGTTGGATGACCAAAGCCGTATCGCCAGGGGCGATGGCCCGGATGAAAAGGGCGCCGTATTCGTCCAGGTCACGTACACGGAACTCTTGCTTTATGGGCTTGTTTATATTACCCAGGATACTGGTTATGGCTGCCGAGTCCACCTGGAAGCTATACTGTTCCTTTGGCTGCCACTCGGCATAGAGGATGTATTCCTTCTTCCGCCCTTCGACAGGGAGGAACAGGAAAGGAGTGGGTATCCAGTTGGAATCCTGTTTCTGGAAGAAGTGGATCTTGGACGTATCTATCCTGGCGACAGGCTCGCTGGCCGTAAAAAGGATATTCTGGTTGGGGTCTATACTGCCGGCCGGTTTTCCGGTCATGGTCAGGTATGTTCTTTCATAAGGATTTTCCTCGTATGGAAGCGGTGTCTTGGCTTTCTTGGCCTTCTTCTCCCTGTCCTTGTTCCATTCTTCAATTTGTTTGAGCTGTTCCTTGCGTTGTTTTTCGCGAGTCAGTTTGGAAGCCATTTCCAAAGTATCCGTCCGCTGCACCAGCGTTCCCGTGGTGTCTGTCTCCATATAGGTCAGTGTCATGGCCAGGGTGTCAATCTGGTAGCTGAACATGGTATCCGTTACCCAATAGGTTATGGTATCATAATGTTGGCTGTATTCCGGCACCAGGCATTTCTCATCGAAATTGATTCCCTTAATAAGGGGAAGGCTGTCGGAGGGTGCGGTAAAATACAGCGTGAAATATTCTGGCACAGGACGTTCCGTCTTGAGTAGATGCTGGTCTTGCCCCCCCTCAAGGAAAAGACGGATAACCACATCGTCCGGCAGATAATGGGTATAGGGTACTACGCGGATAGAGTCGTAACGGGTAGTGTCGCGCCAGATGGTATCCATGCGGATGTCTGGCTTGCTGGAGGTTATGAGCAGGGTGGTGTCCCATCCCACAGCCTCGCTTTTCTGGTTGAAGATATAGTTTCCGTCGGCATCCTTCAGTGCATAGGCATAATATTTTCCCGGCTTTACTCCTTTTATCACAAATCTTCCGCTGCCGTTGGTACGCGAAACACGGGTCATTGGCATGGTGGTAAAAAGCGTATCGCTGAAAGTGCTGTCAGCCGGATATAGTCCCACCATAATGCCTTTTACCGGTTCCAGGTCTTCTGCATTAAGCACCGTACCCGAAATCTCCATGGTGTCAATGGTTTCTCCCGTACTGAAAGAGTAGGTGTAATTACCCATGGGATTACCCTCGTTGTTGTCCTCAATGGCATCGCTAAAATCGATGGTATAGGTTGTGTTCTCCAGCAAATCGTCAAAGAGGTCTATCTTGATGCGCTTTCCGTCTGCCCTGACATTCGCCGCTTCGATCTGTGGCGGAGAGACAACCACCTTGTCGTTTGCATTTTCCAGTTTCACGAATTCGTTGAACAGTATACTCAGCTTTTTCTTGTCATTTTGTGTGGACTTGTCCTTGGGGAAGCACTGCACCACCACAGGCGGTTCTTCGTCATAGCGTCCGCCGTCAGGGTTACCGATGCTTGCACAGGCAATGCAAGTCAGCGTAGCGAGTGTCAGTATTGTAATGGGGGTGTACCTCATGAGTTCAATGCTAATATTTCTTCTATGTGTTCCCTTTTGTTGCTCAGGCGTGGCACCTTGTGCTGGCCGCCCAGTTTTCCCTTTGACTTGAGCCAGTCGTTAAACAAGCCTTCCCTGCCGACAATTATTTCCAACGGCTGCAGAGTAATATCCTTATAGCGTTTGGCTTCATAGTCCGAGTTGATCTGCTGCAAGGTCTGGTCAAGCACTTGTGCAAATTTGCCCAGGTCGTCCGGCTGTTTGGCGAATTCGACAACCCATTGGTGACGGCATTTTCCGTTCTGGTCCATGTATACGGGAGCTGCGGTATATTCCAGCACCTGAGCTCCGGTGGCCTTGCAGGCTGCCTGCAGACCTTTTTCGGCGTTATCGACTATCAGCTCTTCGCCAAAGGCATTGATAAAGAACTTTGTACGGCCGGTAATGACAAACTTGTAAGGATCCTTTTGCGTAAAGCTCACCGTGTCGCCTATCATATAACGCCACAGTCCGCTGCTGGTACTGATTACCATGGCATAGTTGCGGTTAAGTTCCACACCCCATAAAGGAACCACTTCGGGATTGGGACTTTCAATCTGGTCCATGGGTATGAACTCATAGAACACACCGTAATCCAGCATCAGGCTCATGGCGGCATCGGAGGGGTCGTCCTGCAGCCCGAAGAAGCCTTCTGAAGCGTTATACGTTTCCATGTAGTGCATTCCCGGGCTTGTAATCAGACGTTTATACTGTTCTCGGTATGGAGTGAAAGCCACTCCGCCGTGGAAGAACACTTCCAGATTAGGCCATACCTCCTGCAAGACCGAAGCACCCGAAAGTTCCATCACACGATTAAGCACCGAGAGCATCCAGCTGGGTACACCGCTCAGATTGGTTACGTTCTTGCGCAGAGCCTCCCGGGCAATGCGGTCGCGTTTTACTTCAAAGTCGCTAAGCAGAGCTGTTGCCTTGGCGGGTACCCTCACCAGATTCACCAAAGGATTGATGTTTTCAATAAGGATGGCGCTCAGGTCGCCCACAAGACTACTCTTGAGGTTGTAGTTAGGGGCATGGCTACCGCCTAAGATCAAAGCCCGGCCATCGAATATGCGGCTTTGGGGGTTGTTTCTCAGATACCATACCACGGCATCCGTTCCGCCGCGGTAATGCGTATCCTTCAGCCCGTCTTTGCTGACTGGGATAAACTTGCTCTTATCGTTTGTGGTGCCACTGCTTTTGGCATACCACTTTACCACTCCGGGCCACAGCAGATTCTTTTCGCCCTGGCGCATGCGGTCTATGTATCCTTTAAGTTCCTCGTATGTGTGTACGGGCTGACTTTTGGCAAAGTCCTCGTATGAACGGATACGGGCATAGTTATGCTGTTCTCCCCACTGCGTGCCAGCCGCCCGGTCTACCAGGCGCTGCAAGGCATTGCGCTGCAAGTCTTCCGCCCGGCTGGTGTACAGGTCAAGCGCATGGAGCCGTTTAAGCAAAAACGGTCGTATGATTTGGGTAAGACTCATCCTTTCTTAATGCATTTGGTTACAAAATTACTGCAAACTTTTCATATAATCGAAAAATACACAGATTTTAACCCTAATTTATGCTATTCCTCTGGTTGAGCGGATGTTTCCCGGTTGAGTTCCTGGCTTGCAAGGTATGCGCTTTCTATCTGAGCAAACAGTTCCTTATTTTCTTTCAAGGCGGCCAGTGTGCTTTTACACGCCATCTGCTGGCTCTCTTTTTTGGAGAATCCGGTTCCGGCTCCGCAAACTATATTTGCAATCCTTACCTGGCTTTGGAAAATCTGTGCTCCGGTTTCATCCTTGCCATCCGACAAAAGTTCAAAAACGACGCGGAACTTATACTTTTGGCCCCATTCCAGAAGTTTGCTCTTATAATTGACGTCCTTGTATGCCATCTTGTCCAAGTTGATGTATGGCTTCAGCATCTTTTCCTTCACAAACTTCACGCACTGTTTGTAACCCTGGTCCAGATAGATGGCTCCGATGACAGCTTCAAAAGCGTTTCCTTCCAGATAACTATTGTGGTTTTGATGCCCACAGGAAGTCTGCAACAAGCGGTCCAGCCCCATCTTTATGGCAATCTGGCCCAATGTCTCGCGTTTTACAATATTGCTCCGGGTAACAGTAAGGAAACCCTCCTGTTGTTTGCTGAAACGGCGGTAGAGGATATCACTTACAACGGCCTCCAGAATGGCGTCGCCCAGAAATTCTAGGCGTTCATTATGCAGCTGTTTGCCATTCGGCTTTTTAACCGCGGCAGACTTGTGCATGAGTGCCTGTTTGTACAGTTCTATATGATTAGGATAGAATCCCAGGACAGAATAAAAATAGCGATAAAGTTGTCTATCTTTGCAGAAGGGCAACTTTATCGCTGTTATCAGGTTTTTATACGTCACAATTTTATTCGGCGTACTTTTTGAAGATTACGCAGGCATTGTGTCCTCCGAAACCGAATGTATTGCTCATGGCAGCACGCACGGTACGCTTCTGAGCTGTATTGAACGTAAAGTTCATGTTATAGTCGATTTCTTCATCGCGGTCCTCATCATCATGATTGATGGTGGGAGGCACAATGTCGTTTTGCACGGATAGCACACTTGCCATGGCTTCTACGGCTCCGGCCGCACCCAAAAGGTGTCCGGTCATGCTCTTGGTCGAACTGATGTTCAGTTTGTAGGCATGTTCGCCAAACAAGTTCTTGATGGCCTTTGCTTCGGAAATGTCACCGACAGGTGTAGAGGTTCCGTGAACATTGATGTAGTCAATGTCCTCTGGTTGCATTTCTGCATCCTCCAGCGCATTCTTCATAACCAGCATGGCACCCAGTCCTTCGGGGTGGGTTGCTGTCAGATGGTATGCGTCTGCACTCATTCCTGCACCTGCCATCTCGGCATAAATCTTGGCTCCGCGCGCTTTGGCATGCTCCAATTCTTCAAGAATCAGACAGGCGCTGCCTTCCGCCATTACAAAGCCGTCGCGGCTTGCGCTAAAGGGGCGGCTTGCTTTTTCCGGTTCGTCGTTACGGGTGCTCAGGGCGTGCATGGCATTGAAACCGCCAACTCCGCTGGGCAGAATGGCTGCTTCTGCTCCACCGCTCACAATCATGTCGGCCTTGCCCAGACGAATCAGGTTGAAAGCCTCGGCCAGCGCATTTGAAGAAGATGCACAGGCTGAAGATGTGATAAAGTTGGGGCCATGGAAACCATACATGATGGAGATTTGTCCGGCGCAGATGTCAGCAATCATCTTTGGGATGAAGAATGGGCTGAACTTAGGGCCGATGGTACTTCCTGTACGCGACCAGTTGCCCACTTCCTCCTCAAAGGTAATCATACCGCCAATACCCACACCATACACAACTCCGATACGGTTCTTGTCAGCCTTATCCAAGTCGATACCACAGTCCTTAATACCCTGAATGGCTCCAGCCAATGCATACTGGCAATAAAGGTCCATCTTACGGGCCTCCTTGCGGTCAATACCAAAGTCGGCCGGCTTAAAGTCTTTTACCTCACAGGCAAACTGGGTCTTGAACTGTGTTGTATCAAAACGGGTGATAGGTCCGGCGCCGCTCACGCCATTCAGCATATTCTGCCAAGTTTCCTCTACAGAATTTCCCAATGGCGTAATAGCTCCGATACCGGTAACAACGACTCTTTTCAGTTCCATTATAAACTAAGAAACAGTAGAGAGTAAAAAATTACTTGTTAGCCTCGATGAAAGCAATAGCGTCAGCTACGGTTGAAATCTTCTCAGCCTTGTCATCGGGAATGGTAATTTCGAAAGCCTTTTCGAATTCCATAATCAGTTCCACGGTGTCCAGAGAATCTGCGCCCAGGTCATTGGTGAAAGATGCTTCGGGAGTAACTTCAGCCTCATCAACACCCAACTTGTCTACGATAATCTCTTTTACTTTAGCTTCAATTTCAGACATAATTTTCAAAATTAAAATAAATAATACTAAGTATATTTCTCGTTTTCAACTTGCAAAGTAACGACAATTTATGGAAACGTGCAAGAATTTCACATAAAATATTGCCATTTTATGCACATTTTGATGTTTTTTGTGCATTTATGATTGGCAATTATGTGTTCTGCTTCCTGTCATAGGGATGATTGTCGGTATTATGCCATTCTTTTTACACTTGCTAAAAACACTTAAAAAAACATAAAATCCATATTCTCTGATTCCGTTTATGGAAAAAAATTGCTATATTTGCAAAAGATATGCAAGCGAATCTCCACGTGCATATATAATAATATAATAATGTATAGTATAATAATTATAAATAAAGGAAGGAGTATTTTATGAAAAAGTATGTATGCGATGTATGCGGATATGAATATGATCCCGTAGCCGGTGACCCCGACAATGGTGTTGAACCCGGAACCGCTTTCGAGAATATACCCGAAGATTGGGTTTGTCCGCTTTGTAGCGTAGGAAAAGATGAGTTCAGCGTTGTAGAATAACAGTTGGACTGATTCGGCGTGAGACAGTGGGATGCATTTTCAACAATGCATCCCACATTTCATTTTGTCCCCGTCAGCAACATGAGCTTATGTCACAACCCACTACTCACAACTCACCGCTCATTGCTCGCGACCCATCGTTCAAAATATGTCTCTTTTGTTCTTCTATATAACAGCCCAAAGAGACGGTCATGCTGAACTCGTTTCAGCATCTCACTGCGAGCCTTTACTTACCCCCTTCCCTCGGTGAGATCCTGAAACAAGTTCAGGATGACTTTGGGAGGCATTTGTTATTTATACCCCCATTTTGGAAAAGCCAATTCAATACTTGTGTCTAATCTAAAACTCGCAACTCACCGCTCATCGCTCGTCGCTCAATGTCAAATATTATTACTTTTGTCCATAAACTGTATATTGGTTTCAAAATGAACAAAAACCGCTTAATATAGTTCAAAAACAAACCTAAAAAGCCGCCCTGTTTTGCCCTACTGCGAAATTTTGATTTTCCAACAGGAAAAAAATAATTTTCCAACAGGGAAATAAAAATTTTCCAACTGGGCACTTTTGACTTTCCAGCTGGATTTCTACAGAAATACGGTTTTGTAAAGAATTTTGATGGCATACGGATTATGTTTTTTTGACAGAAGAACATTATGAGCAATCAGCTTTGAGTTTTTTCGACAAAAGAACATAAGGACATAAGTTTTTATGAGACACATAGTTCACAGCCGTCTTTGCAGACGGCAAATGTGTGGGATATGCTTGAATACCAC
>JAGBGU010000051.1 GCA_017935785.1 Bacteroidaceae bacterium
CCAAAATGGGTGTAGAAATAACAAGAACCTCCCAAAGTCATCCTGAACTTGTTTCAGGATCTCACCGAGGGAAGGGGGTAAGTAAAGGCTCGCAGTGAGATGCTGAAACGAGTTATTCGCCTTCGCTCATCGAAAACATCTTTAATTATATAAGGTATGGTCAGCATGACCGTCTCTTTGGGCTGTTATATAGAAGAATCAAAAGAAAAATAGGTCCTTTTGTCCCTCTGTCAAAAAAATAAATCTGCGGTAATCTGTCGCATTGGCGTCATCTGCGTGCCATTATTAAACGGTAAACCTAAGGTTGGGGGAAATCCGCCCCCTATAGACCACAATAGCAGCAATCACTCTCAACGAAATGATTGCTGCTATTGTTTTAAGTTGACCAAGTAGTTTCTTACTTGCTAATCTTGTAAGTTCCAGCCTCGTATGTCTTCACTTCAGTTTCTCCAGGAAGAGTCACGCTTGCCGTTGCGCCTTCGGGGATGGTGAATTCCCATGTCCAGATGTCACCCTCGTACTTCCATGCACTCTTAATAAGACCGGCGGCAGAGTTGTACTCGGCTGTGACATGACCCAAGCGCTTGTCAGGTATGGGTTTCATGATAATGTGCTTGAATCCGGGATCAGCTGGGTCAGATGCTATACCGGCAGCAGTTTCCCAAATCCATTCACATACGCATCCGTAGGCATAGTGGTTGAAGCTGTTCATGCCACGGGGTCCCATTCCCTTATCCAGCATATAGCTGTTCCAACGTTCCCAAATAGTAGTTGCGCCGTTGTCCACAGAATAGAGCCAGCTGGGATTCTTACGTTGGAAGAGCAGTTCGTAGGCAATGTCCGTCATGCCGTTATCAGTAAGAGTGGCCATAAGGATGGATGTTCCCAGGAAACCGGTCTGCAGACAGTTGTCGTGCTGCTTGAAGTTCTCACGCAAGCGAGTAATCATTCCGGCCTTTGCCTCGCCGTCAACCAGATTGTTTTTCAATGCAAAGAGTGCGGGAGTCTGCATGGTATTGAGAATGGCAGTCTTGAAGGTTCCGTCAGGATTCAGGAAGTTCTCCTTGATGTATGCCTTTGCCGAATCGGCCATTTCGCTGTACTTGTCTGCATCGCGGCCGGTAGCGGCAGCCATATCGCTCATCATGGTTGCGTCAATAACCCAGTAGGATGCGCTCAGGTAGTTCCAGTATGCCAGTGCGTCGGGCAACGGGCCTTCAGGAGAGAAGGCCAGTCCGCTGCTGCTCTCCAAAGGTTCATAGCTGAGCCAGTCTGCCCACTGATAGTTCCCGTTTTCTCCGCGCAGGGTTTCGTGGTTGTACTTTGTTTCGTTGATATGGTTCATGAATTTGTCCATGGCGTCCCAGTTTTCCTCCACAATCTGTGTGTTGCCAAACTGCTTCCATATGGTCCAGGGCACAATGATACCGGCATCGGCCCATCCCAGACGCATCTTCTCATTTCCATACTGGGCACGAGGAGCCACTCCGGGGAATCCGCCCAATTGATTCTGGCTGTCGCGCATGTCACGCATCCACTTGTGGAAGAAGCGTTCCGTATTGGCAAAGAAAGAACCGGTTTCGGTAAACACCTGCGTGTCAGCCGTCCAGCCCAGACGTTCGTTGCGCTGCGGGCAGTCTGTGGGCACTGACAGATAGTTGGACAGTTGTCCCCAGTAAGTGTTGGAGATAAGTTTGTTTATCAAATCATTACCGGTTGTAATAGTTCCTATCTCTATATCCTTGGCAATGGAAGTCACGGGAATAGAGGCGATAGACTTGATGGTCACCTCGTCAGTGGCGGTAATGGAAACAAAACGGTAGCCAAAGAATGTGCAGTAGGGATGATATGACACAAAGTCTTCGGTGTTGGCGAAGGTATAGGTCAGACGGAAGCAGTTTTTATGCGCACGCAGATTCTCACGGTGTACGCTTCCTTCCGGACCGTCCATGCCACGGCTTCTGGCTCCGTTGCCATCGTTAAGTAGTTCGCCGGGCAGACAGGTAAGCACAGTTCCCTCATTGGCCTTGAACTGGAAAGAAGGCACGGCGGCGCAGTTCTGTCCAAAGTCTACAACCAAAGTTTCGCCTTCTTTCAGCGTCATCGGCTCACCGGGATTGAATTCCTTGGTAATGATTACCTTTCCAAATTCATTTTCCTTTTCTCCTTCCACACCGTTCCAGATATAGGCCTTTACAGGACTGAGGGTCAGATCATGGCGCATATACACTTCCGCTCCGTTTGTGGGGAATATCTTTCCGCGGAACTCCTTGTTCTGTTCTGGGGTAGAGAGTGTTTCCACACAGTCATATCCCATCTTTTCGCGGGCATCATATTCTTCACCGTCAAAGATTGCGGCATGCTTTACAGGACCGGCAATACCGGCTTTCCAATTCTCAAGATCCGTACCGTAAAGTTTGGTTGTTCCGTCGGCATAAGTCAGTTCCAACACTCCGCGGAAGGCGCACTTGGTGCCATAAGTGCCCTTGTTTCCGCCAGGGGTTACAATCTTGTCGCCCCACCATCCGGGTGTAACTTGTGCCGCGAGCACGTTCTCCGCCCCAGCCTTGCACTGGAAAGCGTCGGTTATGTCATAGGTAAACGAAAGTTTGGTCTTGAAGGGGTCTGTAAATCCGGGCTTCAGTACTTCCGCTCCTACAATCTTTCCGTTCAGATACAGTTGGAATACACCAAGTCCGGCTGTCATCCATTTTGCGGAAGTCACCTTCTGGTCATTCTTCACGGTGGACACAAACCAACTTGCACCATCGGCGGCACGCTCAATGTTGTTGTCCGTAATGATTGGGGCATCCACTACAGAAAGCCAGATGGAGGCATCCCATGCCGAATCGTCAAGGGCGTCAATGCGTTGCCCCACTTCGGATGCGTCTTTTGCTCCGCAACCGGATAAGATAACGAGCACCATTGCCATGGCAAGGCCCGTCAGCACACTGAATGTTTTTTTCATACACATTATAATTTAAAAGATTGATATTTTCATGGGCAAAAATCTGTTTCCATTTATGGATTCACACAACAAATTTACGGATTAGTAGGGGATTGAGCAAATTATCAGGAGTAAAATTAAGGGCGGAACGGTTTTATTCCGTATTTGCAAGCTGATTTTCGGGCCAATTCACCAGAAACACTTTCTCCGTGGCGCGTGTTATGGCGGTATAGAGCCATCGGAAATAGTCGGGCGAGAGTGTCTCTTCCGTCACATAGCCCTGATCTATGAAAACGCGCTGCCATTGTCCGCCCTGTGCCTTGTGACAGGTAACGGCATAGGCATACTTCACCTGCAAAGCGTTGTAATAGGAATCTTCCTTAATCTTCCTGCCCCGTTGCTGCCTGTTGGTTATCTCAGGATAATCATCCCACACGTTTTGGAAAAGCCGTTCCTGTTCCTCACGGGTAAGGGCAGACGCTTCGCTCCTAAGCGTATCCAGCAGAACAATGGCGTCAAGTTCCAGGTCGTTGTAATCGGGAAACTGCAGTGTCGCATCGGCAAAACGGAACCCGTAAAGCGTGCGCTCGTTCCTGAAGCGCCTGGCTACCGCCACATCACCGTTGGCGATAAAGGGCATGTCCTTGTTGTCCTTGCACCAGAAGTAATTGTTCTTGGCTACCATCAGAAGATCGCCGCCGGATAGCTCTTCCTCATAACCCAGGATGCGCCCTCTTATGCCCTGGTTATACTGTATGGCACGTCGGTTACTGCGCGTCACCACAATTGTCTGGTCCGTACCGCAGCGATAATAGCTTTCTTCCAAAGCCTCAATCAGTTCTGTTCCGGGAAGCGACTGTATGTCAGGGAATCCGACTGTCCGTACACGGGGGAATTCGTACACCTCGTCACGGCAGATAAGATGCCTTAGTGCCGTAGCGTTCCACAGTATGCCCGAATCCTGAGTCTGGCGCACCACTTCTGTCAGTTCAATCTCCGTAACATGGAGTCCGTAACCTTGTAACATTTCGGGGCGCAGGGCCGGACTTTCCTCTTCGCCCACCGGAGGCAACTGCGCCGTATCGCCCACCAGCATCAGGCGGCAGCCCTGGCAGGAATAGACAAAATGCACAAGGTCGTCCAGCAGACGGCCCGTCCCGAACACAGAACCGGACAGCCCGTCATTGGCTATCATAGACGCCTCGTCCACAATAAAAAGCGTATGACTCTTCAGATTCACATTAGCTTGGAAACTGTCCATGTCCGCAAACGTCTTCTGCCGGTAAATGCGCTTATGGATGGTATAGGCTGGCGCTTGGGCGTAAAGCGACATCACCTTGGCCGCACGACCTGTAGGGGCAAGCAACACGACATTCTGTTTCAACTGAATCAAAGTCTTCACCAAGGCTCCCACCATACTGGATTTTCCTGTACCCGCATAACCTTTCATCAGAAAGATTTCGTTATCAGCACGGGACAGCAGAAAACCACACCACGCTTCTATCGCCTTTTGCTGCATAAAAGTGGGTAAATAAGCCAGATTTTGTCTTATTTTGGAGCCTAAATCATCAGTTATCATAAAACTTTCATAAAAAAACGCCCGAAAAATCGGTAATTTGAATAATATTCTCTACTTTTGTAATGCGAATATACAAAATAAACGACAAATATCAACATGAAAAAGGTAATTAATGCTATTTTGGGAGTCTGCGCGTTGCTCCTCTTGTTCATTTGCTGGCGCAGTATCCAGGACGATCAGGACTTCAATGCTGAAGTAAAAATCCGTGAAGGTGTGGTTAAGGCACGCCTCTTGCAAATCCGTGCCGCAGAAGAGGCTTACAAGGCCCAGCACGAAGGTGTTTATTGCGCCGATTGGAACGTACTCATTAATTTTGTCAAGAACGGCCGTCTGCCCATCGTAAAGAAGCAGGGTGTGCTTAGCGACGAGCAAATGGAAAAGGGTCTGACCGAAGACTCCGCTGCCATGATTGTAAACAGTGGTGACATGAAGTTGATTGAGGCCAACGGCCTGCAGGATTTCCGCCGTGATACCGTTTGGGTTTCTCTGATTGACTCCCTTTATCGTGAAGAAGGCTTTGTCGCTGACTCTATGCGCTACATCCCCTTCTCTATGGGTGACACATTCGAGATTATCGCCTGCCCCAACACCACCCGTTCCGGAAGCATCATCCAGGTTATGGAATGTAACGCTCCTGACAGCAGCTACCTCAAGGGCATGGGCAAAATGGGTAACCGCCTGATTCAGAACCGTGCAGAAGAAGCCGATGCCAAGGGCGCATACGCCGGTCTGAAGATTGGTGATGCCGGTAACAACTGGAACAATAATGCGGGTAACTGGGAATAAAAAAATTAACACATACAGATTATCCATCCGTGTTTCAACGGATGGATTTTCTTTATATATATATAAGGAAGGGGAAAACAAGCCATTTGAAAGACAGCAGGTGACCGTATCCCCCGGCGAGCAGCCGCATGCCGTGCTGGAGAGGGCACTCACCAGAGAACGTCTTATGGAACTGCAGTACGACGAGGTGGAGATGATAGTGGACGCGCCCACAACCAGAGTTCCCCTGGAAGAGTTTCAGCGCGAAGAGACGGACACCATCTTCCTGCTCACCTTCCCCAGGTTCAAACAGGCTCCGGTAAAGATCTGTTATGAGATTTTGCCCTATCTTGAGGTTGTGGAACTCTTTGCCGTAGACAGCCAGCTGCTCAATATGGCCGTGCAGCTTTTCCCTGAACTGCAGTTGCACAGTTGGCAGGGACGCATACTGGAGTCTGCCGCCAAGAATGAACAGAAGCAATCCTTTGCCGGACAGTGCCTCCACGTTTGCCGCAACGCATCGGGCATCTTCGTTTATGTCCTCAAGCGAAGAAGGCTCCACTTTGCCTGCACATATCAGGCAGACAACCCCACAGACGCCCTTTATTATGTACTGTTTGCATGGAAGAAACTGAATCTGGATGCAAACACAGACAGTTGCGTCCTTCACGGTTACGACGAGCTGGCTGCGCATTTGGGCAAATATCTTAAAAACCTTACATTATGCGAGTAATTACTGGTAAATACAAGGGACGCCGGTTTGATGTGCCCCGCACGTTCAAGGCACGCCCCACCACAGACTTTGCCAAGGAGAATCTTTTCAATGTGCTCCAGGGATATGTTGATTTTGACGATGCACCTGCTGCTCTTGACCTCTTTGCCGGCACCGGAAGCATTACGCTTGAACTGCTAAGCCGCGGTTGCGACCGTGTGGTTGCGGTAGAGAAGGATCCGCTGCATTACAAGTTTATCTGCAGTTTCATTGAGAAGTTGCAAGACCTCTCTGCCGTTCCCGTCCGCGGAGACGTATTCCAGTATCTGGCCCGCTGCCGCGAGCAATTCGATTTCATTTTTGCCGATCCGCCATACGCTTTGCCGCAGTTGGAGTCTATTCCTGATTGTGTAATGGGCCGTGGCCTGCTTCGCCCCGAAGGTCTTTTTGTACTGGAACACGGGAAAACCAGTAATTTCACCTCTCACCCCTGCTTTGTGGAGGAACGCATATATGGCAGCGTGCATTTCTCCTTTTTCCAGGAGAAGGAAGAACCAAAGTAATCTACGGGTAGGGCACAGTAACAGTACACGAATTTCTTTTTTTGACAAAAGTATTGAATTGGGGCAGCCAATTCAATACTTTTGTCAAGGAAAAAACGCACTATGGTGCGAAGGCAAACTCATGCTGTTGCGATGACCATCGGACTATATTGCGTCGGCCATCGCAACGGTATGCGTTAAAACATGGATAATTCTGCCTTTTTTTAAGAAAAATATCATGAAATAGGGAAATTCCTCGGAGGGTGAGGGATTTTCCTCAAAAAAATAGGGAATTTCCCCATGATTTTTTGAAACTAAACTATTATATTTGTGCCATAAATTCTGGTATTACCATAAAAAACAGGCTTATGAAGAAGATTCTTCTCACTTTGACAATCTTGCTGATTTCCTACAGCATTCAAGTCTTTGCGCAAAACAACGAGTACAAGGACACCCCCTTTGCCCAATACATGGAGCGCCTCTCTGCCTTCGGTCAGCGCATTCCGCAGGAAAAAGTCTTCATCCACATGGACAATACCTGCTATTTTCTGGGCGACACCATCTGGTTCTCGGCCTACACGCGGCAGACCAATACCGGACAGCCCTCGCAGATGAGCGGCGTGCTTTATGTGGAACTGTTCAACCACGAGGGATACATGGTGGAGCGCAAGCTCATTGAGATGAGCAAGGGAAGGGGCGAGGGGTTCTTCGCCCTGAACCAGCCTGTGATGTACGGCGGCTTTTATGAACTGAGGGCTTATACCCGATGGCAGCTCAACTGGGGCGTATACGAGCACAAGCACAGCCGTTTGGCAAAGGAATGGTTCCTGTCAAAGGCGCTGGAGAAGGAATATTACCGCGACTACCACAAGCTGTACAGCCGTGTGTTCCCCGTATATGACCGCCCCGAAGACCCCGAGAACCCCGAACGCTTCATGACCACGCGCATCATGCGCCGCAAGTTCAAGGACG